>JAYPXQ010000117.1:0-5768 GCA_038135595.1 Halieaceae bacterium
CGCGGGTATCAGGGGTGCTATGGCGCAAGGGTCAGAGTGAGCCTCAGGCGGCGACCGCGGCGCATACCATTCTGGCCGCGGGCGCCATTGGTTCTCCCGTGATTTTACAGCGCTCGGGTATCGGCGACGCAGCGCATTTACAGGCGGTGGGAATAACGCCGGTGATCGACCGCCCCTCGGTGGGCCAAAATCTGCAGGATCACTTTGGAACCTTGGTTGCGACCGAAACCCACGCGGAGGGCACCGTCTGGGCGTCGGTGCGGCCGCACCGCTTGCCGGGCCAGCTGTGGAACTATCTGGGCCGGCGACAGGGGTTGCTGGCCATGCCCTCGTCAGATGTCTGCGTGTTTCACGAGTCCGGTTTTGGTGAGCCGGGCCGGCCCGACATTCAGGTGCACTTCACTCCCGCTGCCGGGATCCATGATGAGGTCACCGGTCGCTCGGCCATGGACCCGGTGCCGGGTGTCACCGCGATCACTTATCCCATGCACCCAACGAGTCGTGGCGACGTGCTCATTACCAGTAACGAAATCGACGCTGCACCGCAGATCAGGGCGAACTATCTCTCCACCGAGTACGATCGACGCGTGCTGTTGTCGGGCATCCGCATGCTCAGAAAAATTTATGACAGCGAGCCCATGAAAGCCTACCGCGGCGCCGAGATTCGTCCGGGTGCGGCGGCACAATCCGACGAATCGTTGCTGATCAAGGCGGGCCAGCAGGGAACGACGGGATATCATCCGGTGGGCACCTGCCGCATGGGCACAGATCAGGATGCGGTGATCGATCCTGAGCTCAAATTACGAGGTCTGTCTGGACTATCGGTCATTGACGCGTCAGTAATGCCAAAACTGACGTCGGGTAATACCATGGCAGCAACCTATATGATTGCGGAGTATGGCGCGGCCAAACTACTGCGCGATGCCTCAGGCGGAGGTGTTTGAGGCGACGGAACGGGAGACAGCGTTATGCCCATGCCAAGCGATATCGGGGTCATCGATCTGATGATGGCGATCCCGAACAATGATACGTCGAACTATTATGATTTTATTCGTCCGCTGCTGATGGACGAGGAGAGTCGGCAGCAGTTTCAGATGCCCGCTGAATATATGTTCAAGCAGCTCCCGCAGGTGGGCGAACACGACGATTACGCCGTTTACACGCTGAGCAAAATGGATGAGTTCGGCATCGCGAAAGGCATGATTGGTGTCGATGAGGGCCAGTACGATACGCAGAACCAAGCGGTGTGCGACTACCCGGATCGATTTATTGCCTGTTACGACGCCAACCCCAATAACGGCATGGAGGAAGTGCGCAAGATCCGGCGGCTAAAAGAGACCTATGACCTGAAGGCGGTCACGGCGTTTCCGTCAGGACTGTGTCCGCAGGTCCCCCTTGACGATAAAAAATGGTTCCCGATTTTTGTGGCCTGCATTGATCTGGATATTCCCTTTTGCCCTTGTGTGGGGGTGCCCGGGCCACGCATACCGATGGCGCCGCAAAAAGTAGAGCATCTGGACGAAATTTGCTGGTTTTTCCCCGAGCTCAAGGTAGTCATGCGCCATGGTGGGGAGCCCTGGGCAGACCTCGCCTGGAAGCTCATGCTGAAGTATCCCAACCTCTACTACATGACCAGTGCCTTTGCACCGCGTCACTATCCCAAGCCCATTATCGACTTTGCCAATACGCGGGGCGCAGACAAAATCATGTACGCGGGTTATTTCCCGATGGGGCTATCGCTCGACCGAATATTCGAAGAGCTGCCCAACGTACCGTTTAAGGATGACGTCTGGCCCAAATTCCTCCGCGATAATGCGGTGCGGGTGTTTGGGCTCTGATCCGGTGAGGCTCTCAGGGGTAGAACAGACTGATCGTGTCGACAACGCAGGCGGGTCGGTCTGCCCCGTCGGCGGTCATGGTCATGCGCACGACGACTTTAATGCCGCCGCCGCTTTCCTCCGCAGAGATAATCTCGCCGGTGGCCCGCAGAGTCGAACCTTCGGGTACCGCGGACGGGAACCGTACCTTCTCGGCGCCATAGTTAACCCCCATCGAGGTATTACGCACGCTCAAGAGCTGCGGCAAGAAATAAGCGGCGAGCGACAACGTCAGGTAGCCGTGAGCAATCGTGCGCCCGAAGGGGCCCGAAGCGGCGCGTTCCTGATCAAGATGGATCCACTGGTGATCTCCCGTTGCGTCGGCAAATTGGTTGATGCGCTCCTGGCTAATCGTCAGCGGCTCGGTGGGGCCGAGTTGCTGCCCGACGGCGTCGAGCAAATCTTTGGGATGTTCGAGAACACACTGGGTCATACGCGGAGGCTCCATCAAATCGGTGGCACAGCATGACAGAAGCGGCAGCGGAGCGTAAGTCGCTGGCCGGGAAGGTCGCGCTCATTACCGGCGGTTGCGGTGGCCTCGGGCAGGCAACAGCCGCACGCCTAAAAAGCAGCGGCGCAAACGTAGTCATTTCTGATCTCGATGCGGATCAGGGTGCGGAGGTAGCCAAGGCCTTGGGCGTGACGTTCCTGCAGCAGGATGTCAGCGACCCCGATGGCTGGGCGCAAACTGCCGCGGCGCTCGAGAAGCGCTTCGATGGGCTGGAAATTTTGGTTAACAACGCCGCTATTCTGCGCGCTGACCATATTGAGGCCGAAACCATCGAGCAGTTTGAGCGGGTGATGGCGATAAATTGCCACTCGGTGTTTTTGGGCATTCAAGCCTGCTTGCCCCTGATGCGTCGGCCGGGCGGTGCGATTGTCAACATCTGCTCTTCCTCAGCCGAGATGGGTTTCCCTCAGTTTTGCGCTTACACCGCGTCGAAGGCTGCGGTCAGAAGCTTGACCATGAGTACCGCGGTGTACCTGAAGCAGCAGGGCAGAGCGCTGCGCTGTAACTCGGTGCATCCCGATGGGATCATCACGCCAATGGTGATGAACATCGCCGGTTCTCCGCCGCAAATGAGTCATGACATGGGGATGCAGGCGGCCTCCTTTGCCTGCGAGCCGGGCGCTGTTGCCGACGTGATTGCGTTCTTGGCATCGGACGACGCTCGGCATATCAACGGCGCGGCTATTAAAGTCGATAACACCTCAACCATCCATCCTCCTTATTGGTGAGGGAGTCCGCTATGCATGACTTCACAGGGAAAATCGTATTGGTGACCGGCGGCGCGGGGCACATTGGGCGGGCGATCTGTGCGCACTTTTTGGCTTCGGGGGCGACAGTCATTGCCTGTGGTCGCCGCGAACCCGAGGTAGCAGTGACTCACGAGGGCACTCGAGCGCGGTTTATATGTGCCGATATCCGCGAACCAGAAGCGTGCCAACAGATGATCGAGACCATCACTGCAGACTATGGGCGACTCGATGTACTGGTGAATAACGCCGGTGGGGGTCCGCCAGTGGCCGCGGCAACCGCCAGCGCCTCACTCACGCAAAAAATTATCGCACTGAATCTTGTTGCACCTATGGTGCTCTCGCAACAGGCGCACGCGGCGTTGGCCGCGGGTGAGGAGCCGGGGGTCATTATCAATATCGCTTCGGTCAGCGGTGTGAGGCCATCACCGGGTTCGGCGGCCTACGGGGCCGCCAAGGCTGGGTTGGTGAGTGCTACCCAGTCGTTGGCTATGGAGTGGGGCCCCACTGTCAGGGTGAATGCCATCGTTGTGGGGCTTGTGCACAACGAGGCGGGCTATGAGCACTACGGGGGCGAGGAGGGCCTTCGTAAGGTGGCGGATATGCTGCCGCTTAAACGCATGGCAGAACCCGCTGACATTGCACGTGCTGCATTGATGCTGTGCTCAAGCGACGCGGCTTATATTTCGGGTGCGTCATTGGAAGTGCATGGTGGCGGTGAGGTGCCGGTATTTCTTCACCTCGCTAGCGAGGCGCAGCAATCCAGATAGGCGAGCTCCAGGCGCGCTCGCGAATGACCGGCGAGTAGAAAGATTCGCTTGATGCCACCCGGCAGCAGTTGTCGTACACGGGCCCGGTGGCGCCGGCTTCGAGCGCAAGCGCGTTGGCGCGGTCTTTTTGCGCAGAGCAGTCCTCAGAGAACGGATTCACCCCCGCGGCCTGACACTGCAACGTACTCCAGCGACACGACGGGGTCTCGATCAGTCGTGTGTAATAAAACGCGTTTTTTCCCTCTGGGTATTGGTCGTCCACCCAAACCGTGCACGCCGTAGAAAGCCCTTGTGTGGTGGGTTCGCAGCTCAGGGGATCAACCCCTAAGCCGGGTTGGGCTTTGCCGAGCACATCAATCACCTGCTCCTGCGGGACGCCGTCGTCGTCGACCCAGCCTTTAACAATTTGAATCCGTTCGATGCCGCTACCGGGTTGGCCGGGGGTGCCGGGATCCTGCTGCGCCGCAATGAGAAAGGTGGGCTTTTCATCCTCGGCGACACTCAGGTTGCTCCCCATCGGTACGCCGCGTTGGTAGGCGGTGTCCAGCATATTGGGCTCGGTGCAGATATCTTGGGGGTAGTCCCCCGCGAAGAACCTTAGTTGGGGACGGGTACCTGAGGTCGCATAGGTTTCGCGGCGTTTGATGGCATTAAAAATGGCATCACGCGAATTTTCTTCCGCCCACACGACCGCCAAGCCGCCGGGGTTCGCGGCAAAGTGGTCCTGTACGTTGCGATACTGCGCGTCGCGTCGGCCCAGATGTCCCTCGTAGCCCCGTTCCTGCGCGGCGCCGGCCGTGGCGCTGTGGGTATCGGTACTGCCGATGAAGCCCAGCTGAAAAGGGTTAACGCCGGTGGTGGCTTCGAGTGCGAGCCCGTCTTTCAAAACATTGCGCAGCAGGTTTCGCGACGCAAACTGCTCAATGCCAATCGCGTGTCCGCGATCGGAGCGCATCACACCGTTAACGCTGCCGAGCATGTGCAGATTGTCGCTGTCAATTTGTTCAAAGTCACAGAGCTCATCCTGCGTCAGTACCCCTCTGCCGGCGAGACGGTCAAAGCGGCACTCGCTGGCACCTTTGTGCTGAATCATTTCTGCGACGGGCTCCAGGCGCTGTCGTAACGACGTTTCCTCGGGGCTGGCGGGGTCGGGGAACATCAGCCCCCCGGCGAGATTACTGTTATGCGGAATCGCCAATACGTCACAACCATCGCCGCGAGAAATACACTGTTGATCCAGCGCTCGCCACAGTGCGGTGACCGATTGCTCCGTGTCGTAGATTGAGATCGGACGTTCGGTAACGCGCGCGTCGCGAAAAATGACGTTCCGGTGCATGTTGTTCTGCGCACTCGCCTGTGTGTATTCGTAGGCATTGAAGGTGGTGAACGTGCAGTCCGCGGTGGTGTCCTGATGATCGGCCGCTGCCTGCTGAATGTCTCGCCAGGTATTCAGTTGTGCTTGCTCACAATCACCGAGCGCGCAGGCGAAGGAGGGCTCGGGAGCGTCGGTTGCCTGACCCCCCAGAGAGGTCCACCAGCTAGCGGCCAGCAGTTGCACCCAGATATTGTCAGCGCGACTCATCGCGCATAAGGGCCACCATCGGGCTACGCCCGATTCCGCAGTGCAGACCCGCACCTGGCCCAGAAATTCGCCGTGGTCGGTCACTGCCGCAAAGTCCAAAGGTCGATCGATACGTGCGATGTTCCCGAGTTTGCCATCCGCACCCGGCAGCGCCAACGGCTCGCCTTTGGCGTAGCGGTACGCGTCATTGGGACCTAACCGAATACTGGATATATAAGCATCGAAGCTGAGCCCCGTATGAACGTGCAGGTCGCCAAATAGCGCGATTCGCGTTGGTGATTG
>JAYPXQ010000118.1:0-5767 GCA_038135595.1 Halieaceae bacterium
GATCGGGAAGAGCGTCCGCCGGGTGTCGGGTTTGTAGCGTTGTCGTGGGTTAACTTCGGCCTGCTGCTTGCTGCTTTGCTGAAGTTTGCTCCCTTGATTCTCTCTTATGCCCATGGCGCCGACCTGAGCCCAGATCAAATCGCGCTGGGATTGGCCGAGCAGCGGGCATGGGCGCTCGACCTGATTTCTGACACGCCTTATCTGGTGGCCGTCTGGATTCTGATTGCCAACTTCCTACAGTGGCAAACGGGCAAAATGCGCGTGTTTCCCTGGCGGTGACGTTCGAGGCTGAAATATCAACGTTTGGGATATGATCGGCGCATCGGCGTTCCTTTGCGACGCGCCGCGGTATGAGGCGAGGAGAAATGCCCTATGGTGATTGTGGTAGCAGCATTGGAATTTGCGAGCGAGGAAGACCGGGACCACGCTGTCGCGCTGACGGCAAATGTCCAGCGATTAACGAGAGAAGATGAGCCGGGCTGCCTTGATTACTGCTTTGCGCCAGACCCCGCAATACCGACGCGCATGCAGGTTTATGAGCGTTGGGAGACTAGCGAAAGCCTCGTGGCGCATTTTGACCACCCCTATTACGAGCGCATGGCAGGTCTGTTGCGGGGGGTCGGCATCGTCAGCAGCACTAACCAGGCTTATTTAATTGAGCGCGGAGAGGGCGTTTATACCGACGCCGGAGAGAAAAAGACGGCGTTTTTTGTCGACCCTATTTAGGCCCCGAGAGCGCATCTTAATGACGGGTCTTCGACACGAGCGCCTATGGTGACATCGTCAGTACGCGACATTCGTTATGTGCTTCTGATAGCCACCCTCGGCATCCTGCTATTTTCGGTGATGGATGCGGTGATGAAGGCGCAGGCACTGGCATTGGGGGCTTTCAATGCGATGTTCTGGCGTATGGCGATGGGCGCACTTTTTGTCTCGGTACTTTACCTGCCCACGCGGCCTCGGTTGGCGTCCCGCGAGGCGCTTAAGATCCATTTTATCCGTGCGGCTTTGACCGCTGTCATGGCGTATCTTTTTTTCTTTGGTCTGACCCGTATCCCGCTGGCGCAGGCCATTGGCCTGTCGTTTGTGGCGCCTATTGTGACTTTGTTTCTCGCGGTGCCAATGTTGGGAGAGCAAATTGGCGCCAATGCCAAGCTCGCCGCCGCTCTGGGTTTCGGCGGCGTGATGACGGTCGTTGGCGGCGAGGTGCTGGGAGGGCATCAGGGCAGCGATTTGCTCGGGATGCTTTCGATACTGGTTTCGGCCGTGCTGTACGGTGTTAATTTGATCTTGCAGCGAATGCAGGCCTTGATTGCCAAGCCGTTGGAGATTGCGTTTTATCAAAACTTGATCGTGTTTTTTCTTTTGCTACTGGCGGCACCCTTTTTAATCATGGTGCCAACGGAGTCAGCGCATTGGGGTGGTGCGGCTTTGGCAGCGGCACTTGCGGTGGCCTCGCTGATGTTGATGTCTCACGCCTACAGTCAGGCCGAGGCGCAACGACTTGTCGCGGTGGAATACACGGCTTTTATTTGGGCAGCGATACTGGGGTGGTGGCTTTTCGCTGAACCCGTTACCGCACGCACGCTATTGGGCACCGGGCTCATCGTATTGGGCTGCCTGATCAGCGCGCGGGGGCAGTAGCGATTGTGTCATTGGGTAACAGCGGATTGCCCGGGTATTTCAGAGAAGGAACCGATAGCTAGGTGTTCTGCGCCGCCGCTTTTGCCAGCAAAAAATCATTGTGGCTCAGGTAGAGCAAGTCGGAAACCTTGCGAATCACGTGTTCCTCGTAGCGACTCAGGGCATTGTCAGCCAGCGCCACTTGCCACATCAGGGTGACCAGCGCGCGCTTATCCGCAACCGACGCCTGCTCGTTGATGAGGCGCGTAAATTCGAACAAACATGTGGCGGAATCAACGCGATCCGCGGCTTCCGCCGTGAGATCTGTGACTTCCTCATCGGTCAGCGAAAAGTGCGCGATCAGCAGTGATCGAATTGCGTCGAGTTCTACTTGATCAGTCGAAAAGTCAGCGCGCGCGACTTCCATCAGTAAAGCGGCGCTGGTGAGTTCCAGTGGATTACGCGCCACCGATGCGTCTGAATGGGCTTCGGCACTGAGCAAGGATTTCAGCTTTGTGAGTAGCATTGAATAGTGTGTGGGTTAGTAGAACAGCGTGTCAGAGTGGTTGCGTCGCAGGGCAGCGGCGGTGGCGACCGCTACAGCCAAGATCACGCACTCGCCAATAATTTCAGGCCAAGTCCAGGCGGCGCCGTGCATTATGGTGGCAAGCATTCGGCCCGGCGCCACCAGGCCAATCAGACAGCCACCCGCCAGTACTAACTGCGCCTCGGCGCGCAGGGCACCCCAGAGCAACAGGCCACCTGACCCTATGAAGAAAGCCGCGGAATCGCCGATCTGGGTACTCCGGCCGGTACCTTCCAGCAAGGTGGCACCGAGTAAGTGGGCGGCGGGTTCGGGGTGAACCCACCAGCCCAGACCTAACATCAGGAGTGAAAAGCCAAGTAGTGCGGTGAGGCCGCGAAGTATCGGTAACATATCAGCACCTCATATTTTTATCAGTTGAATTGCCGAGAGCGCCAGCGCTATTCACATAACTCAAAGCATAACTGTGATTCACGGTGAATGGGTATGCGACTTAGCAGGTTCAGTTTTGGGGCGAGGCGGGCCTTGTGCTTTCAGCACACGCCCTTTTGCGGTGCGTTGTCAGTTACCCAGCTTGTCTCGCAAACTGTAAAACAACATGCCGGCGACCAGTCCCGGCCACCTCAGTAGCGTGCCACCGGGGAATCGATGAGTCGGAACCGAGGCCATCAGATCAAATCCGGTGGAATCTCCATCGATGGCTTCTGCCAGCAGATGGCCTGCCATAGTGGCGGTCGGCACGCCGTGACCTGAAAAACCCTGTGCGTACCAGAGATGGCCCCCAATCCGACCAAAGTCAGGCATGCGATTGAGCGTGATCCCGACGGCGCCCCCCCATCCAAACTCAATCGTCGTCTCCTCGAGCTCGGGATAGATCTTGAGCATATGGGGGCGCACAAAGGCAGGGATATCGCTCGGAAAACGGCTTGAGTAGTTTTCGCCGCCGCCAAATATCAACCGACCGTCCTCTGACAGTTTCCAGTAGTTGATGACAAACAAGGTGTCTGACATCGACAGGTTGTCGCGGTTGATGCGTGGCAATAACCGTGAGGGCAGCGGTTCTGTCGCCACGACAAAATTATTGATCGGCATGATGTTGCCCGCGAGTCGCGGCACGAGGTTGCCGAGATAAGCGTTACATGCCAGCACTACGTGTTGTGCTTTAACCTGGCCATGGGGTGTAACGACATCGCCTGTGGAGCCGTCGGCGGCGGGCCGGCCGTGGGTTCCCTCGAAAATCTGAACCCCAGCCTCCTCCACAGCGCGCGCCAGCCCGAGGGCGTATTTGAGCGGATGTAAGTGTCGGCAACCGGCATCCAGTAGCGCACCGTGGAAGCCGCGGGCGCTGGTCAGTGCGCTGATTTCGTCGGCTGCAAGATAGGAGAGTTGCTTGTAACCGTAGGTGATTTCTAGGTGTTCGAGCTCCTCTCGGAGCTCGTCGGCATGGCTGCGTTTGGCGGCAAGGTGCAGATTGCCCGAGCCCAATTCGCAATCGATCTCATACTCCTTAATCAGGTCGCAGACGCGCTGCACCGCGTCGAGGCCCAGTTGCCAAAGCCCCTGTGCTGCCTCCATGCCCACCCATTTTTCGATCGAAGCCTGATCGGCACGTTGTCCCGTGCCCACGTGTCCGCCATTTCTGCCTGAGGCGCCCCAACCGATGCGCTCGGCTTCCAGCACCACCACGTCGAACCCTTTTTTACGCAGATGCAACGCGGCAGATAGCCCGGTATACCCACCGCCAATGATGCAAACATCGGTTTTGATCTCACCCTGCAGCGGCGCGAATGGGGGCAGTAATCGTGTCGAAGCCGCGTACCAACTCGAAGGATAGGGGTGTGGCGCTGCGGTTGAGGTGGGAGCGTTCATAGCTGGCATTATGCCGCTTGCCGGTATCGGGATGCCAACCGATACTGTGCGGGTGTTTGGTTGCCCGCGGGGCGTTATGAGTGAAGCAGACCATAAGAAAGCATCGAAAAAGATAGGGGCCTATGCGCCGGCGAGCGCGGAGGGCGGGTCTCCAGTGCCCCGCGCCGACATGAAGACGATCGAGGCGTGGCTCAAGGAGCACAAGATTTCTGAGGTTGAGTGCCTCGTCCCGGATATGACCGGGAATGCCCGTGGCAAGTTCATACCAGCGCATCAATTTACCGCCAATCGCGATATCAAACTGCCCGAATCCATCATGATTCAAACGGTGACGGGAGAGTACACCGACGACCACTGGGACTTCGTTGAGCCCACCGACACCGATATGCTCCTGCGGCCCGATGCCAGTACCTTGCGCCTGGTGCCCTGGGCTCGAGAGCCCACCGGCCAAGTTATCGCCGATTGTTATACGGCGGAGGGTCAGCCCCACCCGCTCTCCACCCGTAACGTGCTGCGATACGTTTTGAGCCTATACGAGGCGGCGGGGCTTAAGCCCGTGGTTGCGCCCGAGGTGGAGTTTTATCTGGTCAACAAAAATACCGACCCGGATTACGAGCTTATGCCGCCAAAGGGTCGCTCGGGCAGACGCGAGGTCGCCCGGTTGTCTTACAGCATCGACGCCGTGGCTGAGTTTGAGGATTTTGTCGAAGACATGTATGACTTTGCCGATCTGCAAAAGCTGGACGTCGACACCCTCATCCACGAAAACGGCGCGGCACAGCTGGAGATCAACTTTAATCATGGTGACCCTCTGGCCATGGCGGATCAGGTATTTGTATTCAAACGTACCGTTCGTGAAACCGCACAGCGCTACAATATGTACGCCACCTTCATGGCAAAGCCCATGCAACGCGAGCCGGGTTCGGCGCTGCACATTCATCAGAGCGTGATTGACCTCGAGACGGGGCAGAATATTTTTGCCACCGCCGAGGGCAAGCCGAGTCAGGCGATGATGGAATACATGGCCGGTTTACAGCGGTATACCCCGGAGCTCATCAGTTTTTACGCTCCCAACGTCAATTCTTATCGCCGCCTGGCGCCGGATATTTCGGCGCCCATCAATTTGAGCTGGGGGTTTGATAACCGGACGACGGCTTTCCGTGTGCCCAATTCGGATCCGGCTAATTTGCGGATCGAAAATCGATTCCCAGGCGCTGACGCCAATCCCTACCTGGCGATGACTGCGACGCTGGCAAGCGGGCTTCTGGGTATGCGCCAGCACCTCGAGCCTTCGGCGCCCCATCAGGGCACCGCCAACGAAGATAGCGTCGGCGTTGCCAGAACGCTGGAGGAGGGGGTTCGTAAGCTCAATGACACGCCCGAACTCCAGGCAATGATCGGAGAGCTGTTTATGCGCGCCTATGCGGCGGTAAAGCTCGACGAATTTGAGGAGTTCAACCGGGTTATTAGCTCCTGGGAGCGCGAGCACCTGTTGCTTCAGGTGTAGCGGAGTGCGATCGTTCAACAAGACTGTTGGTAGTAGCGCGCGGTGAACGACATCGCCCGCTCGGCTTTTTCGCTCTTTCGTTGGGTGAAGTACGAGACCTATCTCCTTTTGTCGCTCAACGTTTGGTTCTTTTTTGTCGAGGAGATGGATAGCGCTCGATTCGCCATGGCGTCCGGCGATGCTATGGCATCGGGTATTCAGCTGTTTTCTGCCACCCTCGATAC
>JAYPXQ010000119.1:0-5672 GCA_038135595.1 Halieaceae bacterium
GCGGAGGTGGCCGACAGGTGCTCCGGGTGGTGCGCCTCTGCAATGGTTGCATAAGGTCTGACTGACCCAGTGTCTGTCTCGACGTCGAGACGATACAGCCTGATCAGCAATCCAGTGCCTGATTTCACGGTGCCGGCGCTGAGTCGCTCAAAGCCCTGGCCGCTGAGCGTGGTGGCCTCGAGCAATGGTTGTCGCTGGATGACCAGCCCCGCGCCCGATAAAGTACTGCCGATACTGTGACCCTGCCGAATCAGTTGATCAGCGGGGAGTGCCGCCTCAGGTGTGGGCTGACAAAAGTAAGTTACCGCCAAGGTACGGCAGACCAATGCCTCGTTGTGCTCGCTGCACAAGCTGGCGACCCGATGGGCCTCGTCTTGCGCCAGCACCACGACGTGATAGCTGCCGAATCGATTTTTAATGTCTTCGCTGTTCACGTGATGCTGTTCCAGTAAGGGACTCGCTCGTCAATATCCGCAATGGGCCGAACCTACCGGGCGCGGGCGCGGGGAGCCTAACGCGACTGAGTTGACGCTGCAATGCGTGCGCTCGGGTGTGCGGGATTCTGGGGTATGATCTCTGACCGTCCGATGAAGGAGAGGATTATGCGTGTCTTTGCACAGATGTTAAAAGCCTGGTCATTCGTTTTCGTGATGCTACTCCCGAATACCCTGATGGCTGAGTCAGTACGCGACGATGTAGACGCGCTCTACCAATCAAAGCTCAAAGACCTTTTTCTGTATTTTCATCAGAACCCCGAGCTGTCGACCATGGAGCAGCAAACTGCGGCGCGTTTGGCTAATGAGCTGGAGCAGCTCGGCTATCGCGTGGAGAGGAATGTTGGTGGCACAGGCATCGTCGCCTTGCTTGAAAACGGTGACGGTCCGCTGGTGATGTTTCGGGCCGATATGGACGGGCTTCCTGTTGAAGAGAAGTCAGGTCTTCCCTACGCGTCTCGTGCCCGTCAGGTAGACCCCAATGGCAATGAGGTCTTTGTGATGCACGCCTGCGGTCACGATGTGCACATTACCAGCCTCGTGGGTACTGCGCAGATGATGGTTGAGAAACGGGATCAGTGGAGTGGCACCCTGATGTTGATTGGTCAGCCTGCGGAGGAGCGCGTGTTGGGTGCCGCAGCGATGCGAGCGGACAACCTGTGGGATCGGTTCGGTCAGCCCGATTATGCGATGGCGTTTCACGTCACCTCGACGTTACCCACGGGTATCTTGGGTGCGTCGACCGAGTCTCCCTATTCAGGTGCTGACACGGTGGACATTTACATCACCGGGGTGGGTGCGCATGGCGCTTCACCGCACCGCGGCATTGACCCGATTGTACTCGGCTCGCAAATTGTCCTCGGGCTCCAGACTATTGTCAGCCGAACGCTGCCGCCGCGGCGTCCCGGCGTCATTACAGTTGGCGCATTTCACAGTGGTACCAAGCACAACATCATTTCTGATGCCGCTCACCTGCAGTTAACGGTGCGCAGCGAGTCAGTCGAGGATCGCGCTTTGCTGTTGGATGGTATTCGACGTGTTGCCGAAAATATGGGCCGCGTTGCGGGGCTGCCGGAGGACCAGTTGCCCAGGGTCGTTGTATCGGAGGAGAGCGTTCCACCCACATTGAATGATCGTGCATTAACTGAGCGCATTATGGGTGTTTGGAGTGAGCACTTTGGCGAGGGGGTGTTTTTCTCGGGCGAGCGTCTGGGCATGGGCGCGGAGGATTTTCCGGTGTTCACGGTAAACCCCTATATCCCGAGTCTGTACTTTGCCGTTGGCGGCACGCCACCCGAAGATTTCGCGCGGGAGAAGGCCGGTGGTGAACCGGTTCCCTCGCACCACTCGCCCCTATTCAAGATCGAGCCAGAGCGCGCTGTATCTCTCGGTGTTGAGGCGTCAGTCACCGCACTACTCGAATTACTGGCCCAGTGAGTGCGTCGCCATCGGCGATGAGCGGCACCGAGTATCCCATTTGGGATCACTTTGTGCGTCTGGCACATTGGTACCTGCCGGTGGCCCTCGGTGTGATGTGGTGGAGTGGTGATCAAGGCAGGATGGAGATTCATCAGTGGGTCGGATCGAGTGTCCTGTGTGTGGTTGCGGCGAGGGTTATCTGGGGATTCGTTGGTAGCCAGCCGTCGCGCTTAGCGTCTTTTCTCGTCTCACCCGCTAAGGCGTGGCGCTATCTTCGCCACGGTGGACGCTACGCCGGTCATAATCCATTGGGTGGCTGGTCGGTGCTCGCCATGTGGGTGCTATTACTATTGCAAGGCGGCTCCGGGTTGTTCAGCCGCGACGATGTGCTCTTTGAGGGACCATTTGCGTACTGGGCAGGCGAGCGCTCGGGTACCCTGACAGAGTGGCACTTGATTAACTGGCAGCTGCTGCAAGTGCTGGTTGCACTTCATTTGCTGGCGGTCGCTTGGTACCAATGGCGACGGCGTCAACCCCTGATTCAGGCGATGTGGCGCGGTAGGGCCGAGTATAAGGTGGCTTCCGCGCCGCCAAAGCCAATGTGGGTCGCGCTACTGATCATGGTGGTATTAGCGCTGGGCCTTTGGGGGTTGATTGCGCTGGCGCCGCAAGCCCCCAGTTACTACTAGAATAATGGATAAACCGCGCCCGCTGCGATGCGGTTAATACAAATAGTCTTTTGCCTTGTACTCGTCGTGACAGGCCTTGCAGGTGCCGCCTGTGGCAACAAATTGTTCTCGACTCGCGGCGGAATCGCCCTGGGCTGCGGTTTCAGCTAGCTGGGCCGCTGCGGCTCGAAAATCATCCAGCTTGCTTTGGAAATCGTCCATATTTGACCAAATCTCGGGTTTGGCGCGTGTCGTTCCGGTTTCGCTGCCCGGCGCGAAGCCTCGCTCGACGCCAAACTGTGCGGCGTGATGAAGGTCATTTGCCCAGCTCGTGAAGCGCGCGTCGTCCCATTCAATCTTGCCTTTGACCATGTCGCCCATAGGGGCAAAGGTCATTCCCAATAGCGCAAAATAAGATTGCCGTAATGACTGGAATGGCTCAGTCTGCTCGATATGGGCCATTGACGGCGCCGATAGCCAGATGAGCCCCGTCAGGGCGCCCGCGAGAGTCATTTTTTTCATTTAGCTACTCCTTGTCTTTGAATCACGTGCGAATTCGCAGTGCGTTGTCGTGATGAATTGCCTACCCGATTTGGGGAGTGTGCCTCATGTCTGTCGGGTTTACACTGCTTCCAATCAAAGGAGAACCCATGTCACAGCATGTCCCCCTCGACGCCTATTGGATGCCTTATACCGGCAACCGACAGTTCAAGCGTGATCCCCGCATCATCGTAGCGGCAAAGGATGTGTGGTTTACGGATGATCAGGGCAGACGGATTCTCGATGGTCACTCCGGTTTGTGGACATCAGGTTTGGGGCACGGCCACCCAGAAGTGTCGAAAGCCGTGGCTGAGCAAATCGAGGCGCTGGATTTTTGCCCGCCGTTCCAGTTTGGGCATCCGACTGCGTTTCAGTTGGCCGACAAGTTGCGGCACCTGATGCCGGGTTCACTGGATTATGTGTTCTTCACAAATTCCGGCTCCGAGTCTGCCGATACCTCTTTAAAAATGGCCCGCGCCTTCTGGCGTCTCAAGGGTCAACCTTCAAAAACACGTTTCATCGGTCGTCAAAAAGGCTATCACGGCGTGAATTACGGTGGCACGGCTGTCGGTGGTATCGGTGCTAACCGCAAGCCCTTTGGCCCCTCGCTGGAAGTCGATCACCTGCGGCATACCCTGTTAGCCGAGAATGCCTTTTGCCGAGGCATGCCCTCATCTGGGGCGCATTTGGCCGACGAACTGGCGGAGCTCATTGCCTTGCATGATGCCTCGACGATTGCTGCTGTCATCGTGGAGCCCATGGCCGGCTCAGCCGGCGTCATACCGCCGCCTGTCGGCTACCTGCAGCGATTGCGGGATTTGTGCGACGCCAACGATATATTGCTGATTTTTGACGAAGTGATCACCGGCCTTGGTCGCTGTGGCGCCAATACAGGCGCAGAAGCATTCGGCGTGACCCCCGACATTTTGAACCTCGCCAAGCAAATTACCAATGGTGCTATCCCCATGGGTGCTGTAGTGGCGACCCGGGAGATCTATGACACTTTTATGGCCAACGGCGGACCCGACTATGCGCTGGAGTTCGCCCACGGGTATACCTACTCGGGGCATCCGGTCGCCTGTGCCGCAGGACTGGCCGCGCTCGAGGTGCTGACGCGGGACAATTTGCCCACGCGTGTGGCGACAGAAGCCCCCTATTGGGAGGCATTGCTCCACGACAGCGTTGCCGATAAACCCCATGTTGCCGATGTCAGGAATTTCGGATTTGCGGGGGCGTTGACCCTCGAGGCGTACCCGGGCGAGCCGATGCGAAGACCTTTTGAAATCGCCATGCGAATGTGGGAGAAGGGGTTTCTCGTGCGTTATGGTGGAGACACTATTCAGCTCGCGCCTCACTTTGTCATGAAGCGAGAGCAAATGTCCTCGCTGGTGGGTGCCCTGTCCGAGACGCTGACCGAGCTGGCCTGATCTCGATTTTATATTGGGGCCTCGCCGCCCGGGGCCGGTTTGGCCTGCACCGCCCGGGAAGACCCAAGGGGCTACTGCGTCAGTGAGGCCGCGGATCGGTTCTCGTCTAGTTGCTGTGCTAACCACTGGTCCATGCGGACCTCGAGTACATCGAGTGGGGTCGCGCCAGCTCCCAGAAGCTGATCGTGAAAAGCACGAATATCAAATGCCTCGCCCAATGCATTCTCTGCCTCCTGCCTCAGCTCTAGCATCTTTAACTGACCGATCTTGTAGGCCAGCGCCTGCCCGGGCCAGCCAATGTAGCGATCGATCTCATTGACGATGTCTGCCTCGGTTTTGGCGGCGTTGTCGAGAAAATAGTCGATGGCGCGCTGTCGGCTCCAGCCGAAGTAATGCATCCCCGTATCGACAACGAGTCGCACTGCGCGCCACATGTCGTAGACCAACTGCCCGTAGCGCGAGTAGGGGTCAGTATAGAGCCCCATGTCGTAGCCTAGGCGCTCTGAATACAGTCCCCAGCCCTCGATAAAAGCCGTAAATCCGCTGTTGCGTCGAAATTCGGGGAGACCGGTTAGTTCCTGGGCAAGGGCTATTTGCAAGTGATGCCCGGGTACGCTCTCGTGAACACTCAATACCTCCATTTCAAACTTGGGACGCACCTCGGGTTGATAAAGGTTGACGTAGTACCAACCCGGACGACTGCCGTCTGCTGCGGGGCGCATGTAATAGGCGGTAGTGGTGTCCGGCGCCTCTTCCTCAGGTATGGGGCGCACACCATAGGGCGCACGGGGGAGTTTTCCGAATAATTTCACCAAACCCGGATCGAGGCGTTTGGAAACGGCTTGATAGCCTTCCAGCAGCGCCTCGGCACTATCGTAGTAAAACTGGGGATCGGTGCGTAAAAAGGCGTTGAATGCGGCGATATCGCCCTCGAATCCCACCTCTTTAATGACGGCGCGCATCTCTCCACGGATCCGCGCAACCTCGCCCAGACCGATCTCATGGATTTCGTCGGGGGTCAAATCAGTGGTGGTGTAGTGTCTCGCCAGCCGGGCATATAGCTGTTTTCCTCCCGAGAGCGAACCGATGCCGGGAGCGCGGGCTGCCGGCAGGTAGTCGGTCTG
>JAYPXQ010000120.1:0-5560 GCA_038135595.1 Halieaceae bacterium
AGTTGCACGCGAAAGAGCTTGCCGCTCTGGGATTGGCCGAGAATCAGGTGGTGATCTTTATGGTTACCGACGGTCAGAGGGTCACGGCGGCTGAAAGTATTGCTCAAGGTGTCGCCACGACGGTTTTGACCTTGGGTTGGCTCACTGCTTGGGAGGAGTCGAATTTCTTTACCCTCGCTACAGCGATCGACGCGACGGGTTCGGTGGGTTGGTATGGTTTTCGTGGACCCTATTCAGTCGCAGGTCCCGAAGCCTATCGCGACATGATCACGTCCGTATTTGATCTTTAAAAACCGCGACGGGATGGCGGTTTAGGGCCGCTCCCGCTCCCACCACAGCATGATGAGAACCCATGCCCGGTTAGCCCGATTGCTACGACGTCAAGGCCCCTAACAATGTGGCGCCCATCGCGTGTTGATTAGGCGATGACCCCGGCGGTCCTCAACGCCGCGATTGCCTTCTCATCGTGATTGAAGCTTTTCAATACGGCATCGGTGTTCTCACCATGCTCTGGGGTGGGGCGCGACGGTGCCAAACGCTCTCCACCAAAGCGGGGTGGTGACTTCACAATTCGCAGTTGTCCGAGCAGCGGGTGATCGATGACCTCTACGCTGTCGTTGGCTTTAAGTTGCTCTTGAGCGAGTACCTCGTCGCGGGTCAGACACTTGGCGCACGGCACCTCGGCGTTGCGCAGTAGGTCGAGCAATTCTTCGCTGGTGTACTCAAGGCACTTGTCTGCGACAGCCTCTCGGAATACGGCAAGGTTCTCCACCAGCTTTTTCATGGTGTTAAAGCGCTCATCCTGCAACAGATGCAGCATGCCTATTGCCTTCAGCATTCTGCCCTGCATTTCCTGATTGCCCGCCGCGATAGTGATACCACCGTCTTTAGTCAAAGTGAGCTCATAGAGAATATCGATCAGCATGCCACCGGGGATAACATCATCATCGAGTAGCGCATGGTTTTGGAATCCATCCGGAAACATAAAGAACAAACCGGCATCCAGCATGGAGAGGTCGATGTGCTGACCCTCGCCGGTGCGCTCCCGCGCAAACAGTGCGCTGGTTACCGCCTGGCAGGCGGTATAAGCGGTAATCTTGTCGCACAGCAGTGACCGGATAAACCGCGGCGTGCCGTCACCGCCCTGGGTGGCCGTCATGCCTGCGTGAGCCTGAATAACGGGGTCATAGGCTGGGGCACGACGCAGTGGTCCCTCAGTACCAAAACCCGAAATAGCGGTATAGATCAGTCGTGGATTTAAGGTGAGCATCGCGTCTATACCCAGATGCAAAGCGTCCCTAGTGCCGGGGCGAAAGTTGTGGATGATCACATCTACCTCGGGCGCCATTCCCTGAATCACCTGCTGACCTGCCTCTGACTTGAGGTCGATAGCAATGGACTCTTTGCCCCGGTTGCAGCCTGCGAATAGCGATGAAATCCCTCCCTTGCGCGCGCCGATGTAGCGCATGGGATCACCGGCATCGGTTGGCTCTACCTTGATTACTCTCGCGCCCTGTTCAGCCAGCATCATGCTCGCCAGCGCCGCTGTGATCATGGTCGAGAACTCGACCACGGTAATCCCTTCGAGCGGTTTCATTATGTGCACCTCGATGTTCCGACCTAACGCGGCCTCGATGTCACGTCGGTTTTGACTATTTTTTGGCTGTTTGGAGTTATACCCTCTCTCCGAATGTAGCGCGACTAACAGGAGTGCGATACCCCGGTGCGAACCTCTCCCCTGAGAACACGTCATACGCGATACTTGCTGACGATTTTGTCCGGCGCAATTGGCGGTTTTTGCGTTTCTGCAGCGCTCTTGGCGGAGTCGTTGCCCGATCCACTGGCGGCCGGATGGCAAGGTGAGCCTGTGTGCGAGCGGCTCCACGCGGCAGAGAACCTCCGTGTTCTGCGCTGTACCTTTCCGCCCGGCGTGGGGCATGAGCGGCACTTCCATCCCCCGCATTTTGGCTATGCGGTGTCCGGAGGGGTTATGCAAGTCACTGACAAAGCCGGCGTGCGGACCGTCGAGATCGCCTCGGGCAGCTATTTCACCAGTGGCGGTGTCGCCTGGCATGAGGCACTCAATGTGGGGGATACGACCGTTCAGTACCTTATGATCGAGCCGCAATAGCAACGACAAGTGGCAACGAGGTCTTGTGTCACGCGCGCGGGGTCCGGTTAAGCCATAAAAATGTGTGCCGGATACATCCAAAAGCGCGAATCGCGCATAAAAAGGCCAGTAAACCACTGATATTGGATGGCTTGTGCCATGAAAGCCCTAGTTAAAAAACATGCCCAGGAAGGTCTTTGGCTTGAGGACGTACCCATTCCCGAGGTGGGTGGCAACGAAGTCCTGATCAAGATCCATAAAACTGCCATTTGCGGGACCGATGTTCATATCTACAACTGGGACGAGTGGGCCCAAAAAACCATTCCCGTGCCTATGGTCGCCGGGCATGAGTACGCGGGCGAGATTGTGGAGCTCGGTGCCAACGTGACCGGTTTGCAGGTGGGTGACATTGTCTCAGGCGAAGGTCACGTGGTCTGCGGTCGCTGCCGTAACTGTTTGGCGGGGCGACTACACCTGTGTCCCAATACGCAGGGCGTCGGGGTGAACCGTGACGGCGCCTTTGCGGAGTATCTGGTCATCCCGGCGACCAACGTGTTTCGCCCCAACGTTTATATCCCCACTGATTTGCTGAGCATTTTTGATCCCTACGGCAACGCGGGTCATACCGCGCTCTCTTTCAACATGGTCGGTGAGGACGTCATCATCACCGGAGCTGGCCCGATCGGCATCATGGCGGCGATGGTGGCCGGGCACTGCGGCGCGCGTAATGTGATCCTCACGGATGTAAATGAGTACCGGCTAGACCTTGCCAAACGCATCGTCCCCAAGGTGAAGCCTATCAACGTTGCCAAGCAGGAAATCACCCGCAATTTTATGGAGAGTCTCGGCATACTCGAAGGCTTTGACGTTTGTTTGGAGATGTCCGGTTCTCCTGCGGCTTTCCGCGATGTCCTGAGCAAAATGATTAATGGCGGCAACATCGCCATGCTCGGCTTAATGCCAGACGACACCGGCATATCATGGACCGACGTCGTGTTTAAAGGTCTCAACATCAAGGGCATCTACGGCCGTGAGATGTACGAGACCTGGTACAAGATGGTGATGATGGTGCAGAGCGGATTGCCCATCGAGCGCGTGATTACCCATCGGTTCCACTACACCGAGTTTCAACAGGGTTTTGACATTATGCGCTCCGGCCAGTCGGGCAAAATCATTCTCGATTGGAAGGACTGACATGAGTTATCACCTGGCCAAGCAGAGTTATGCCGATGAAATAGCGGAGATCAAGGCCGCCGGTTTGTGGAAAACCGAGCGGGTGATTGCCTCTGAGCAGAAAAATGACATAACCCTTGAGGGCGGCGCCAACGTCGTCAACATGTGCGCGAACAATTATTTGGGGTTGGCGAATAATGCCGAGGTGATGCAGGCCGCGAGCGACAGTTTGCAGGAATGGGGTTTTGGCGCCGCGTCGGTGCGTTTCATCTGTGGTACACAGGGGATTCATAAAACGCTGGAGCAGCGGGTGAGTCGCTTCCTTGGCATGGAAGACACGATCCTGTACGCCGCCTGTTTTGATGCGAATACCGGGCTGTTCGAGACCATTCTGGGCCCTGACGACGCAGTGATTTCAGATGAGCTTAACCACGCCTCGATTATCGACGGTGTGCGGCTGTGTAAAGCCGCACGGTATCGCTACAAGAACAACGACATGGGAGATCTCGCGGCCAAGTTGCGAGAGGCCCGCGACGCTGGCGCGCGGCGCATTTTGATTACTACCGATGGTGTCTTCTCAATGGACGGCACCATTGCGCAGTTGGACGCTATTTGCGACCTCGCCGATGAGTATGGTGCGATGGTGCATCACGATGATTGCCACGCGACGGGCTTCATGGGCGATCAGGGTCGGGGGGTACATGAGTACCGTGGCGTCATGGATCGCGTCGACATCATCACCGGCACCTTTGGTAAAGCGCTGGGTGGCGGCTCCGGTGGCTTCACTGCGGGTCGACAGGAAATCATCGACATTCTCCGTCAGCGGTCCCGCCCCTATTTGTTTTCCAATACCTTGACGCCTGCCATTTGCGCGGCGTCTCTAAAGGTGCTCGACATGCTCGAGGCGTCGACCGCGCTCCGCGACCGGCTCCATGACAATA
Source organism: Halieaceae bacterium (assembly GCA_038135595.1). Taxonomy (GTDB): domain Bacteria; phylum Pseudomonadota; class Gammaproteobacteria; order Pseudomonadales; family Halieaceae; genus Luminiphilus. Next base: position 4,225 of record JAYPXQ010000120.1, read on the forward strand.
CCCGATACTTTCGTGAGCAAATGCAGGCTCATGGGTTTGCGGTGCCCGAGGGGGATCATCCCATTGTGCCCGTGATGCTGGGAGATGCGGTGGTGGCACAGCAGATGTCAGAGCGGCTCTTAGCTTTGGGCATCTACGCCATCGGCTTTTTCTATCCTGTTGTGCCGCAGGGAAAAGCGCGCATTCGGGTTCAGATATCGGCAGGGCACACTCGCGAAGATCTCGACAAAGCGGTGGCGGCTTTTACTGAGGCGTATAAAGAGCTCGCCTTATAGCGTGCTTTCGGGCGCGCAGTTGTGGCTAGTTCAATACGTTATAGCCTCGGCCGCGCATGCAATTCTTGACGATTTGATCCTTTTGCGCGGTGGCATTGGCGCTCGCTTCGCGTCGCTCACGGCTATTCCGTCCTGCGGCCAGGATGACGCCGGCACCGGCACCTTTCTTCGCCGCCTTTGAGCCCGACCCGCCACTGACTGCGCCAGCGGCGGCACCCACCGCTGCGCCTCTCACTGCGGTACCGGCAACGCTCTCGCGTTGTGGTGCATTGGGCTGGTTTTGTACCGCCAACCCTTCGCATTGCTGCAGGTCGGTCTGATATTGGGTGTAGTCTGCGACCTGCGACATATCGACAACCACATTGGCGAAGGCACTGCCAGTGGTGGCCCACATCAAGAGCACGATGGGCAATCTGATTCTCGTCAACATGGGGGCCTCCTGTTAGCCATGGTTCGCTCAATCGACTTTCGAGTGTAGACGGTTTTTCCCATGGATCCACATTGGCGCGCCTATCAAAATGTGACAAAGCGCTCGTAACAAAGAACGCTTCGGGCAATGGTTGACGTCGGGTATTGCACCGTAGCCTGCGGGCTCGCATCATCGTTGCCATAGCGCGAGGTGAAATAATGGCAGACGACTCTTCTCCGGGACCCAACAGCAATCAATCCAAATGGCGCGGCCGAGTAGCGGTACTGGTATTGGTTTTAGGCGGTTTGGTGCTGCTGATACCCACCGCCGCTATTTTTCTGGCGGGGGGCGATTGAAAAAGCGCGTACCCAGGAGCATCGCGTTAGCAATCGGTGCTGCAACGCGGACGGCTGCGCTTTTGTATCATCCGATATGATGGCGCCCGGGTTATTTCTCCGCAGCGGGTTATACCGGCCATGACCAAAAGGTTTGCGCCCGCGACCGACCGCAATAGAGAGCCACTATTGTCCGTGTTGCGGGCCCACCTGCCCGGCACGGGTACAGTCCTAGAGGTAGCCTCGGGTACCGGGCAGCATGCGGTATTTTTTGCGCCCCAACTCACTCCAAGGTTATGGCTCGCTACCGACTGCTC
>JAYPXQ010000121.1:0-2711 GCA_038135595.1 Halieaceae bacterium
CTGAACGCCTGGCTGCGCATACCGCTCCATAGTGCAGGTGGGTTTATCCATCAGGGGTGATGTCTGAGTGGCCCCGCACTCGCGCGGCGGGAAGCGTATTATCGCCGACTCGCCCCGTTAAGTGGGGCGAATCCAACGCTTATTTGCCAGGCCGTGGAGACCTCGTTGAGGAAGGGCTGGTCTAGACCTATCTGAAGCGAAGCGATCTCAAGTAGTGAGAACCCGCTTCAGCAGTGGCGTCCACGAAAACGACTGTCTCAGTCAGGCTGCCGACTCAGACTCGCGCGCTTTCAACATCGTTAAGGCGGTATCTTCGATCATGTCTTCCTGACCACCGATCATTTTCTTACGGCCCAGCTCCAACAGGATATCGCGAGGCTCAATGCCGTACTTGGCACCCAATCGGTTGGCGTGCAGCAAGAAGGTGGAGTACACCCCCGCATAGCCCAGAGTGAGCGAAGAACGGTCGATACGAACAATGTGATCCATCATAGGAAAAACCAGCTCTTCAGCCATATCCATCAGGCCGAACATATCGCACCCGGTTTCAATGCCCATCCGGTCGCAAACAGCAACAAATGCCTCGAGCGGCGTGTTGCCAGCGCCCGCGCCCAAACCGGCGACTGAACAATCGATGCGGGACGCACCGGCGCGAACTGCGGCAATTGAGTTGGCGATCCCCATGCCCAGGTTATTGTGGCCATGAAAACCAATCTCTGTACCGTCTTCCAGCGTGTCGCGGAGTGCCGTCACGTACTCGGTCACATCCTCCGGGAGCATGTAGCCCGCGGAGTCGGTGACGTACACCGTTTGCGCCCCGTACGACTCCATCTTCTTGGCTTCTTCTGCCAGGCCCTGAGGCGTGTTCAGGTGCGCCATCATCAAGAAACCCGAAGTATCCATGCCCAGCTCTCGACCACAGGCAATATGCTGGGGAGAGGTATCGGCTTCGGTGCTGTGGGTGGCCACGTGCACACTGCGCACCCCGTGCGCGTGGGCGGAGCGCAGCTCATTCATGGTGCCCAGGCCGGGAATCAACAGCACTGACATGATGGTTTTATCCAACACGGGCGCAACGGCATCCCAGTACTCTTCGTTGGCGTGGGGGGCAAACCCATGCTGCAACGAATTGCCCCCCAAGCCAGCACCGTGGCTGACCTGAATCATGGGTACGTTGGCTTTCTCCATCGCCGCGGCAAAGCTCGCCATCTGCTCTGTCGAAATCTGCTCGCGCTTGGCGTGCATGCCATCGCGCAGGCACATGTCATGGCATAGGACTTTTCGTCCCGCAAGATCTGACTTACTCATACGGCCTCCGCAAGCAATTTCAGTTCGCCACTGAGAATTTTCTCAGCGTACATTTCTGCAGTGCGGCACGCTGCCGCTGTCATGATGTCGAGGTTGCCCGCGTACGTCGGCAGATAATCTCCCAGCCCGGCCACCTCCATAAACACACCGACTTTGTTACCTTCAAACACGGGGCCGTTTACCAGCTTATAGCCCGGCACGTATTGCTCCACCTTGCCGATCATCTCCAACAGCGACTCGGTGATGCGCTTCTGATCGGGCTCGTCATCGGTCATGCAATAAATCGTGTTGCGCATGATCATGGGCGGCTCGGCGGGATTGATAATGCACAGCGCCTTACCCCGTCGAGCACCCCCCACCTCGCAGACAGCACTGGAAGTGGTGTAGGTGAACTCGTCAAGATTAGCTCGGGTTCCCGGCCCAATAGACTTGGACGCCAGGCTGGCAATAATTTCTGCGTAGTCGACGGACTGAACGCGACTGACGCCGTAAACAATAGGAATGGTCGCCTGTCCTGCACATGAAATCATATTGACGTTCATGGTTTCAGCGAGTTCATCCAGATTAACCGGAGGCACGCAGAGAGGACCAATTGCCGCGGGAGTGAGGTCAACCATAAACACGCCATGCGCATTCATTTTGTTGGAGTTCTCTTTATGCACGTAGGCTGAGGTTGCATCGAATGCGATCTGGACGCCATCAGCAGCCAAGTGTGGCAGCACATCGTCGACACCCTCAGCCGTGGTTTTGAGCCCCATATCTCGCGCCCGAGAGAGACCCTCTGACTCGGGATCAATGCCAATCATCCAGACCGGCTCCAATACCGGACTCCGCTTAAGTTTGTACATCAGGTCGGTGCCAATATTGCCCGACCCGATCAATGCACATTTGATTTTATTCACAGTCAATTCCTCCCGACCCGACGGTCAGATCTTCTCATTTAGCCATCGCTGTGCGCCCCCACCTTACAATTTTATGCGGACGTTGCGTAATGCTGTATAAACCGCTAGGCGCCTCGCTCTCTCTAAAGTGGTTACTCAATGGGCGACGCTAAACAATCGGCCACCGTCCGCGCCGGCGGCGTTCGCTCGAACTTTGCTTGGAACTTCACTATATTCGCTCCAACTCCGATTCGTATTTCTTCGGGTTCGCATTCAAACAGTCAGGAGACATCATGAATCAGACGACGATTCATACGCTGGGTGACGCGCTATACACCGCACTCAGGGAGCGGCGAACCATAGCCCCGCTTACCACCAGCCATCCCTCAATCACTATAGAAGACGCCTATCAAATATCTTTGCGAATGCTACAAAATCGACTCGACAGCGGCGAGAAAGTGATCGGTAAGAAAATTGGCGTAACCAGCGACGCCGTAATGGACATGCTGGACGTGCGTCAGC
>JAYPXQ010000121.1:2721-5544 GCA_038135595.1 Halieaceae bacterium
CCGATTTCGGCTTTTTGACCGACGCCATGCGCTATGACAACGAAATGCCCATCTCGAAAACCCTGATTCAACCTCGTGCAGAAGGCGAGTTGGCTTTTCTTCTGAAAAAGGACCTGAGCGGCCCCGGCATCAGTAACGCAGACGTATTAGCCGCGACGGAAGCCGTACTACCCTGTTTTGAAGTGGTCGACTCGCGAATCGAGGACTGGAAAATCAAGATCCAGGATACGGTTGCCGACAACGCGTCCTGTGGGCTGTTCACAGTCAACGAATCAGCCGCAGTGGACCCCTATAAACTCGACCTGTCGACTTGCAGCATGGTGGTCACAAAAAACGGCGAGGTCATCTCCACCGGCAAGGGTGCAGCAGCCATGGGCAGTCCGGTCAACTGTGTGACCTGGCTGGCCAACACATTGGGGCAATTCGGTATCACGCTAGACGCCGGAGACATTATTTTGTCGGGCAGCCTCGTACCACTCGAGCCCGTTACCGCCGGCGATGTCATGACCGTCACGGTAGAGGGCATTGGTGAGTGCACCGTGAATTTCACTTGAGCACGGCAGAATGCCCCAAGCGGGTTGTGTCACTGGCGCAAAACCGGATCGAAGCATTCGTTAAACTTTGCCCCTGCCGTCTTTGACAGACAGAAGCAGATGTAGAGCCTGTCCTAACCACAATTGACTTACGATTCACCGCCCACGACGAACGAAACACCAGCCGCTACACTACCCCCATGGCAAAACCCGACTACGACTTTATCTATCAACACGCCTGCGAGCGCAAAGGCGGCGAAAAAGCCCTCAAGGCACTGCTGCCCAAAACCGCAAACAAAAAGCACTTGCAAAAGCTCGGGTCGGATCGTTACCTCGCCGAGTACACCCGCAAGATATTTCAGTCAGGCTTTGTGTGGCGGGTGGTGGATAAAAAATGGCCCCAGTTCGAAGAACTCTTCTGGGAGTTTGACATTGAACGCTTGTTGATGATGCCCGACGACATGCTCGAGCGTAAGGCGCAGGACCCGGCGATTATTCGCAACTTCAACAAGGTTAAAACCATTCGCGAAAACGCACTGATGATCGACGCCACCGAGCGGCGCGAAAAACGCGCTTACGGCGAGTTTATTGCCGAGTGGCCCGAGGATGACGTGATCGGTTTGTGGCTGCATCTCAAAAAGCAGGGTAGCCGTCTCGGGGGCAACACCGGGCCCTATGCCCTGCGCACGCTCGGCGTGGATACGTTTTTACTCACCCAGGATGTAGAGGGTTTTTTACGGAGCCACAAGATTGTCGACTCGGGAATCAACAGCCAGCGCGCCCTAAAGGCTGCTCAGGCCTACTTTAATGGCCTGCGTGAGCAAAGCGGCAAGCCCCTTGCTGAACTCAGCCGGCTGGTATCGTTTTGTCACGGGCAGAATCGCATGCGCTAGCACCCACTGGCCCATCAGTGGTTGAGGATACCGGCACATCATCGCGCTAACACGCGTTCCTTTCGCGGAGTCACCGAGCGCATAATGCACGCTGAAAACCCATCTCAGTCAGGTAACGCCATGCATGCCACACGCGCTCTTCTGGTGCTCGCACTGCCACTGCTTCTCAGCGCCTGTAATCCGCCCCCACCGCCCGCACAAAGCGCCATCGAGATCCTCGCCGACGACTACCTCGCCGCCATGATGAAACAGGACCCATTGATGGGCACGTATTACTCCATCGCCGGGGCGCGACATGATCATCTGCCCGATAATTCCCTGGCGGCGCTGGCAGCGTGGGCGGCACAGGAAGACGCCTTTCTCGCCCGCCTCAATGCCATCGAGCCTCCGACAGCAGTGGGGTCCCGGGATTGGGTAAGCTATGGCTTGCTCAAAGAACAGCTCGAGGCTTCGGTGGGTTATCGCGTGTGCCGTGACGAGCTCTGGCAAGCGGCCGCCGCGACCAGCTGGCATACCGAGTTACCCTTTGTGTTTGATGTACAACCCCTGGGCACCCCGGATCTCCACCAGCAGGCGCTGTCACGGCTCGGTGAGGTTGCCAGTTACATCGACAACGAAATCGCCAACCTGAAACTGGGACTCGAGCTGGGCTACAGCGCCCCCCGCGTCACGGTCAACGCGGTGCCGACGCAAATTCGTGCGTTGATCGGCGAGGACAGCATCTTTCTTGGCCCCGCCCGTCGCAGTGACGACCCCGCCTTTGCCGCCGCCGTCGTCGCACTTTACGAGGCACAAATTGCGCCAGCACTCACTCGCTACGCCAACTTTATCGAGCAGGAGTACATTCCCCAGGCGCGCGAAACTCTCTCGGTTACCGCGAACCCCAATGGCGAACAATGCTACCCCGCCCGCATTCGCTTCTTTGTGACCAAGGCTGTGCCGGCAGACGAAATTCAGGCGCTGGGTCGGCAACAAGTGGCGCATATCCGCAACGAAATGCGCATCACCCTCGACGCGCATTTTGGCGGCGGCGATATCACCGCATTTTTGCGCCATATTAATGAAGAACCGGCCTATACCTTTGCGACCGAGGACGACGTGCTGCAGTACTCGATCGACGGGCTGGTGGCCGCTAGGGCGGCGATGCCCGAGGCCTTTGGCGTTCTGCCCAAGGCAGACGTCTTGGTAAAGCCCTACCCCGAGTTCGCGGAGAGCGGTTCGGGGGAGTACCACTCCTCCTCTGAGGACGGCACTCGCCCGGGTATTTTTTATATTGCGGTGGTCGACCCCACCGGGCGCTCGCGCTCCAATCAACTCGCCACGCTGCATCACGAGACCTACCCGGGGCATCACCTGCAGGGGGCTATTGCGCTAGAGCTCGGTGACACCTACCACGC
>JAYPXQ010000122.1:0-5476 GCA_038135595.1 Halieaceae bacterium
TGGAAACCACTTGCTGGACCAGCACCGCCAGAGATTGGCTCCCCGCCGACACCAACACCGCAGGTTTCGAAAAAAACCCGGAACTGGCGGGTTAGTGACTCGCAATGACCGCAGCAGGGTGCCGAGGAAGCTTTAGTGCTTAGCGACACAACCCACCTCGTCCGCTCGACCCGAGGAGACCTAAGATGATGCGATCCGTGGTGTTGGCGCGGCGCCCCGTCGGAAACCCCAAAGCGTCCGACTTCGCGCTAGTCGAACAGCCTCTCCCGGAAGTCCAAGCGGGGTATTTCCTGACCCGCAATGACTTTATCTCCCTAGACGCCGGGTTCCGCAACTGGATGAATGAGGACTCGGGTGACGAAGTGTTGCCAGCCATGGCACTGAATGAGCCCGTCATGGGCCTGGTACTCGCCGAGGTGGTGACATCCCTGCACCCCGAGTACAAACCCGGCGACCGACTTATGGCTCGCTTTGCCTGGCAAACCCACAGTTTGAGTGACGGCACCGATTTTATCGCCCGACTGCCCGATGAACTGGAGTTCAATCCCAGTGCGTACATGGGGGTCTTGGGTGACACCGGTATGTCTGGCTATTTTGGTATGACTGATATCTGTAAGCCCACCCCCACCGATTGTGTGCTCATCAGCGGCGCCGGAGGTGCGGTGGGGAGTATCGCGGGGCAGATTGCCAAGTTATCGGGGGCCACTGTGGTCGGGATTGTCGGCTCGGCTGCTAAGGCGGATTGGATTTGCTCTACGCTCGGCTATGACGCGGCCGTGATCCGGGCGACTGATAGGCCTCTCGCAGAGGCGATTCGCGATGTCTGTCCCAACGGCGTCGATGTTTTCTTCGATAACGTCGGCGGACAAACCCTTGAAGCGGCGATCAGTAACATGAACCACCGCGGCAGAATGGTGTTATGCGGCGCGATTTCAGGTTACGGCGTGACGCCCCATGGACCCAATAATCTGTTTGATCTGATTACTAAAGAAATCTCGGTGCAGGGCTTTATGACCCACTTTCGACATGACCGTTATGAAGAGGCACGGGAGCAACTCTCGAAATGGCTTCGCGACGGCTTGATTCAATCCCCGGAATATCGCCTTGAGGGTATCGAAAGCGTCGGCAAAGCCTTCGCGGACTTATTTGCCGGAGAAAACTTTGGCAAAACCATTGTCGCAGTTTAAAAGCGGCGACAGTCCAAGGCGTCAGCCGTTGCACTAACGACTTAAAGGCAAAACGCTGGTGCCACTTAATTGTTCGCCGCGCCGGCCTGAATCCATGTCTCAAAATCGCCGAGAACCGCGGCGGATAGGGGCGGTTGATGCAGCGGCATTCGGGATCCATTGCCGCCGACCTCACGGTGGCTTCCCCAGAGCTTGTGCATGAGATAACTCGACTGCGGCTCACCGGGATTCACACGCTTCATCGACGACAGTCCCATGGCGTCACGCCCCACCAAGTCAGCCCAGGCTGTATCTGGGGTTAACGCCATACCCCCGGGCTCACCGCCTGTCATATGGCAAACCGCACAACGTGCCTTGAGCGTCGGCATCAAATCCGTGGCGAAAGACACCTTGTCATCGGCAGCGACGGACGTCGCCAACACAATCCAGCAAAGGCCTATTGCGACTGGCCACAAAGCCGTGGGCATCAGGCGGCGCCCGATAGGCCGAGCGCATGCCTCGCCGCGATGTATCCGTATGTCAGCGCCGGACCGATGGTACCGCCCGCCCCCGCATACGCATTTCGCGTCGGCGCGCAAATACAGTTACCCGCACCGTATAAACCCGGTATCGGCTGCAGTTGCTCATCGACAATACGCGCGCTGGCATCAGTCATGGGACCACCGTTGGTGTCGAGCACGCCCGGCGCCAAAATGATGGCGTAGTACGGGCCTTCATCGCTCAGCGGGTGCAGGGTCGGATTGGGGAACGGGTTATCCGGATACTGCTCGGTGTGCTTGAACAATCCCCACAACCGATGCCACGCCACGTCGTAGGGCTGATCACCGCGACTGAAATCCTCATCCTTACCCTGCACCGCAAATTGATTGAACTCCGCCACGGTTTTCCCGAGGCGCTCGGAGAAACCGGGATCCAAGGCGTAGCCGCCGATTCTGTCGGAGAGTTGCTCTACGCGCTCGCGAATCTTGTCTGCCAGCGCTGCAAGGCTGTCAGCCGAGATCACATAGGGCTCGTTGGGCGTGATCGGGGGCTGACCCGTATCGGCACCCACAATCGTGGCAGTACGATGATCATAGATCATGAACTGAAACTCGTTGGGAAAGTCTCCCCTCGTCGGGTCAAACGTATTGTGACTGCGACTGCGGTCGTTGTAGTTACGATGCTCATTCACAAATCGCCGGCCATAGCGATTGACCAATACCATGGCGTCTCCGGGCGGGACAAACATGCCAGTACCCACGGAACGATTCTCAAGCGCCTGCTCCAACACCACGGCACACCGCCAGGCACCGTGTAAATTGCCGAATTGCGCCCCTGCTTTTTGGGCGAGCGGAATAAAATCACCCTGCGCAGAGAGCTGGGCGCAGGATCCGTAGGCAAAGACTTCCTGATAGCGCTGCAACATATCCGTGTTATGCGCATACCCACCAGTACCAAATATCACAGCCTTTTTTGCGCGCACACGAACCGTCCTCTGTGGCGCAGCCGCCACTACCCCAACAACGCAGCCGGCCTCGTCGATCACCAGATCATTGACCGCGTGTTCGGTAAGAATCGGCACGTTGCGAGCGGTAAGAAAAGCCGCCATTTGTTCAATCATGCCCCAACCCCAGCAAAATACGCCGTCCGCATCTACTGCAGCGAGCGGTCGGCCCGTGGGTGTCCGATTTTCGGGGATGTGCTCGAGATAATCGACAGCGGGCTCGTCGAGACCCCACATTCGCCACTCTTTCAAACCAAAAATCTGGTGCTCGCGAATGAAGTCGACGGCCTCGGCGCCGTTATCGTAAAACGCAGCGATACGCGAGTAGTCAAAGGCAGAGAGCCCAAAATGCTCCGCGTCGGGTGCGTAGAGCGTCGGGAACGCATAGCGACATAAAAACCGAATGCAATCTTCTCGCTCATCAGTGACACCGCGCGCCTTCAAACCATAGTGATTGGGAATCCAGAAGACAGCACCAGACTTCGCGGTCGTTCCCCCCAGCACGGGTGCCTTCTCGAGAACAATCACCGAGGCGTTTTCAACTGCCGCGGTGGTAGCGGCTGACATCGCCGCTGCGCCCGACCCGATACAGACAATATCGGCCTCGTAGTCCCAGTCGTCTCGCTCGCGGTCGCTATTTGCTCGGGCAGTCGTGCCCAGCGACAGCGCGGCGCTACCCGCCAGCGCGCCACCCAAGGCCTGTCGACGTGAAATTTTGTTAGGCTGATCCATCTATTCCACCGCTTTACCCGCCGCAGCAATATTTGCCAACTTCAAAAATCTTCTAAGTCACTCGAATCGGGATCGTATCGAGCCCCATCGTGGTTCCGCCATGGCCAACCACCGCCGCCTCCGATACCAACGACAGGGAGTTGACGCGCTCAAACAGCGCCTCCAACACCACCCGCACCTCCATTTTGGCGACGTGCAAGCCGATACATTTATGCGCGCCAGCGCCAAAGGCGTGGTGTTGATTGCGCTCGCGCTTACTGCGCTCAGGATTAAAGGTGTCGGGGTCTGCAAACACACGGTCGTCCCGATCCGTCACGAAGCTAGGCACAACTATGTTGTCACCGGCGCGAAACTGGACGCCATGAAATTCAATATCTCGTTCGCAGATCCGATTGAGGTTGATAAACGCGTGCATACGCATGAATTCGTCGACCGAATCGGCGATTTTTTCTGGCGCTGCTTTCAACGCATCAAACAACACCGGATCTCGGGCAAGATGACGAATGATAAAGCTCAGCATGGTCGCGACCGTATCAATGCTCGCGAGGAACAGGAGGTAGCAAATGGCATGCACTTCCTCGAGCGAGAGTTTTTCACCTTCAACTTCAACATCGAGCAACATACTGACGATGTCATCTTTGGGCGATGCGACGTGCTGCTTAACGACTTCAAACAGGTAGCCACCGATGTTTTCGCCGCACTGCACACGCTCTTCCATGGTCGGCGCCCGGTAAAATCCAGTCTCCCAGGCGTAAAAATCGTCCAGTCTCTCGGGCTCCAAGCCCAGTTGGTTAACAAAAAGCCCCATTGAGATCGGCTTAGCGACTTTCCACAAAAAGTCGAACTCCCCCTGGGGTAACACCTCATCCAGTACTTGCGCCGCCAACGTCTCGGCGCCGGTTTGCAATCGCTGCACCGCGTCCGGCTCAAAAATTGGCAGCAGCAAGCGGCGGTACCGCCGATGCTCGGCCGCGGCACTCTCAAGTGGAATGAGTCGGGGACGTTGCTCCATGTTGGCGGGAATGCCGATCGGGAAAGACCCAAAGAGCTCAGCATTGCTGAGAATCTCTCGACCCAGTTCATGGGAAGTGACCAGCCAGTGGCCGCCGTTATGGGGGGTGTAAACAATATCGCGCGGATCCCGAACCAGCGCCTCCAACAGTCGCTGTTGTGGATCTTCCGCCAGACCGGTATCCGCCACGATATCAAAATCGCTCAGCAGCGCATCCGGCACATCTTTTAATTGCGTCGGCATCTCTTAATCCAACACCACCAGGCATTTTCCTCGCGAAACCCCATGCATCATGTCGCAAAATGCGCGGGGCGTTTGCTCAATACCTTCATAGAGTGCATCAAAACTCTTCAACTGCCCGTCCTCTAGCCGATGATAGAGATCAGCTCCGATTTCCGGAAAGGACTCGAAATAATCAGAAAACATAAAGCCCTCCATCCGCGCGCGCTTGGTGATGAGCTCCCAGCTATTGGTCAACGGCTGAATGGCGCTCTCATACTGAGAAATCGCGCCGCAAAGCACCAGACGGGCATTTTCGCGCAGCTGACCCATGGCGGTATCCAAAGCCTCGCCGCCGACATTGTCGAAGAAAATATCAATGCCCTCCGGGGCGGCTGTCCTCAGCGCGGTAGCCAAATCCGGCTGGGTTTCTCGGTCTATCACCGCGTCATAGCCGACGGTTTGCTCCAGCCAATCGGCTTTCGAACGACTGCTGGTGAGTCCGATGACACGGCATCCGGTTGCCTTCGCCAGCTGGCCAACGACGGTCCCCACGGCGCCACCCGCGGCGCTTACCACGAGCGTTTCTCCGGCAGACGGCTGGCCGATCTTGAAGAGCCCGATCCATGCGGTCATGCCGGTGGGGCCGAGAATCCCCATGTACTGGTGAAGGGGTATTTCCGGGGAAACCGTGAGCGGAGAGCATAGATCGTTACCATCAAGAACACTGCTCTCTTCCCATGCGGTTCTGGCACTCACCAGCGTGCCCACCGGATAATCCTCGTGCTGGGACTCCGTCACCTCTCCAAGAACGATGCTTTGGACCGGATCTCCAATCTGCAT
>JAYPXQ010000123.1:0-5252 GCA_038135595.1 Halieaceae bacterium
ATCGCTACCACCAAGGCCTTGACGGCACGGGGCGTGTCGCTGATCGAGTCGACCAATGCCCTTTCGTAACGCTCGATGAAGGCGATGGCGTCTGTTGTTAGCAAATCCAGACACATACCCAGATAGAGCGCATCTCGGGCAAATTCCCAGGAACCGACAAAATCGGGCAGCCCCAAGCGTGCTCTGATGTGATTTACGAGGGTTAGCAACTCGCCGCCGCTCGCCAAGGTGGTATCACCGAGCTGGGCACACCGTGTTTGGGCCAGTAATCCGTTGCCGTCTCTCGGGGCGCAACCGGAGATCGACACCATCACCGCTGAGAGCAGCAGACCCAGCGCGATCAGTGTCTTTCGCGTGCGAGGACTACCTGTAGCTACCCTGTCTGAGCTCATTGTCCGCCTCTAACCCAACCCCTATATCTAGGGGTTCTCAGCTGTGGAGCACCCAAGATAGGAGGCCGATCAAGCCAGATCAATAAAGCGTTGCAGTAATTTTTCCCGTAAAAATGACACTTTACAACGTATTCTTGAATCGAATTGTGGGCTGGCTTTTGTTTCCCGTGCGGCGGTGTAAGGGTCCGACTCGCCGCAATGGCCACTCGGTCTCCCCGGACACCCCAGCACATAAAATCTGAGGTGCCCCCAGTCGCGTACATCTCTCGAACTGACCTGAAGAGGCATTGGGCATGGATAATTTGGTTTGGGCGATCCCGGCGACACTATGGCTACTGGTCAGTCTCGACGCCGCTACATGGCAATCACCGCTGTTGTTGCTGGAGCGCACTCACAAACTGTGAGGTCAATACGTCGGTCGCCTGGTCAATGAGCTGGTTACTACTCGGATTCTGGGGCTGCACCCTGATGTGGGTTATTGGCCTCGCGGGTGATCTGGGGCTGGCGAGGAATGCTAATGTGGCCCCCGGCCTCGAGTGGCTGGCCCTCATCTGCGCAATTATCGCCTTTATTGGCATGTGCTATTTCGGACATCAAACGGCCATGTTTGGCTGGTAACCACCCACGGCATGCTAGTTATGGTTTGACTAGCGCACCCTTTCTCCGCTGCTCGCAGCGATATGTCCACCACTTATGACGCCCGACCTGAACGTGGTGCAGTGGAGAGCGCCGAAACTTGGCCCCGATTTGGCGCTGGCAACCTACTGTTTTGCGGCGAGACGGGTAAGATGTCGTTGCTCGTTGGCTCAGCATCGCAATTATGGAGGTCCGATCGATGAATGCGCCCATCCCTCAACTGGACTCTTGGCCAGAACAGACGATTCGCGGCCATGACCTGTCTGGCACCCGCTACACCTCTCGTGAGTTCATGGAGCAGGAATGGGAGGGCATGTGGACACGGGTCTGGCTATTACTGGGCCGAGAAGCTGAGATCCCCAATCCGGGAGACTGGCAGATGGAGCCCGTGGGCCGCGAGGAAGTGCTGATGGTCCGTCAGCAGGATCACAGCATCAAGGCGTTCTACAACGTCTGTCAACACCGCGGTAATCCTTTGGTAGACGAAGCCAAGGGCAGCAATCCGCGACGTTTTGTCTGTCGCTATCACAGCTGGGCATTCCGACCTGATGGCGAGCTGCAATTCGCGCCAGACAAGGAAGATTTCCCTCAGGGCAACCCCTGCGGCAAGCTGGCGTTAGCTGAGCTCCGCTGTGAGTCTTTTGCCGGTTTTATTTGGGTCAATATGGACCCCGATTGCGGCCCCCTGCGCGAGTATCTGGGTCCAATTTGGGATGAATGGACAGCTCGAGAAGTGGACAGCTGGCGACGGACCATGGCCAACAGCATGTGGCTGCCCTGTAACTGGAAAGTTGTGCTGGACAACTTCAATGAGTCCTATCATGTACCCACGGTGCACATGGGTGCGACGCCCTCGACGGATCGAACCGCCATCGCTGGCGGCATCAATACTTACTTCAAGGAAACCCGGTTTGACCTGGCTAATGAAGGTCACGCCCGTATGGTAATGAAAGGGGGCTACGGGGCCGGCATCACCGATGCTGATGGCAACATCATGGAGCCGCTGGCTGCGCTACTTGCATACTGGCAGCTGGATCCGGCTGAGTTCAAAGGACGGCCAGAGGCGACCCGTGAGGCCTTGCAATGCGCCAAGCGCGAGCTGGGCAGAGAAAAAGGTTATAACCACTACGAAGCTGTGCCTGTCGAGCAGCTGACAGACGCGTTTCACTACACGGTGTTCCCTAATTTTGCGGTGTCTCTGTGGGCTGACGGGTTCCATTTCCTGAGGGCGAGACCGCACCCGACTGACCCCGAGCAGTGTCTTTTTGACAACTGGTGGTATGCCAGTCCGGCCAGCGTCGCGGCAGATCTCGACGATGGCGCGAGCGCCACGGAGTCCCTCACAGGAGATGGTGAGGGTGATGTGCCGGTGAAGTGGTTGACCTGCGGCGAGGACTCTATCGGACCCGCGATAGAGGACGACGTAGCGGTCTTCGTAACACAACAGCGTGGTATTCGCTCAAGGGGATTCAAAGGGGCCTATTTGTCAGGGCAGGAGCGGCGCATCAGCCGCTACCACGAGCGTATCGATGATTACATCAACGGCGTACTTTGACGCCCGGGGCAAAGCCAGACATGAGTGACACCGACGATCGCAGACAACTTCAGGACGTGATGCTGAGCTACGCAGCCGCCGTCGACGACAGAGACATGCCTCGCTACCGCGCCTGCTTTGCAGACGATGTGGAAATCGTGGGTTTCGGTGAGAGCACCATAACGGGCGCCGATACGTGGGTGGCTTCTGTAGAGAGCCAGCTTGAGGCGTTCTCTGCCACCCAACACCTCATGAGCCCACAACTGGCCACTGTATCGGGCGATACCGCCTCTGCCCGCACCGATGTGCAGGCGCTTCACGTCTTAAAAGACGGCGAAGGCGCCCTATTTACCCTATGGGCGACTTACCTGACCGATTTTGTCCGCACGGGTGCCGGGTGGAAGATCACCCGCCATGAGCTGGTGATTCGGGGTACGCAACAGACCCCCTGAAGATCGCCGACATGACGTCGCCCCCCTCAATTCACTGGCGCCGGCTGCGGCTCTTTTTTATCTCTTTGTGGATCACAACTCCGCTTTACTGGGGGATGACTCATAGTCAGGCAAATGAGGGCCCAGCGACTCAGCCAGAATTGCAGACTGTTACGACAAACCCATCAGAAGACTGCCTGGAAGCGTTGGCCACGGCCCGCAGCCGCGACGACGCCGCGCACGGCCTGAAGTCGCCTTTCTCTCTGCTCAACTGGAACGTGGAAAAGGCCCAGCACCCTGACCTGATCACTGCGTTTGCCGAATTTGCCAGGGGCTCAGACCTGATCTTTTTGCAGGAGGCGGTGCCCCTTAAAAAAAATCAGACGGTGGTTGAGCAGTCACTCTATGAAGCATTCGTTCGGGGCTATGTACAGAACCAAATCGAAACGGGCGTGCTGACCTTGGCGCGAGTGCCTCACCTCGTGCACTGCAATATCACTGCGACTGAACCTTGGCTAAGGACGCCCAAAGCCACCAGCGTCACCCTTTATCCCCTGCATGACAGCAGAGACACTCTGCTTGCCATTAACCTGCACGGCGTCAACTTCAGCTTTGGGATTGAGGCCTATTCAACCCAGCTTGAAGCGATCGCTGCGCTCATGCGACCGCATCCGGGACCCATCATATTGGGCGGTGATTTCAATACTTGGAGCGAGCGGCGCCTGCGCGCGGTTGAGCAGCTCGCCGCTGAGCTGCAGCTGACCCCCGTGCCATTCTCCCCCGACCATCGCACTACCACTTTTGGCAACCCGCTGGATCACCTCTATGTCCGGGGCTTAACTTGGCGTTCAACAGAGGCGAGGCCAGTCAGCACCTCTGACCACAACCCGCTGTTTGCCACTTTAGAGCAGACAGACCCGTGATCCGCGTTTTGCCAATCCTGGTCTTGTTCGCGACGTCGAACGCCACCACAGTGCAGGCAGAAACCGCTGCCGAAACCGAGATACGGTGGTTAATTCAGGCAGTCGCTGATAGTCACTGTGAGTTTGATCGCAACGGCAAACGGTACTCGGCTGCCACTGCGGCCGAGCATCTTGAACTCAAATACACCCGCGGCAAGCGCTACGCCGATTCTGCCGAGGCGTTTATCGAGCGCTTGGCAACCAAGAGCTCATGGACCGGCGAGATCTATTGGATGATTTGCGACGGCGACCAAGCCCCCGCTGCCCAGTGGCTCAGCATGCGCCTGGAGGAATTGCGCGCCCCCTGATGGGTGCTTTCCGTCGCTCAATCCTGCTACACCGGCTCATGTTGATTTTGTCAGGCAGATAACCCGCAGCATTCGAGGTCCGGAGCACGGCTTGGCATCGCATCATGCCTGTTGGAACTGGGCGAGATTAGAGAGCGCGGGCAAATGATCCGGGACCAGCGGGTCACCACTTTGCCACAGCGCGCGATTCGCCAGCGCCGTATCAAAGCCCTCAATGAGTGCAACAATTTTTCCCGCGCGAACCTTAAATACGTGCAGGTAAATTTGATCGTAACGCTCCCCCGACTTGGCCAAACCGGCGTTCTGGGCCATGGCAACAACGACTTCTCCGGCTTCCACCACAATCTGATGCGCCTGACAAAAAGCGATTTCTTCGGGGTTCACACAGCCAAATACCCGAGGCAGCACGTCGTTAAAAAAGCGCGCTTTCCCCTCGTAAACCCCAGATAACACGTGATCCCGGGTTGGGCAGATTAAACAGAACCCATCATCAATGAGGCCTTCTAATGCGGCCACGTCGCCTTCCTGAACAGCTCGGTAAAAAGCCTTTACGGTAGTACTCATGGAGCGCTCCTCTTTTGCACGGGATGTTGCTCTTCCCTTTTCTTGCTAGGGGAGTCCGATGACTGCCGGGACTGTATGCCGCGTATGACGAAGTGAATAAACGCAAGCCATAGTGCAACATAGGCCAGCGTGAAGCCGGGGGGCCATCCGCCGTATCCAAGAGCAATGCCGATAACCGGCAGCATCGCCAACCAATGCCCCCTGACCCAGGCATCGTGCCGCCAGGAAAAATAAATCGCACTCACTGCAGAGACGACCATAAGCACGCTGAAAAGATCCCGCGCCCACATCCGGCTGTACATCAATCCGCCGAGTACGATGGCCGATATGCCCGCCACAGCGTGCATCAATGCACCGAGGTCCCACTGATTCTCGGGCGGGCGTGCCGCGTCTTCTTCCATCACCGTCGAGCCCTCCTGTACCGA
>JAYPXQ010000124.1:0-5139 GCA_038135595.1 Halieaceae bacterium
CACCCCCCCGGCCATCACCAGGCGCTTGAGGCCCTCCTGTTTGAGGGCACGCCGGCATTTGATCACCAGCGTATCCACCACCGCCGATTCAAACGCCCGGGCGATATCGGCTTTATCCTGCTCGCTCAGCGCACCCGCAGCCTCACAGGCTCTCACCGTGGTGAGGGTGTGGGTCTTCAGCCCCGAAAAGCTGAAATCGAGCCCCCCTTGCTTGATCATGGGGCGAGGAAAATCAAAACGCGAAGGATCACCCTGCTCGGCAAGTCGCGCGACGTGGGGGCCGCCGGGGTAAGGCAAACCGAGCATCTTTGCCGTCTTGTCAAAGGCTTCGCCAGCGGCATCATCCAGTGACTCGCCCATCAAACTGTACTGGCCGAGACCATCGACCCGCACCAACTGGGTATGGCCGCCCGAGACCAACAGCGCGACAAAGGGGTAGTCCGGTACCCGCTCACCGAGGCGTTCCCCCAACATGGGGGCCAGTAAATGGCCCTCCATGTGATGCACTCCCAGGCACGGCACACCGAGGCCCGCTGCGATCGCGCGCCCCAGGGTCGCACCTACCATCAGGGCGCCCACCAAACCCGGGCCCGCGGTGTACGCCACGCCGTCGATCTCGGTGCGGTCGATCTCCGCCTCTGAGAGCACTTGCTCAATGAGCGGCAGGGTCTTGCGCACATGGTCCCGACTCGCAAGCTCCGGGACCACGCCCCCGTACTCGGCGTGAATCTCCACCTGCGAGTAAAGCGCGTCCGCGAGCAGGCCACGCTCGGTGTCGTAGAGCGCCACCCCCGTCTCGTCACAGCTGGTTTCTATACCCAGTACCCGCATGCCATTACTCTTTCATTTACTTGGTTTACCGGTGGAGGCCGCCCCTTCCGTCTGAGCGGACGGTGGCCCTGAATCAGCGACTTCGCCCACACCCCTTTTTATGGGCATCACGGCGGCCATCCCACCAACGCGGAGCCCAGGAGCTCCTGTGGGCGCATAGTACAGGCAAACTCGGGGTAATTACCTGCAGATTGGCGCGGTACCTAGCTGTTTGGGCGCCAAAAAAGGAGCAAAAACTCACACGGCGTTGTGCTTTGCAAAATGATGCCTTCGCGCCTATACTGCGCGCCCTCAAAACGGGTCCGCGGCCAGTTGGCGCGGTTTTTAGACCACAGGACAGATGAATGCCTTCGATTAAGGTTAAAGAAAACGAGCCCTTCGACGTTGCGTTGCGTCGCTTCAAGCGCTCTTGCGAAAAAGCCGGCCTCATTGCCGAGGTGCGGAAGCGTGAGCACTACGAGAAGCCCACCACGATTCGCAAGCGCGCCGCCGCAGCGGCCGTCAAGCGCCACGCCAAAAAGGTGTTGCGCGAAAACCGCAAGCGTCAGCGTCTCTACTAAAAGCGCGCCGCGCACGCTCGATTACCTGAGCGATTGCCAACCCCATGAGTGACGCTCCCTCACTGGTAGAACAAGTCAAGGCGGCCATGAAAGCCGCCATGAAAGCCCGTGAGAAACAAACCCTCGCGACCATCCGCTTGATCCAAGCTGAATTCAAACGCGTTGAAGTCGACGAGCGCATCGAGATCGATGACGACCGCGCCCTGTCCATCATGGACAAAATGGTCAAGCAACGCCGCGACTCCGCCAAGCAGTACCGGGATGCTGAGCGCCCCGAGCTGGCCGATCAGGAAGACGCCGAGATCGCGATCATCCAAACTTTCCTCCCCGCACAGCTCTCCGCTGAAGAGGTCGACGCTATGATTGATGACGCGCTGGCGGGCATTGATGCCGAGGGCATGGCGGCAATGGGTGCCCTCATGGGCAAACTGAAGCCCCAACTGCAGGGTCGGGCCGACATGGGTGAAGTTTCCAAGCGGGTCAAGGCTAAGCTAGGCGCCTGAGCTCCGTCATCTCAGCACAACGCCCGGATCCGCACCGTCGGATCGCAACGGGGCCGACGCCACATCGTTTCCCCGACTAGGCCGAGTCACTCGACAAAGCGCATAGCCTCGGGCGGCAAAAATTCGAGTACTGTTATCCACCATCGGTCTCTCAATTGGGTCTTTCTGTTTTCAGCTCTGCCTTTTAAGGCGAATGCTTGCCCTCCCCCAGTCAGCCGGTCACACTGCCCGCCTATGCATCAACCGATTAACCCCACGGGCTGCTGACGGCACTGCTCGTGAACGAGCGACTCCGACGACCAAACCGTGGCAAGACTCCCACAAGCCTTTCTCGACGACCTGCTGGACCGACTCGACATCGTCGAGGTTATTGATCGTCGCGTAAAACTCAAAAAAGCGGGCAAAAACTATTCCGCCTGCTGCCCCTTTCACGACGAGCGCACCCCCTCGTTTTCGGTGAACCCCGAACGCCAGTTTTACTACTGCTTTGGCTGCGGTGCGGGCGGCAATGCGCTGGGCTTTGTCATGGATTACGAGCGCCTCGATTTTCGCGAGGCCGTGGAAGGCCTCGCCCAATCGGTAGGCCTAGAAATTCCTCAAGAAGACCCGCGGGAAGGTCGTGAGGCACCCCGGGATCAAAACAAACCGCTTTATGAAGCATTGGAGCGCGCGAGCAAATTTTACGAGGGCGCGCTGCGCCAGCACCCCGAGCGCCACAAAGTGGTGAACTACCTCAAAGGCCGTGGCCTCACCGGGGAGATCGCGCGGGATTTTCGCATTGGCTTTGCTCCGCCGGGGTGGGACAACCTGCTGCAGGCCAATGGCAGCGATGACAGCGCGCAGGATTTACTCATGCGCTCGGGCATGTTGGTGAAAAACGACAAGGGGCGCACTTACGACCGCTTTCGCGAGCGGGTGATATTTCCCATTCAGGATCAGCGCGGCCGTGTGATTGCTTTTGGCGGGCGAGTGCTGGGAGATGACAAACCCAAGTACCTGAACTCTCCCGAAACACTCGTATTCCAAAAGTCCCGGGAGCTCTACGGGCTCTGGCAGGCACGCAAACATCCGCGGCGACTCGAGCGCATTGTGGTGGTCGAGGGCTACATGGACGTGATTGCCTTAGCCCAGTTCGGCATCCCCTATGCCGTGGCCACCCTCGGCACATCGACCAGCGAGACCCACCTCGAGCGGCTGTTTCGCTTCGTCCCCGAGGTGGTGTTTTGCTTTGACGGCGATGAGGCCGGACGCAAAGCGGCGTTCAGAGGCCTCGAGGCCACGCTGCCCGCGATGCAGGATGGCCGCCAGGCCAAGTTTCTGTTTTTGCCCGAGGGCGAGGACCCCGACACGGTAGTGCGGGCCAAGGGCAAAGCGTATCTGGAGAATCTCTTCGACCACGCCGACCCGCTGGAGACGTTCCTGTTTAACCATCTAGCGGAGGGCCTTGATCTGGAGAGCATGGATGGACGGGCACGGTTCTCCAAGCTAGCAGCGCCGCATCTGCATCGCTTACCCGAGGGGGTATTCAAAACACTCATGTATCAGGCGCTGGCTGATAAAACCGGCATCGATGTCGACAGCCTCAAGCGCCTGCAACCCCCGCCCGCGCCGCGACAAGCGCCCGAGAGCGATACCTCGGCTGACATCACTGGGCTGGATGAAGGGCCGCCCCCCATTGACCCGGACGAACCGCCGCCCGAGGCTGAGATGCCACCGGAGACTTCACTCGAGGAGAGCCTGTCGCCCAGCTCTTTCAACCCAGTGCATCGCCTGTTGGGGATACTGGTGCTCAAACCTGCTTTGGTTGGCCACGTGCCCGAGGCGGTGTTAAAGCCAGAAGGCCATCGTGATGAAGCGCTACTTTACGAGGTGGTGGCACACATTGGCCGCTATCCCGAGGTGACCACGGCAGCGCTGCTCGGATTCTGGTTTGGCACCCCGGAAGGGGATTTTCTGAACGCCCTCGCCGGACGGGAGACCGTTGAGGAGGACGCCGGGCTCGAAGCGCTCTGCATCGCTCTGATTGATAAATTGAGCCGCCACCCCGCACTGGATGCGGCGCGACAGCAGGTCGAGGCGCTGAAAAAGAAGCCCTACGCCGAACTCACCAGCGAAGAAAAACAAACCTTGCTCTCGCTAACCCAGGAAATCCGCAAGCTTTCTGGCAAACACTGAGTGCCCGGGGCCTGCCAGCGCCCCCCGGCACATCAGGCGGGCGAGACTGGCCCAGCACGAGCCCACGCTGCTGCTCAACTCTGTGCCCGCTGCTCCCGGCTCGCATCTCCTCGTGCTAACGCATGAAAATGAGGTCCCAACCGGGTGATTTGCGTCGAAAAAATGGCGGTTGCGGCGCGTAATCGTGGCTGGCATTTTGCCACCAATCAGGTTGGTGATTAGCGCGCCAAGTCGTTATACTCCGCGGTCCTTTTTTTGCCACACCCACGCAGGCCCCGCATGACCGACCGAGTGCATCAGCAATCCCGACTTAAAGCCCTGATTGCAAAGGGAAAAGAACAGGGATACCTGACCTACGCTGAGGTCAACGATCACCTCCCGCAAGACATCTCTGACCCCGATCAGGTTGAAGACATCATTCAGATGATCAACGACATGGGTATTCAGGTGTTCGAGCAGGCGCCCGATGCCGATGAATTGCTCATGGCAGAAGGCGATCGCTCTGCGGATGAGATTGCTGCGGCCGAAGCAGCGGCAGCGCTGGCGGCGGTGGAGCAGGAAGCCGGCCGCACCACCGACCCCGTGCGTATGTACATGCGCGAGATGGGTACCGTGGAGCTCTTGACCCGGGAAGGCGAGATCATCATCGCCAAGCGGATTGAGGAAGGCATCCGCGAACTCATGGCCGCGCTGGCGCACTACCCCAACGTGGTACGTCAGCTGTGCAACGAATACGATCTGGTCGCCAAGGAAGAGCGCAAGCTGATCGACATCATGATCGGCTATCTCGACCCTGCGGAACACGTACCTTCTGCCTCCGAGATGGCGGCTGCCGCTGAAGAGGCGGGCACCGATAACGAGGATGATGATGAAGCCAGCGTGGGTCCAGACCCCGTCGAAGCCAAGAAGCGGTTCGCGGCGCTCAAGCGGCAGTGCACCAAGACCGAGAAAGCGATTGCTGCCAAGGGCCGCGATCACAAAGACGCCGTTGCTGAGATGAACAAGCTCGGCGAGCTGTTCAAGTTCTTCAAGCTGACCCCGCGCGTATTTGACCCCCTTATCGATGAGCC
>JAYPXQ010000125.1:0-5121 GCA_038135595.1 Halieaceae bacterium
CTGCGACCACCACACCCCCAGTGTGGTGCGCTACCAGACTGCGCTACGCCCCGAACGGACGCGGATCATACCCAAATTTGGTGGGGGTTTAAACAGAAGAGAGCAGTGAGCGGGCTTTTTCCAGATCGCTAAGACTCTCGCGAATTGCGGCCTGTATTTCTACGGGTGTGGGCTCTCGTCGCTCATTACTCAATCGCTGGCGTGCGCCACCGATGGTGTAGCCTTGTGAATACAGCAGGCTGCGAATGGTCCTCACCAGTTCCACGTCCTCGCGCTGATAGTAACGGCGATTACCGCGCCGCTTTACCGGACTCAGCTGAGGGAATTCCTGCTCCCAGTAGCGCAGCACATGGGGCTTGACCGAACACAACTCGCTGACTTCTCCGATAGTGAAATACCGCTTGCCCGGAATCGCAGGGAGCTCATCGTTGTGAGTCGCATCAAACATCCAGCATTCCCTCTTCGCCCATACTCACATCAACCCGTGCCTTGAGTTTTTGTCCGGCCTTAAATGTCACCACACGTCGCGCCGAGATAGGTATCTCTTCCCCGGTCTTGGGGTTTCGGCCGGGACGCTGGCGCTTGTCGCGGAGATCAAAATTGCCGAAGCCCGAGAGCTTCACCTGCTCATTGTTCTCGAGACAGATTCGAATTTCTTCGAAAAATTGTTCAACCAATTCCTTGGCCTCGCGCTTGTTGAGTCCAAGGCGCTCGTGTAGCCGGTCGGCTAATTCAGATTTGGTCAGTGCGGTCATATCACTCTTCAGTGCCGCAGTTTGGCACTCAATTTTTCCTGCAAAGAAACAATCACTTGAGCCAGTGATTCACTTATCTCTTCGTCGGTTAGGGTGCGACTTTGATCGCGGAAAGTCAAACCAATGGCCAAACTTTTCTCTGTTTTCGCGATACCCTCGCCCTGATACACGTCAAAAATCAGCGCTTCACTGACACTGGGGCCCGCCGCCGATCGGGCAACAGCCAAAACCTCTGTCGCGGGCACTCCACGATCAACCACAACCGCAAGATCTCTCCGGGTTTCCGGATAGCGGGAAATTTCCTGAAACTCAGGCACCCGGCGCGGAGTAATAGCATCAAGCTCCAGTTCCGCCACATAAACATGTCGGGGTAGGTCCAGCTGACTGGCTGTGGCTGGATGAATCCGCCCCATCACCCCGACCACAGCACCATCGAGCAGTAGCTCCGCGGTCTGGCCATCGTGAAGCCCTGGCCTTACTGTCGAACGAAACTCGAGGTTGCCTTTGGCGCCCGCCAGCATCGCCTCCACCTCTCCCTTCATGTCATAAAAATCGACCACATCTGAACCAGAGGTCCAACTCTCGGGAGAGCGCGAGCCGCATATCAGCAGACCAAGGGCAGACTGCTGCCGATAGTCCGCGTCGGGGAAAAACCGCAATCCCGTCTCAAATAAACGAATTCGCGGTCGTTGACGCTTAACGTTATGTGCCGCCGCGGCCAACAGACCGGGTAACAGCGACGTCCTCATCACGGCCAGATCAGCGGAGATCGGGTTGCGCAGTGCAATGGGATCCAGATCAGGATCCATGATTCGCTGTAACTCGGGGCTCACGAAGCTGAAAGTGATGGCCTCGTTGAAGCCTCTTGCGACCAGACGATGTTTGAGGAGCGAGACAGGTGTCTGACTTTCGGGTTCTACACTCGCGGGTGCATTGCCCCCCAGGGGCCGCGCGGGAATGTTGTCGAAGCCGTGCAGTCGAGCGACCTCCTCAATGAGATCTGCTTCCCGCCCCATATCAAAGCGCCAACTGGGGGCAGTGCAGGTCCACTCTTGCGACGCCGGGTTGGCGGTCACGGCAAAGCCCAAGGCTGAAAACATTCTCTGTATTTCAGTCTCGGGCAATTCGATACCCAGCGTTTGCTCAATGGTCGAACCCCGCAAGACCACCGCCGGCCGACCAGGCAAGTGCTCCTCAGAGGACACATCGACAACCGGCCCCGCCTCACCGCCGACCCACTCGAGAAACAGCGCAGTCGCCCGCTCAATAGCAGTGTAGGCGAGTTCGGGATCCACGCCTCGCTCGTAGCGATGGGACGCATCCGTGTGCAGACCATACTGCCGCGCCTTGCCCGCTATGAGCTCAGGGGTGAAGAAAGCGGCCTCCAAAAAGAGGTCTTTGGTGTCGGGGCTAATGCCGCTGCCCTCGCCACCCATAATACCGGCCATGGCAAGCGCCTTTTGGTGGTCTGCGATCACCAGAGTTCCCTCGCTCAGGGTGCGCTCCTCGCCATCGAGCAACACGATGCGCTCATCATCCGCGGCCTCCCTGACCACGATGCCATCCTCAAGCGTGTTGAGGTCAAAGGCATGCAGTGGTTGCCCCAGTTCCAGCATCACATAATTGGTGATATCCACGACCGCGTCGATTGATCGGATACCGGCTCGCCGGAGACGCTCCACCATAAAAAGCGGCGTGGGTCTGGCAACATCGACGTTACGGATGACCCGCCCCAAATAGCGGGGGCACTTTGACGGAGACGCTACCTCCACAGGGAACGCGTCATCTATGGACGGCACAATCGGCACGATTTCCGGGGTTTTCAGCGCAGTGTTGGTCACTGCCGCCAGATCTCTCGCCATACCCGCCACGCTCAGACAGTCCGCCCGATTCGGAGTGAGTCCGACTTCAATGAGCGTGTCATTGAGGTCGAGATAAACCTCAATCGGTGTGCCCACCGGCGCGTCGGACGCCAAAGCCAGCAAACCGTCATGATCCTCCGACAACGTCAGTTCCGCCGCCGAACAGAGCATTCCCTGCGACTCGACGCCACGTAACTTAGCCTTTTTGATCTTGATGCCCCCAGGCAAGGTTGCGCCGGGCTGCGCCAAAGGCGCCCTCAATCCCTCTGCCGCATTTGGGGCGCCGCAAACAATCTGCACAGTTTCAGTACCGGTATTCACCTGGCACACCCTGAGCTTGTCCGCATCGGGGTGGGGTACTGCCGAGACAATCTCAGCCACCACCACGCCGCTCAGTCCTTCCGCCAGCGGCGTCACCGAGTCTACCTCGAGCCCCGCCATGGTGAGCCGGTGCGCGAGCTCGGCAGTATCGAGGTCGGGGTTAACCCATTCCCGCAACCAGTTTTCAGAGAGAATCACGCCGACACCTCAGAGAAACTGCGCCAAAAAGCGCAGGTCATTTTCAAAGTTCAGGCGAAGATCACCGATCCCATAGCGCAGCATGGCCAGACGTTCCACACCCATGCCAAAGGCAAAACCTTGAAAGCGCTCGGTGTCGACTCCACTCATCTCCAGCACGCGAGGATGCACCATGCCGCAGCCCATGACCTCAAGCCATCCAGTACCACTGCAAACACGGCATCCCTCCCCTGCACACTTCACGCATTGAATGTCGACCTCAGCAGAGGGCTCCGTAAAAGGAAAATACGAGGGGCGAAATCGAACTGAGAGCGCGTCTTGCTCGAAGAACGCGTGCAAGAAATCCTGAATGATGCCCTTGAGCTGACCGAAACTCACATCATCGTCGATCAACAACCCCTCCACCTGATGAAACATGGGGGAATGTGTGAGATCGGAGTCGCAACGATAAACCCTGCCGGGGCAAATCACTCTGATAGGCGGCTCCCGAGTTTCCATGGTGCGAATTTGAACCCCCGAGGTATGGGTGCGCAGGACATGGGAGTCATCAATATAAAACGTATCATGCATCGCTCTGGCGGGATGATGCGCCGGAATGTTGAGCGCCTCGAAGTTATGGTAGTCGTCTTCAATCTCAGGCCCCTCAACCACCTGAAAACCCAGACGCGAAAAGAAATCTGCCATGCGTTCAATGGTGCGAGTAATGGGGTGCAGAGAACCCATCAACTCGACTCTTCCTGGCAAGGTCACATCGACGCGTTCCCGCTCTAATTCCTCGCGGATTGCCGCACTCTGGAGCACCTGCTTGCGATCGCTGATCTCATTATTCAGCAATTGCTTTACGGCGTTGATCTCCGCACCTGCTTTGGGGCGCTCTGCGGCGTCGAGCTGTCCCAACGACTTCAATAAATCAGTGACGCGGCCCTTTTTGCCCAATAACTCGACCCGCAACTTTTCCAGCGCAGCCGCGTCTACCGCTGACGCTATCGCTGCGGTTGCTTCGTTCTTTAAATCATCCAGTGCTTGCATTGTTTCGATGTTGCGGATTCACAAGTGACAGTGTCAACACGAAAAAGGGAGACCATGGCCTCCCTTTCACATTATTGAGTCAAGCGACCGCTATCTCGGGGATGACGATCAGGCGGCCAAGGCTGTTCGAGCGCGCTCGACAACAGCGGCGAAAGCTTCTTTGTCGTGCACTGCCAGATCCGCCAATACTCGACGGTCCAGCCCGATCTCGGCGCGCTTAAGGCCATTGATCAAGCGGCTATAGGTCATGCCATTTGCTCGTGACTGGGCATTGATCCGAGTAATCCACAGCGCCCTGAACTGGCGTTTGCGTTGACGTCGATCACGATAGGCATATTGCCCTGCCTTGGTCACGGCTTGTTTGGCCACGCGGAATACGCGCGATCGCGCTCCGTAATAGCCTTTGGCTTGCTTTAAAATCTTTTTGTGTCGGCGGTGCGCCGTCACTCCACGTTTTACGCGAGGCATAAGTAGTTCTCCTGATGAAGTTCAGCGTTATTTGGCGCGCAGCATGCGATCGATCAAAACCTCATCCGATTTATGAATCATTGAGGTTCCACGCAGCTGACGCTTACGCTTGGTCGTCATTTTGGTCAGGATATGGCTCTTATAGGCGCTTTTGCGCTTATAACCACCCGCTGTTTTCTTGAACCGCTTCGCGGCCCCGCTGTGAATTTTTGCTTTTGGCATCTCTACTACTCCGCATTGGCACAGACCGGTATACCGGCTGTGGATGAATTAACCGGAAGTTAGGGCATTCACGGGCCACTAACTCCGTTTTTTGGGGGCAATAACCATGGTCAGTTGCCGGCCTTCCATTTTCGGGAACTGCTCGACACTGCCCAACTCGATCAGATCAGCTTCTACTCGCTTGAGTAGCTCCATGCCAATTTCCTGATGCGCCATTTCACGACCGCGGTAACGCAGCGTGACTTTGGCCTTATCGCCATTTTCGA
>JAYPXQ010000126.1:0-5083 GCA_038135595.1 Halieaceae bacterium
CATCGCACTAACGCGCAACCGGTGAAAGCGGTCAACACCAATGGTGCCGGGGATATGTTTGCTGGCGCTTTCCTATACGCACTGTCGCGCGGGGAGAGTGATTTGCGGGCAACAGAATTTGCCACCCTCGCTGCGGGGGAAGTAGTAAAATATTTTGGGCCGCGGCTCGACCGGGACGCCTGCCTCGATTTACGCCGACAGTTTTTTGGTGACTAAACGCGCTACAGTGAAAGAAAAAGACGGAATCCCATGAACGACAAAGAAATCAAACCGGTAATCAAACCTGACCCGCTTTATCAAATGCTGCGTCAGGAAGATATCGACGGCTTCAATGCCAGCCGTGACTCACTCGACACCAGCGAGCTCACCGGCGGCGACTATCGCGGACGCGATCTGCGCAAAATGAACGCGCGGGGGCTGGACTTTTCCAACGCCTATTTTCGCAATTGTGACCTGAGTGGAATCGACTTTCGCGAGACCAATCTAGAAGGGGCGAGCCTGATGGATGCAAAGGTGTCAGGGGTCTATTTTCCGGCAGCGCTGAGCCCCGACGAAATTCGCCTCTCTCTGGATCATGGCACACGCCTCCGCTACGGGCGGCAATAACCGAAGATGACTGGCGGGAACGCCACCCTTTATGCGTGCTGCCGTCGCCTGATGGCGGTAGTCGCACTGACCTTGCTGGCAGGGGTAACACTGGGCCCACAGGCCTACAGCCAAAACTCACTGGCGGAGGCGCTGCAGCAGCAAAGCGAGTTCTTGCCCGTCCGCGAGGCTTACCAATTGGATGGCGCCCTCACCCGCGATGGCGCATTACGGCTCTACTGGCAAATTACCGACGGCTACTACCTCTATCAGCACGCTTTTAAAGTCAGGTCGCTTAATGGGGACACGCCAGCTACGCTGGCCATCGACCTCCCACCCGCGCTCAGCAAGACCGATGAATTCTTTGGCGAGGTACAAGTTTATTACAACGCTGCCGATCTGACCGTTCGCCTGCCCGAGGGCGCAGAAAGCCTGACGGTCGCGGTCACCTATCAAGGCTGCGCAGATGCCGGCCTGTGTTACCCGCCAGAGACAGAGACGCTGTCGATTGATCTAAGCTCGGGCAGTGTTAGCGCGGGTTCAAGCGCTCCCGCTGATCGACGACCCGCGCCCGCACCGACCGCCCCCGCGAGCGACATGACCCTGCTCCTGGCTTTGGGGCTCGCCTTTCTGGGCGGCGTGATTCTCAATGCCATGCCCTGCGTTTTTCCCATTTTGTCACTCAAGGTTTTGAGCTTTGCCACCGGGGATCCCACCGAACACCGTCGCCATGGCCTTGCCTATTTAGCGGGGGTCATCTGCTCCTTTCTGCTGATCGCCAGTGTGCTGATCGCACTTCAAGGCGCAGGCCGCTGGGTAGGCTGGGGTTTCCAGTTGCAGTCTACCGGCTTCGTGATTGCGTTGGCCTACGGTTTTGCGCTGATGGGATTCTCACTGTCGGGCATGGTGTTGTTTGGCGGCCGTTGGATGAATCTGGGCGCCGGCCTGGCCGCGGCACCCGGCAGTAAAGGCAGTTTTTTTACCGGCGTGCTGGCCGTGGTGGTGGCCAGCCCCTGCACCGCCCCCTTTATGGGAAGCGCCCTGGGCTACGCCCTTACCCAGCCACCCCAGTATGCGCTGGCGGTATTCGCCGCACTGGGTGTGGGCATGGCTGCGCCAATGGTGGCCATCAGTTCGAGCCAAACCGCGCGGCGTTGGCTACCCAAGCCCGGGGCCTGGATGGAGACGCTAAAACAGCTCATGGCATTTCCGCTCTACCTGACCTCGGTATGGTTGATTTGGGTGGCGGGCAAACAAAGTGGTGTCGACACCATGGCCGCCGCCGCCGCGGGCCTGGTGCTACTGGCGCTCGGACTCACCCTGTTACGCGGCGGGCAAACAGCGCGATTCGCTGGCATCGCATCGCTGATTTGCGCGATGGTGTTGGGAACCGTGCGAGGGGATCCCGCAGCCCTCGACGGCCCTGAACGTGAAGGTGTTGTGCGCTGGTCACCCGAGTCTCTTGAGACCCTGCGCGAGCAAGGGAAACCGGTTTTTGTAGATGTGACCGCCGACTGGTGTATCACCTGCCTCGCCAACGAGCAGGCGGTCTTGTTTACCGATGAGATGACCGCCGCTTTTGCCAACGCCGGTGTCACCTACATGGTGGCGGACTGGACCAACTATGATCCGCTCATTGGCGAGTTCGTGCGCGCACATGGACGCAATGGCATTCCCCTGTACGTACTCTATAGCGGCGTGCCGGGGGCGGCGCCGCTGGTATTGCCCCAGTTGTTAACAACCGGCGCCGTGCTCGAGGCGTTGGATACCGTCGCGCGCTAAACACATCGCGGGTTATGCGTGGTGTGCCGCGCAGTTCTTGATATCCTTACGCCCATCACCGCACCGCGCGTGCGGCACACACCCGCTGGACAATCGCCAGCACCTTGGAGCAAGAAAATGGATTTTTTGATGACGGGTAGGTCAGAGTTTTTCAGCCTCAGCGCGCGTTTTCTCCCGCTGCTTTTACTGCCGCTACTGCCGATTTCGTTAACTGCCGCGGAACAGGGTGCGCACTGGGAAGACGCCTGGGTGAGAAGCGTTCCTCCGGGTGCGGCCGTTGCCGCGGCGTACGGACGACTGGTTCACCACGGTGCCGCACCCTTGACGATTACCGGCGTCACCAGCAGCCTGGGAGCCAAGGCCCAGATGCACGATATTATCGCCGACGGCGATCAGCGCCGCATGGTAGCCATCGATGCCACCCCACTCGCGCCCGGTGCGGCGCTGGTTTTTTCCCCGGGGGGGCGCCACATTATGCTGATGGAATTTGAGCAGGCACCAGCGGAGGGTGAGACCGTTGAGCTATGTGCAGTGACCGAAGACAATGCCGCCATTTGCACCATGGCGCTCGTGCGACGTGACGCGCCAGGGTCGTCTCATCATGATTCCGGACACCACCACTGATGACCGATAGCAACCCGAACAACGATAGTAGTAGCGAACCCCCGGTTACCGAGGTCAATACCCGGTGGTGGCAGCGCTTTACGCCGAGCCACTCGGATTCAGACCCCCGCACGCTGGGCAAATGGGTCAGCGTTTTTGCCGCGATCTACGGGTTGCTCGCCACGGGGTTGGGTGTCTATTGGAGCCAAACGCCTGACCCCTTTGATGTCCGGCAAAACGCAGCCCAGTATGCCGCCCTCACAGAGCAGGACGTGGTGACCGGCGCTGTCACGGTGTCGGCCCTGCAGGAGACGATCCGCACACTCCTCGAAAAACCCGGTGGCTATCTACACAACGACGTTTTCCCGCCGGGGGTCTGGCTGGACAATATGCCCAACTGGGAATACGGCGTGTTGGTGCAAAGCCGCGATCTCGCGCGTGCGCTGAGAGAAGTCCTCAGTCGCTCCCAGTCCCAGTCCAAGGAAGACGTCGATCTGACGCTGGCAGAGCCGCGCATTAACTTTCAATCTGATAGCTGGATACTCCCTGCCTCGGAGAGCGAATATCGCGACGCGGGACGATTTTTGGAGCGGTATCGGTCGCGGCTGGCAATCACCGGTGAAAAGAGCGCGCAGTTCTATGCCCGGGCCGATAATTTAAGTCACTGGCTCGGCATGATCGAGAAACGGCTGGGCAGTTTGTCGCAACGCCTCTCCGCCAGCGTGGGACAGCGGCGCATCAATACAGACTTGGCGGGTGATGCGGCAGCGGCACAATCCACCAGCGCACCGGATGAAATACTCGTCCGCACTCCCTGGAGCGAAATCGACGATATCTTTTATGAGAGCCGGGGCGCCGCCTGGGCACTGACCCAGTTTCTCAAAGCCGCTGAAATCGACTTTGCCGACGTGCTGGCGAAAAAAAATGCCACGGTCAGCTTGCGGCAAATCGTCAGAGAGCTTGAGGCAGCGCAGGCACCCGTGTGGAGCCCCATCATTCTTAACGGCTCTGGCTTTGGCTTGTGGGCCAACCATTCATTGGTCATGGCGAGCTATATCTCCAGAGCCAATGCGGCGCTGATCGACCTGAGAGAACTGTTGGCGCAGGGCTGATTACCTCGGCTTAGTCCGCGCTGACACTTGCGTCGACTAAAACGCCCCTCAGGCGGCGTGGCCGCTCAGCAACACCCACTCCTCGCGCTGATCGACCACCGCCAATACCACCTCTGGCGCGTAAGCCTCAATCACTTCCCTCGCTTGTTTTTCCAGCAGTCCGGCCAATGTGAGTCGACCACCTGGAATCAGCAGGCCGGTCAGCACGGGCTTAAGCGCCACCAGAGGGCCGGCGAGAATGTTGGCCACTACCCAGTCCGCCGACCCCGCCCACGTAGCAATAAGCGCATCATCGGGGAGTACGGCAGAAAATTGCGCGGGGGTCACGGCGTTGGCCGCGGCATTGGTGTGGCTTGCGAGAATTGCCTGGGGATCATTGTCGACACCCAACACCGACACTGCCCCCAAGCGCGCCGCGGCTATTCCCAGAATGCCGGAGCCGCAGCCGTAATCAACAAGACGCGTGCCTGATGCCAGGTTCGCATCCAATGCCCGAAGACACATGGCAGTCGTCGGGTGAGTGCCGGTGCCAAAGGCAAGCCCGGGGTCGAGCAAAATATTGATGGCGTCGGGGTCAGGTGGCGGTGTCCAGCTAGGGCAAATCCAGAGCCGTGCGCCCATTTGCATGGGGTGAAACTGCGACTCCCATTCTCGGGTCCACTCTCTGTCGGCGAGGGGCACGGCGGCGGCGGGCCGGTCGAGAATCCATTCACCCGGCACTGCGGCGAGGAGATGTGTGAGGTCAAGCTCACCCTCAAACAGGGCCGTCACGCGCACCAAATCCCACAACGGGGTTTCGCCCGGGCCTGGCTCGAGGAGCGGCTGATCTGCCTCATCCTCCAAAGTCACCGAGAGTGCACCGTGCTCGAACAGCCATTCCTCGAGGGGTTCGACGGTGGGCTTACGCGCCGTGAAATGAAGCTCCTGCCACTCGGTGGCTTCGCTCAATGCTCGTGTTCCAGCTTGCTCTCGAGGTAATGAATACTGACGCCACCGGCCAT
>JAYPXQ010000127.1:0-790 GCA_038135595.1 Halieaceae bacterium
GCACAATGGTTGAGGGATGCGGGCGCGAAGCGGGTGGCCATTCTGGATATTGACTACCACCACGGTAATGGCACCCAGGAGATCTTTTTTGATCGCAGTGACGTGGTCTGTGCATCCATTCACGGAGACCCGCAGTTTGAGTACCCGTTTTATGCCGGACACGCCGACGAAGTCGGAGAAGGCGAAGGACATGGGTTCAATTTGAATCTGCCTTTGCCTGCGGGCACCGCTCATGCTGAGTGGAGCGAGACCTTATCCAAGGCCATTGAATTTATCGGTGGGTGTGGGCCTGATTACCTTGTGGTGTCTGTTGGGATGGACACTTTCGTTGACGATCCGATCTCATCCTTTTGTTTGCAGACCGAGGATTACGTCACGGTGGGTGCGCAGATCGAAGCCATCGGGCTGCCCACGGTATTTGTATTCGAGGGGGGGTATGCGGTCTCAGCGTTAGGTGAGAACGTTGCAGCGCTGCTGAAGGGGTTTCGCGGCCCCTAGTGCAGTTTTTCCACAAGTTTTGGCCGCTGATGTAGGTGCTGAGTCACGGCTTCATAGGCCATCGCAAACTCAAGCACTTTTTGATCGGCTCCCATGGGCCCCATAAACTGTATGCCCATCGGACGCCCGTCCCCATCAAATCCTGCAGGCAGGCTCACGACCGGGAGCCCGGCCAATGTGCCGCCAATGGTGACTTCCATCCAGCGGTGATAGGTGTCCATCGCCTTGCCATCAATCGACTCAGGCCAATGGATATCGGCTGTGAACGGGAATGTTGGGGCTGGGGGCAGCG
>JAYPXQ010000127.1:900-5065 GCA_038135595.1 Halieaceae bacterium
TTCCGGCTTCGAAAGCGCTTTGGTTTGCGCGTTGTCGTAGAGTGGCTTTGCGGCGCTCCACGCCCAATGACGAAGCGTCAGCCAGGTTTGCCAGAGTCGGGCCATCTCGAAGTCCGGCATGCAGCCTTCCAGCGTCGCGCCATGTTGCGTCAGTTGTTGCAGTGCGGATTCACACAAGGACGCGACACCCGCTTCCATCGGTAGGTAGCCTTGATAGTCCCCCATCCAGCCAATACGCATGTTCTCAAGCGCCGTCGGCGAGAATGCCTCGTAAGCCGGTATTTCGTCGCGGAGTGAGAGCGGCGCACGTGAATCATAGCCGGCCATCGTGCAGAGTAACCGGATGGTGTCTTCCGTATTTCGGCCCATCGGCCCGTCAGTCGCTAACTGCTCGTAGAAAAGTGAGGATTCGTCAGAAGGGCTGGGTACTCTGCCCTGACTGGGCCGAAAGCCAATAACATTGTTGTAGCCGGCCGGATTGCGCAACGAACCCATCATGTCGCTGCCGTCGGCAGTGGGTAACAGCTCTGCTGCTAAGCCGACTGCGGCACCGCCGCTGCTGCCGCCTGCTGTGAGATGCGGGTTGTAGGCGCAGCGAGTCGCGCCAAAAACCGCATTATAGGTCTGTGAACCCGCGCCGAACTCCGGGGTATTGGTTTTGCCGATGAAGATTGCCCCCTGGGCGCGAATTCGGGCAACGGGGAGGCTGTCTGCCATGGCCACGTTCTGAGCAAAAATGGGTGAGCCGTAGGTGCTGACTAAGCCTTGGGCATCCGCGAGATCTTTGATCGCATGGGGCATCCCGTGCATCCATCCCCAGTACTCACCCTTGAGTAATGCTTTGTCCGCTGCCTCCGCCTGTCGGAGGAGTTCTGAATCGTCCACCAGACTAACGATCGCGTTATAGAGCGGGTTATATCGATGAATTCGCTCAAGGTATGCCTGCATCACCTCGACACAAGAAACGTCTCGGCTTTTGATTGCCTGCGAGAGTTTTGAAGCGCTGATGCGGGTGATTTCATCGGCCATGGTTCGTGCCTTTGCGGGTGTATCGAGTGATGTTGCCATTGATAGACCGACGATTGAGCTATTTTTGAGGAATTCTCTGCGCTTCATTGTTGCATGCCCCCTCATCAAAGGCGGTTGCGGTTTTCTCAGAGCTGGTTGTCGATGTGTGTGATCACACTTTGGGCGCAGATACGCTGGCTTCAGCAAGTTCCATTTCTCGTCTCAAGCTGTAATTTCATTGACAAAGTATACA
Source organism: Halieaceae bacterium (assembly GCA_038135595.1). Taxonomy (GTDB): domain Bacteria; phylum Pseudomonadota; class Gammaproteobacteria; order Pseudomonadales; family Halieaceae; genus Luminiphilus. The sequence goes on from JAYPXQ010000127.1 coordinate 2,162, forward strand.
GTGCTGTTAAAAATTATACCGCCTCGTCGGTATTGGCCTGTCCTGATTTGGCAGGCGTGGATCCAACAAAGTTCATTGAGATTGCCGTTTGCGATAGCGACGCACGGCGGCGTTTGAGGGTAGAGTTCCCTGAGTAACGGAAGTATCACCACTCGTAGCCGTGAGAGCGCTCGATAGCGCGATGCTAAGAGAACAAGGGACATTGATGTGCTGAACGCCAAACAGGTCATCTTCAGTGGTGTAGGCCAGTCGGAAGTGATACGAAAGGAATCACGGTCTGCAATCGATCTGACTCTGGATGCCGCTCTCGAGGCGATAGCACATGCGGGCCTGGACATTTCGGAGATCGACGGTCTCTCCTCCTACCCTGGCGTGCGTAAGGATATCTCTCCCGGGTTTGGCCCTGTCTCCTTAGCCGATGTAAAGAACGCGCTCGGACTTCGACTGAACTGGCATTCGGCAGGATGGGAGGGGCCCGCGCAGGCCGGGGCAATCGTCAACGCCTGTGCTGCCGTCGCCAGTGGGCTGTGTAATCACGTACTGGTATTTCGCACCGTGACCGAGGCTTCCTCGGTCACAGGAGAGCGCAAAGCCAGTGTGTCGGGCACCGGGGGCGACCGCATTTCAGGTCCGTTTCAATGGATGGTGCCCTTCAAGGGTTACTCAGCTGTCAATACTGTAGCGCTCTACGCTCAGCGACACTTTCACGACTTTGGCACTACCCGGAAAACACTGGGGGAAATTGCGACGAACAATCGGCGCAATGCTGCGTTGAATCCAAAAGCGGTGTTCACAGAGCCGCTGAATATGGGTGATTACCTTGAGGCCCGCATGATCAGTTCGCCGCTGTGTTTGTTCGATTGTGATGTCCCGGTAGATGCGAGTACGGCGATTGTCGTATCCAGAGCTGAAGCAGCCAAGGAGGTGAGCGACCCCATTTATCTTGAGGCCTTGGGCAGTGCGCTTCATGGCCAGGATTCTTGGGACAACTTTTCGCCAGATCTCACTGAAATGGCTGCCCACGATGCCGCCGCCGCGATGTGGTCGCAGACGGATTTGACGCCGGCAGATGTCGAAACAGCGCAGCTATACGACGGCTTCTCGATGTTAACGCTCTCCTGGATAGAGGCTCTGGGGTTCTGCGGTAAAGGGGAAGCCAAAGATTTTCTGATGGGCGGCGGCAATATATCCCGCGACGGCCTGCTGCCACTCAATACCAATGGTGGTCAGCTGTCCGGGGGGCGAACCCACGGATTTGGCTACTTCTATGAGGCGATCTTGCAAATGAGGGGAGAGGCGGGCGAGCGTCAATTAGCTCACCAGCCACGCGTTGCTGTCGTCGCAAATGGCGGTGGACCGCTGGGGTCCTGTTTTCTTCTCAGGACAGACTAACGCCCGCCTGCGCGGGTAGCTCAATGATCAGCAACACGTATTGCGCTACATCCGTATGGCGCCATCCAGACGGATCGTTTCACCGTTTAGATACGGGTTTTCTACGATCTGGGTAGCCAGCAACGCGAATTCTTCTGGTTGCCCCAGGCGCTTGGGATACTGTACGAGCCGCTCCAGGCCCTGGCGAAAATCTTCTGGCATGGCCATCATCGCCGGTGTGCCCATCAACCCCGGGGCAATCACATTGACGCGGACTCCCAAGTCCGCGAGGTCACGGGCGATTGGCAGGGTCATGCCCACAATGCCGGCCTTGCTGGCACTGTAGGCAGCCTGACCCTTTTGGCCATCCATGTACGCCACTGAGGCGGTATTGATGACGACCCCTTTCTCCTCGCCCTCGTTGGTGCTCATTTTTTCCACCGCGAGACGCAAGACGTTGAAGGTGCCCACGAGGTTGACGTTAATCACGCTCTGGAACTGATCCAGCGGGTGGGGGCCATTGCGGCTGCTATAGGTCTTGGCGCTGGGGCCAAAGCCGGCGCAGTTGATACAGACGTCGATAGCGCCAAAATCTGCCACAACGTGATTGATATTGGTTGCGACATTCTCCTCGCTGGTGACGTTGGTTTCGTAATATTTGACCTGCCCGGGATGCGAATCCGCCAGCGCTCTGGCGTCACCCTCTTGCAAGTCAAAGACCGCCACCTTCGCTCCTTTGGCAAGAAACGCCTTGGCTGCCGCCATGCCCAGCCCGCCAGAGCCGCCCGTGATAATGGTGACTTTGTCTCGTAAATCCATGTTTTTCTCCGTGCATTGCTGCCTGACTGCGAATCGGTATCAGGCGTGTTCCTGGTTGTATTTCTCGACCTCGACCTGAATGAGATCGGTGAGGTTGTCTGCGGGCGGATCGGGGAGTAACACCTCACCGTTCTCCTTTGATGGCAGCAGAATGACGGCGTTACCCAAACTTGATTTTTCGTCTGCGCGGTTCAGACACCACACATCCAGATGAACCTCGAATCGGCCGTCTCGCTCACACTTGTCAGTGATCTCGCCATGAAGCCATGAGGTGTCGCCAAGAAAGTTAAACTTGCGATGTTGCACCGAAAGCTTCCATAGCCAGCCGTCATCACCCATCCAGTTGGTCAGCAGATGCGTGAGCCATACCTCGCGCTGGCCGCCGTAATCGTAGGGGCCGGGGAACCCAAGTTGCTGCGCCCAGTCTTCCTGCCAGTGACAGCGCTGAACGGTGTCCGGCACACCGAGGTGATCCTTGGGGAACAGGCCGGGTACTTTTTTGCGCACGTCATAGGTCAGTTTGAAGGCCCCGGGGGGCGAGATCTGCAGGCCCCAGCCCATATGCCAGAGAATCAGATCGGTGAGTTTTAACGGGCCCTTGACCATTTTTGGCAGGGTGTCGCCCACAGATACGTCTTCCCAGTAGCGGGGGGTTGCCCCTCTGCGAATCCCGTTCTCTGCCTCATAGCAGGCATCAATTTCGGCGAGTTCCTC
>JAYPXQ010000128.1:0-4989 GCA_038135595.1 Halieaceae bacterium
CTCTTTACCCTGATTCAGCTGATCCAGTTCGATATGACTCAGGAAATCGGGCCCCTTGGCACTGGTCAGGCTTTGCTTGAAGCATCGCAAGGTGATCCATTCGATGACCTGTAAATCTCGTAACCCGCCCGGCGAGCTCTTGATATTGGGCTCCAGCGCATATTCGGTATTGCTGTACTTATCGTGCCGGCTCTCCTGCTCGCGAAGCTTGCCGCGAATGAATTCTTCCGGTGGCCACATGCGATCAGTGTCGGTTATCGCCTTCAGCCTGGGCTCTAGCGTGGCGTCGCCCATTAAATGCCGGGACTCCATCATTGTGGTCACTACGGTAAGGTCTTCCCGAGCCAGTGCCTCGCATTCTTCAAGCGTTCTTACGCTGTGCCCAATCTGTAATCCGGTATCCCACAGGCTGGCGATGAACCTCTCAACACCGTGTGTTGCGTCGTCTGGCAATGCCTCTCGCGACAGGATCAAGACATCGATATCGGATTGCGGGAAGAGCTCTCCTCTGCCATAACCCCCGACCGCAATGAGGGCGATGTCAGACAGCTCCGCCACATGCTCCATCCATAGATGTACCAGTACGGCGTCTACCACTCGGCTGGCTTCTCGTAAAAGAGGCGTTACTGGCTGGTTGGGTTCGAATGCCTCAGCCAGAGTTTCTTTTGCACTTCTCAGGAAGGCGCGCGTTGCCTGCGCGGTGGTCGTTGTTTCGTTGATATAGTGTGCCAGCTGCGGAATGTTCACGGAGGATGATCGGTTAGAAGGGGAGGACTTCATCGCGCCTCCGCGTGAAGACTTCGCATCCCGATTCGGTCACACCAATGGTGTGTTCCCACTGCGCAGACAGTCGGCCGTCACGGGTTGTCACGGTCCACCCGTCTCTTACGTTCAGTTTGGTGTAGCGTTTACCCGCATTAATCATGGGCTCAACCGTAAAGGTCATGCCCGGCTCTAGACGCAATCCGGTGCCGGCTCGTCCGTAATGCAGGACCTGAGGCTCTTCATGGAAAACCTGCCCAATACCGTGGCCACAGTATTCCCTGACCACCGAATAATAATTGGCTTCGGCGTGTTGCTGAATTACCGCGCCTAGATCACCCAGCGTTGCGCCGGGTTTGACCAGCGCCAATGCCCGATAGAGGCATTCCTGCGTCACTCTTACCAACCTCTCGGCATGGGGCGCAACGTCTCCCACTCCAAGCATGATGCTGGTATCACCATGCCACCCATCCTTTATCACAGTGACATCGATGTTGATGATGTCGCCGCTGCGAAGCTTTTTACTGTCCGATGGAATGCCGTGACAGATCACCTCGTTCACTGAGGTGCATATGGACTTGGGAAATCCCTTGTAATTGAGCGGTGCAGGAATGGCGTGCTGCTCGTTGACGATGTAGTCATGGCAAATGCGATCTATCTCCCCGGTGGTCATACCAACGGTCACCTGCGGAGCAATCATTTCCAGCACTTCGGCCGCCAGCTGGCCCGCTAGGCGCATGCCATCGAGCTCAGTTTCAGTTTTGGGCTTCACGGGGTTCATCGGGGCGCTTTTCAGTTTGGACGTCTGCTTCGTCGAGCGCAGTGTAACCGACTCTGAAGCGCATTTGTGGGGAGCTTTCCCCGGAAAGGCCGCTGTGGTATAAAGCGCGCCGCTGACACAACGTATCAGCCGAGAGCCCGTCACAGGGCAAATAGCACGTCCCTTTGTTTATGCGATCCCGGGTGCCGGTTTCCGGTTGGAGTCGCGAAAAGGGACGGAAGGTTAACCCAAACAGAGAGTATGATTATGACGCAGGTAAGTATGCGTGACTTGCTGCAGGCAGGGGCGCACTTTGGACACCAGACCCGTTTCTGGAACCCCAAGATGGATCAGTACATTTTTGGGGCGCGCAACAAGATTCACATCATTAACCTCGAGCACACCGTGCCGGCATTTAACGATGCGCTGAACACGGTCAAGCGCCTGGCTGAAAACAAAAATCAGGTCATGTTCGTCGGAACCAAGCGCGCAGCGGGCAAAATTATTGAAGAACAAGCCCGGCGCTGCGGCATGCCTTTCGTCAGTCATCGCTGGCTGGGCGGGATGCTTACCAATTACAAAACCATCCGATCCTCGATCAAGCGCCTGCGCGAGCTCGAGGAGCAGGAGCGTGATGGCACCTTCGCCAAGCTCACCAAGAAAGAAGCGCTGATGCGCTCGCGCATGAAGGAAAAGCTGGAGCGCTCGATTGGTGGTATCAAGGAGATGTCCGGATTGCCTGATGTCCTGTTCGTTGTCGATGTGGACCACGAGCGCATTGCGGTGACTGAAGCCAACAAATTGGGCATCCCGGTGATCGGAATCGTCGACACCAACAGTGATCCCGATGGCGTGGATTACGTGATTCCTGGTAACGACGATGCAATTCGCGCAATCAAGCTCTATGTCGCCGCGGTGGCTGATGCCGTCATCGCGGGTAAAACCCAGGCGGGTGAGATGATTGCCCGCAGCGAATTTGTTGAAGTGACAGAGTCCGAGCCGGCGGCTGCAGTGGCAGATGTCGCGGAGGCGGCGAGCGAACCTGTAGAAGCGTCGGCTCCAGAGCAGAGCGCAGACGCCCCTGCTGACGAGGCGGCCGCAACGCCGGCATCCTGATCCGCTAGCGCGGTCAGCAAGCAATCTTCGAGGGTCAATTGACCCTCGATTCAACGCATTATCTGTCCCCTAGGGGCGATTAACGAGGTGAAATCATGTCTGCTGCATTGGTAAAGGAACTGCGCGAACGGACGGGGCTCGGCCTTCTGGAGTGCAAAAAGGCGTTGGCGGAAGCAAATGGCGACGTCGACGCAGCGATCGAGGCGCTTCGCAAGTCAAGCGGAATGAAGGCTGCCAAGAAGGCGGGCAGGACCGCCGCTGACGGCGTTGTGGCGATCAAGACGGCTGAAGACGGTGCGTTTGCGACGATGGTCGAAGTCAACAGCGAGACCGACTTTGTTGCCCGTGACGAGAATTTTCTCGGGTTTGTTGGCGCTGTGGTGGATAAAGCTTTCTCGCAGCGGATTACCGACGTTGAGACCTTGGCGGCTGACGATATCGAGGACGCGCGGCAGGCGCTGGTTCAGAAAATTGGCGAAAACATCAGTGTCAGACGGGTGGTTGCGCATGCCGTTGAGGATGGCGTGATTGGTGGCTATGTGCACGGTAATAACCGTATTGCAGTTCTGGTGTCGCTCAAAGGGGGGTCAGAGGAGCTGGCGCGCGACGTCGCGATGCATGTGGCGGCTGTCAATCCACAGGTCGTCTCTCCCGCAAATATGCCCGAGGAAGTGGTTGCTAAAGAGCGCGAGATTTATGTAGCCCAGGCTGCTGACTCCGGCAAGCCGGCTGAGATCATTGAAAAGATGGTTGACGGGCGCGTACGCAAGTTTCTTGCAGAGAACAGTCTGACTGAGCAGGCGTTCGTTAAAGACCCCGATCAGACCGTGGGTAAGTTGGTTTCTGCCGCGGGTGCCGAAGTTGTGGGCTTCACCCGTTTTGAGGTCGGTGAAGGCATCGAGGTTGAAAAAGTCGATTTTGCGGCGGAGGTTGCCGCGCAGCTTGGCAACGGATGACATATCCTCGCTGCCACCGACCACGATGTTAAGTATCACCAAGCTTTCTTTGTGATATGACGGTCGCGGGTGGGTAGCATATCGACGTGAGAGGATCTCAAGGGGACCCACACAATGGCCGCGGATAAGGTATACAAACGGATTCTGCTGAAATTGAGCGGTGAGGCATTGACCGGCCAAGAGGCTTTTGGCATTGATCCTCGCATCCTTGACCATCTAGCACTAGAAATTGGCCAACTCGTGGGTATTGGAGTTCAGGTTGGGCTGGTCGTCGGCGGCGGCAACCTGTTTCGGGGTGCCGCGCTAAATGCGGCGGGCCTCGACCGGGTGACTGGAGACCACATGGGTATGTTGGCGACAGTCATGAATGCCTTGGCGCTGCGCGACGCATTGGAGCGCTCGAACATCGCGACTCAGGCGATGTCGTCTATCCCTATGAGCGGTGTTGTCGACCATTACGATCGTCGAAAGGCCATCCGCGCGCTTTCCAATGGCGACGTCGTTATTTTTGCGGCGGGCACTGGTAACCCCTTTTTCACAACCGATTCCTCGGCCTGCCTCCGCGGCATCGAAGTCAAAGCGGATATTGTGCTGAAGGCAACGAAGGTGGACGGTGTCTATAGCGCCGACCCTGTAAAAAATCCCAATGCCGTAAAGTACGATGTCCTGACTTACGACGAAGTATTGGACAAAAAACTGGGCGTAATGGACCTGACGGCAATTTGTCTGGTGCGAGATCATGACATGCCCGTCAGGGTCTTTAATATGGCGCAACGTGGCGCCCTGCTGAGTATTGTGCGCGGTGGAGACGAAGGCACTTTGATTCAGGCTTGACCGGTTCTGAGGGGGCTCGAATAAGAGACATACACCATGATTGAAGACATCAAACAGGAAACGGAAGAGCGCATGGGGAAATCGCTTGAAGCCCTCGCGCACAACTTCAACAAGATACGCACTGGTCGCGCGCATCCAAGCTTACTCGACAGCATTCGACTGGAATATTACGGCGCTGAGACTCCCCTCAATCAATTGGCTAACGTGAATATCGAGGATGCGCGCACACTTAGCGTTATCGCGTTTGACAAGTCGATCACACCGGATATCGAGCGCGCCATTATGAAATCCGATCTGGGACTGAATCCAGCGACCGCTGGAGAGGTCATTCGGATCCCCATGCCAGTGCTTACCGAAGAAACCCGCAAGGGCTACATCAAGCAGGCGCGTGCTGAGGCAGAGTCGGCCAGAGTATCCGTTCGCAATGCGCGCCGGGACGCGCTCGGTATGCTCAAAGATTTATTGAAAGAAAAAGAGATTTCTGAGGACGAGGAGCGACGTGCTCAGGAAGCTGTGCAGAAGCTGACGGACAGCTATGTTGCGAGGGTCGAGTCGGCATTG
>JAYPXQ010000129.1:0-4980 GCA_038135595.1 Halieaceae bacterium
GCAAAAACCCTACGGGCACTCTAGGATTCATACACCCATTCAGCCGCCTCGTTACCCACCGCCACTCGAAGCTCATCCAACAACGCGTCGCTTGGATGAACCTGCCACGCTCCGCCGAGACGAATAGCAACAGATCCCTTTGGCTGTACGTACTCCATCACCACGGGGCACTGGCCACCCACGGCAGGACGTAGGGTATTCGCCAGCAGCTTACCAAAGGCCTCATCAACCCGATGGCTCGGCACCCTCAAGCGCAGCTGGGACACCCTCGCCTTTCTGGCTTCCTCCAGAGAGCGCGCGGTTTTGGTCCGCATAGCCAAGCCTCCATTGAAGTCATCGACTTGCAGGCGCCCCTCGAGCAGCACAATGCGATCTTTTTGCAAGAGATCACGGTGCTCGGTGAACACGTCGTTGTATACCGTGGCCTCGATCTGTCCCGAGCCATCGTCCAGCGTGAGCACCGCCATCGGACCCCGCTGGGTTTTGATCGTTCTGATATCGAGTATCAATCCGGCGACCACTGCCTGGTTATTGGCCTGAAGCTCACGGATACGCCGGGGGGCGAATTTTCGTACCTCTGCCTCATAAGCCTCCATCGGGTGGCCACTCAGAAAACTACCCAGACTCTCTTTTTCCGCGTTTAAGACCTCGGTGAGTGTCCACGGTCGGGAATGCCGATATTCTCGATACGGGTCATCCGCCGACTCACCCGCTGCGATCACCTCGCCAAACAAATCCTGCATACCAGCCGCGGTATTATTCGCCACCTGCTCGGCAGCGCGAATCGCGTCGTCGAGAGAGGCGAGCAAAATCCAACGCTCGACGCCCAGTTCATCCAGGGCTCCACTCTTAATCAGCGCCTCAAGCGCTCGACGATTTACTTTTCGCGGATCGGTCCGCGCGCAGAGGTCAAACAAGCTGGTAAATGAGCCGTTCTCTCGAGCGGCGATAATATTGCTGATCGGGCCCGCACCCAGCCCTTTGATGGCGCCGAGACCGTAGCGAATTTGCCCCTCGGGAGTCACGGAAAACGCATACAAACCCTCCTGTATCGAGGGAGGCAAAACTTGCAGGCCCATGCGGCGGGCTTCATCACGGAAAGTAAGCAGTTTGTCGGTGTTATCGATATCCGAACTCATCACCGCCGCCATAAACTCCGCGGGGTGGTGGGTCTTTAGCCAGGCAGTCTGGTAGGAGACCAGTGCATAAGCCGCAGAGTGTGATTTGTTAAATCCGTAACCGGCAAACTTTTCAACGAGATCGAAGATTTTCATGGCCAGTGTGGGGTCAATGCCCTTCTTGGCTGCACCTTCCTCAAAAACGCTGCGCTGCTGGGCCATTTCCTCTGGCTTCTTCTTGCCCATGGCGCGACGCAGTAGATCGGCACCCCCGAGGGTATATCCCGCCAGCACCTGGGCAATCTGCATGACCTGTTCCTGGTACAAAATAATGCCGTAGGTGGGCTCGAGAATGGGTTTTAGCCATTCGTGCTGATACTGCGCATCGGGAAAAGCGATGGGCTCACGACCGTGCTTGCGGTTAATAAAGTTTTCGACCATACCCGATTGCAGGGGGCCCGGTCTGAACAGTGCAACCAACGCGACGATGTCCTCAAAACAGTCCGGCCGCAGATTCTTGATCAGCTCTTTCATTCCGCGACTCTCGAGCTGAAATACGGCTGTGGTATCACCCGCCTGTAGCAAGCGGAAAACCTCGGGATCGTCTAGCGGAATGCGATCTATGTCCAGGGGCGTCGAGCCATGAGCATCCACCATCTCAATCGCCCACTGGATGATGGTCAGGGTTCTCAAACCCAGGAAATCAAACTTGACGAGGCCCGCCTCCTCCACGTCATTCTTGTCGTACTGAGTGACCAGACCGCCGCCTTCCTCATCGCAATACACGGGAGAAAAATCGGTCAGTTCGGAAGGAGCGATCACCACACCCCCCGCGTGTTTACCCGCGTTACGCGTCACTCCCTCGAGCTGCACAGCCATATCCCAAATTTCCTGAGCTGAGCTGTCATCCTCGAGTAACTGCACCAGCTGCTCTTCCTGCTCCAGTGCCTTGGCCAGCGTCATGCCGACTTCGAACGGGATAAGTTTGGACATCCGGTCCGCCAGTCCGTAGGGCTTACCCTGCACCCTCGCAACATCGCGCACGACCGCTTTAGCCGCCATAGTGCCGAAGGTAATAATTTGCGACACCGCCTGACGACCATAGGTCTGCGCCACATATTCGATGACCTCGTCACGACGCTCCATACAGAAGTCCACGTCAAAGTCTGGCATCGAGACTCGATCCGGATTCAGGAATCGCTCAAAAAGGAGGTCGTAAGCGATCGGGTCAAGGTCTGTTATGCCCAGGGCGTACGCCACCAGTGATCCCGCACCCGAGCCTCGACCGGGGCCCACCGGGATTTCGTGCTCCTTCGCCCAACGGATGAAGTCCATCACCACCAAGAAATAGCCGGGAAACCCCATTTGATTAATGGTCGCCAGTTCAAAATCGAGTCTTTCTCTGTAGGGTTCCAGTTCCGCCGGCGACCACTGGGGGAAACGTCGGAGCAAACCCTCGTGAGAGAGCCGACTGAGGAACTGCTCTATGGTTTCACCTTCTGGGACGGGAAAATTCGGTAAAAAAGGTTGTCCCAGCGTCATCGACACAGAACACCGTTGCGCTATTTCAATGGTGTTTTCAATGGCCTCGGGAATGTCCTCGAACAGCGAAATCATCTCCTCGGCAGAGCGCAAATATTGCTGATCAGAGTAGGCGCGAAGCCGCCGGGGGTCATCCAGCGTGCGGCCATCTCCAATGCAAACCCGAGCCTCGTGGGCCTCGAACTCCTCCGCCTGCATGAAGCGCACGTCGTTGGTGGCCACTACAGGACAGCTGCAGTCCCCCGCCAGTGCCACAACCGCGTGCAGATAATCCTCTTCGTCCTCGCGGCCGGTGCGCTGGATTTCAAGATAAAACCGGTCTGGAAACCATTCGCACCAGCGCTCGAGCGCTGCGCGGGCATCACTCTCCCGCCCGTGCAACAGGGCCTGGCCAATATCACCTTGGCGACCGCCGGATAGAGCAATGAGCCCCTCGGCATGATCGCGAACCCACTCGAGCCGTACCCTGGGTCGTCCCAGATGCTGGCCCTGCTGGTAAGCGCGTGACAGCAGCAACATCAGGTTTTGATAGCCCTTATCGTTCTGGGCGAGCAAACAAAGCTCGTGGTGTCGATCCTCGTCACTGGGGTCAACGACGTGTAAATCAGCGCCAACTATTAACTTGATGCCTAGCTCTGACGCCGCCTTATAGGCCTTCACCAGACCGAAGAAATTGTGGTGATCTGTGATCGCGACCGCGGGCATCCGCAACTCGGCAACCCGTGCCATCATCGGCTTGATTCGCAACAGCCCATCGATGAGTGAATATTCGGTATGCAGTCGGAGGTGGACGAAGGTGCTCATGGGGTCACGCTATCCCACCTCGGGGTCTGCCAGCAAGCGCTTCACGGGGGCGAAGCTGCGGCGATGGATGGCTGACACCCCCAATGCCTTCAGAGCGATCAGGTGCGCTTTAGTAGGATATCCCTTGTGAGCCGCTAGGCCATAGCCTGGGTAACGGCGATCAAGCGCGACCATTTCCTGATCACGCGCGACTTTGGCGAGAATCGACGCGGCGCTGATGGCGGGTTCCGTCAAATCCCCCTTGACGATCGCCCGAGCCTCATAAGGCCATCGCGGTAACCGATTGCCATCCACCAGCACCAACGTAGGTTGAATCGATAGACCCTCCACCGCACGCCGCATCGCTAATAGTGACGCCTGCAGGATATTAAGTTCGTCAATCTCTGCAACGGTACTTCGTCCGAGCGCCCAGGATCTCGCTTCCCGCCGAATAATCTCTGAGAGTGCGAGACGTTTTGCTTCTGATAGCGCCTTTGAATCTGTCAGACCCGGAAGCGGATAGTCAGGTAGTACCACCGCCGCAGCAACGACATCTCCCGCCAGCGGACCCCTTCCCACCTCATCTACGCCCGCGATCACGTGACCTGCGGTGTGCTCAAAAAGATCCGTCGTCTGCATCACGCGGCGATCATAGACTGCAATGCCGCCATGGTACGTTCAGCGAAACGACCGCCGATCTGCTCCGCGAGCAGTTCGAACGTGTTGACCTGCTGCTCTGCCTCTGTTTCCAGAACACGCATCATCGAATTAGCGAGTTTTTCCGCAGTCGCCTCGTGCTGCAGATGCTCAGGGACCACAGCGCGCCCGGCTAAAATATTGGGCAGCCCAACATGGGGCGTTTTGACCATACGCGAGAGGATGGCCCAAGAGACAGGCGCCATGCGATACGCAATGACCATCGGTTTGCGCATCAGCATAGCCTCAAGCGTTGCCGTCCCTGAGGCTAATAACACGGCATCACTGGCCGCCATTGCGGCTCTGCCGCTGCCACTGACCACCTTCACATTGAGCGCATACGCACGCAGTATCTCGCGAATCTGCCCTTCACGGTGGACATTGGCGGCAGGAATGACAAAAGACAGGCTGGCATCGCGCTGCTGCAACTGATGCATGGTGTCGGCGAACACGGGCATCAGGTGACGCACCTCGGCCTCCCGGCTCCCGGGAAGCACCGCCACCAGATTTTTATTGACGGAGAGTTCGAGCTCAGCGCGGAGCTGTTCGGCGGACGGCAGGTACTTCAGGTCATCGATCAACGGGTGCCCCACACATACAGCATCAATGCCCGCTCGTTCATAAACGGCGACTTCGAAGGGCAGCAAGCAGAGCATTTTGTCGACCGATGCACGGATGCCTTTTATACGGCCGCGACGCCAAGCCCACACCGAGGGACTCACCAGGTGAGCGGTGGTAATCCCCCGTTCGCGCAGTCGCCGCTCTAAGGTCAAATTAAAATCGGGGCTATCGACCCCCACAAATAAATCGGGTGACCAATTCAACTGCTCAGCAAGAAGAG
>JAYPXQ010000130.1:0-4949 GCA_038135595.1 Halieaceae bacterium
GACTAGCGACGAAAGCGCTTCCAGGTGCCACCGTACTGATAGGTATCGGGTCGCTCCACCTTAAGCCGCGCAACACACCGATTGCACAGAAAGCGCCAGCCCTGCAGACGGCTCGCCCGGCAACGGTACAGCGTCGGGGTCTCGGCGGTGCACCCCTCGCACAATTTGGATCGCTCTCGCACAATGGCTCCCACGCAAAAGCGCGAAATATTAATCGAACTGAAGCCAAATTGGAGGGTGGATTAACCCCATAAATCCGGTTGTGGTGGGGCAATGATGCCCTTCTCAATGCTGAGTGCGGGGGCGACATCGGATCGCTGCCACAGCGGCCCATCCAAATCGATAAAATCTGCGCCCTGCGCTACTACCAGCGCCGGCGCCATAGCCAATGATGACCCCAGCATATTGCCCACCATCACCCGTTTGTCGTTCCGATGGCACCAGTCTCGGATCACCAACGCATCGGTCAAACCCCCACATTTATCGAGCTTGATGTTAATGGCGTCATAGCGGTCGATCTGACGCTCCAGATCCGCACTGCTCTGACACGACTCGTCCGCACACAGCGGCACGGGGTAAGCGAGGCCCTCAAGTACGGCGTCACCGTCTTCTGGCAGGGGCTGTTCAAGCAGGGCCACATTGAGGCGTGCCAAATCATCACCCAGTCGCATCAGTAAGTCGGGACTCCAACTGCCGTTGGCGTCAATCACAAGCTGCGCATCAGGGCGTGCCACCCGCACTGCCGCCAGGCAATCCAGCGTGTTCTCAGGCCCCAACTTCAGCTTGAGCCGGGTCAACTCTGGGACCTCAGAAGCGCGTCGAGCCATCGCTTCGGGAGCATCAAGAGACAATGTGTACAGCGTTGCCAGTGGTGCGATGCCAAAACCCACCAGCAAAGCAATCCCCCCGCTGCCACGTTTGGCCTCCAGATCCCACAGCGCACAATCAAGGCCATTGCGCGCGCCGCCCGGAGGCAAGACGGTGGCACATACTTCTCGATCCAGCTTTGCGAGCACCTCGCTATCCAGTCGTTGTAGCTCAGCGGCGATGGTCTCAGCGGTCTCACCGCGATAATCCACGCCCATGGTCTCGGCACGACCCACCACACCATCACGCTCGAGGGTGACATGCACTACGTCAATGGCAGTAACGGTCTCCCCAGCGGTGATAAACGGTGCGAGCATCTCCCAGCGCTGGTGTGACACTTCCAGCTTCACCGGACTGCGCCTGCAAAGCGCGGCGGCGGCACAACGTCCCCACAGCTCACGTCACACTCAAAAGCTCCAGGAAGGCGAGTCACCTTACTCACTTGGATCCACCGAAGTTGCGGTGACAAGCATCAAGAGAGCGCGCCGATTAAGGGCGTCAGGTCATCGCGCATGGGATCCACACAGGGGAGACCCGTTTGCTGGGCGACGGCGGCACACGCCTGCACCGCGGCATCCGGGGTCAATCCCCCGGTATTGAGGCTAATCGCTACCACCCGCGCAGCCGGATTGGTCAACGCCGCCGCCCCTTCGTAACGGGTAATGCAGGTGGTTAAATCCGGGATGGCGAAGTCACTGTAATCATCAATGACATTGCGGCCCTCAGCATGACACAGCACCAGCGCATCGGGCTGGCTCCCATGTAGCAAGCCCAGTGTCACCGCTGCATACGCCGGATGAAACAGAGAGCCCTGTCCCTCGATCACATCCCAGTGCTCCGGCGCTCCGTCGGGGCTCAACACCTCCGCTGCGCCCGATAAAAAATCTGAGACTACTGCGTCCATGGGAATACCGCTGCCTGCGATCAGAATCCCCGTTTGGCCGGTCGCGCGATAGGTTGCCGCATGACCCGCTGCTTTCAGGGCCCGGGTCAGCGCCAGAGCGGTGTATTTTTTACCCACACAGCAATCGGTGCCCACCGTCAGCACCCGCCGCCCGCTGCGGCGACGCCCACTGGCAACAGGAATGTCCGACGGTGGCACGCGCACATCAATCAGCTGTCGGTCATGTCGCGCGGCAGCCTCCACCAATGCGGAGGTGTCCTGCAGGCGGCGGTGTAAACCACTGACGATATCGAGCCCGCTTTCAAGCGCATGCACCAGCGCATCAATCCAGTCGGGCTTAAAGGCACCGCCGAGGGGCGCCACCCCCACCACCACGCTCTTGGCGCCTGCAGCTAGCGCCTCGGCAGGACTCATCTCGGTCAGACCCAAGTCCACCTCGCATCCGGGCAGTCGCCACTGCCCCACGCAGCGGTCTGGGCACCAGTCAGCCAGACCCATGGCCGTTTTGGCATCAAGAGGATTTGTGATGTCGCCCAAAAAAAGCAGGTGCGGAGCGGGTAACTCTCTGGCCATTACGCGCTCACTGCCCTGCGCGACGAATAACACGGCCGGGGAATACAGCCGGCGAAGCGCCGTCCTTGAGTACCACTTCTCCCGAGACCCACACCGTATGAATGCCGTTGGCAACCTGAAACGGCGCAGCCGTAGTGGCGCGATCGGCGATGGTATCTGGGTCAAATAACACCAGATCTGCCACCTTACCCGGCGCAACGATGCCCCTATCCTCCCAGCCGAGGTGTGCCGCCGGGAGCGCGGTCATCTTGCGCACCGCCTCCGCCAGCGTGAGCACGCCCAAGTCCCGAGTGTAGTGTCCGAGCACTCGGGGAAAACTTCCCGCGCCCCGGGGGTGGCGATCCTCCAGACTGCCATCGGTACAAATATTGATATGGGGCCAGGCCATCAGTGTAGCCACATCGGCTTCCTGCATACTGGTGCCAATCATCATGTCGCCCCGCTCACCCGTGGTGCTCTCGTGAGCGATTGAAAGCTGCGCCAGCTGAGAGAACGCAACGCCAGGGGTTTCACCCCGGTGAGCGGCAATCTGCGACAGGGTCATACCGACGTAATCGGGCGACGCGGGAAAATGAGTAAAAATAATGCCGTCGGGGGGCGCTAACTGATCCAGCACAAAATCGATCGCCGCAAGATCCATTGGGTCGCGTTCAGGCAGCAATACCATCATGTGCGACTGCCAATAGGTATAGGGGTAGATATCGGCGGTGAGATCGACGCCTTGCGCTCGCGCGGCATCGAGTCGCTCGATTAACTCAGCCGCACTACCCCACAGGCGCGTCATGGCCAACTTGAGGTGAGAGATCTGCACCGGCATCCCGGTGCTGCGACCGATTTCAATGATTTCGTCGATCGCATCCTCAAACCAGCGATCCTCGCTGCGCACGTGGCTGATGTAACGCCCGCCAAGGTCAGCCGTCAGCTGGGCTAACTGCAACACCTCGGCCCGGGCGCTGTGAATGCCCGGCTCGTACTCGAGGCCAGTGGATAAGCCCAAAGCGCCTGCCGCAAGTTCTTGCGCAAGCAAGGTGGCCATTTGGGTCGACTCAGCCGCAGTGGCCTCGCGACGAAAGTCCGCACCCATTACCTGATTTCGCAGCGTGTTGTGCCCGGCGTAAGCGGCAATATTGATTTTGGCCGGCGTCGCTTCCAGCGCCGCAAAAAAATCAGTCAGCGGAAACGGCGAATCGCCATCCTGCCCAACCACCGCGGTAGTAATGCCCTGGGTAATTTTGGGCAGCGCATCGCGTCGCGCCAGAATGAGCTCGTCAGAGTGGCTATGGGTGTCGATAAAACCGGGGGCCAGGGCAAGGCCGTTGGCATCAACGATTGTGTCACCGGGCATCGGCGCCACCTCGCCGACGGCAACAATGCGGTCACCATCGACGCGCACACTTCCTGAATAAGGCGCCGTCCCCGAGCCATCAATAATTTGCGCCCGAGTAATCAGCGTCGCAGCCGAGAGTGGCGATGCGGGCGCCAGCCCAACCAATAGCACCATCAACAGTGCCCGAGCGCCCCAGAAGTAATGAGCGTTCATCGACAACCTCGCAGATTAAGCATGTTTGGGCTCAGGGTCCGATGGACCGCCCCGAGGAGGGTCGGTCAAAGCTCCCTTGCCTGAAGTTACTGGTGTCAAACTCCATGGCATTCACGGGTGCCGAGTGGGTGCCCTCGTGCACGCAGACCCGCTCAATAATGCGCCACTCATCCCCTCGCTTCTCGTACCTGTCGAGGTAACGGCCAACCCACAGGTCAAGCACCGGTTGGGCGTCTTGGAAAAGATAGGTCACGTTGTAAATTTCACCGGTCGCGGTGTGCGCATCAATGAGCTCTATGGCATGGTTGAGTATGCAATGGTTGGTGCTGCGCCAGGGCAAATGCGCTTCCATGCACATCTCACAGAACTCCCACGCGTCACCTGAAAATACTCCATGGTCATCCGTAGCGCCTTCCCAATAGGCCGATTTCATCAGTTCGACATCGAGACGATCTACGCCGCGGCAATAGCGCAGCGTCGCGTCGCGAATGCACTGAATATCCGAAAGTTGCGCCGCCGTGTAAGCCATACCGACCCCTTAACCGAGTGAGCGCTTGGGGTCGCTGCCATCCCAGTCGATCGAGGCGGCAGTGACCATATCAAATAGCCCCTTGATGTCATCGGAGTAAGTCAGGAGCTCCGTCATATGTCCCAGCACCGGGCTGGTGTCGACATAGGCAAATGTGGCCCCACCACCGGCAACCTGCCCTGTGGCTGCGACTTCGTAGCCTTGCGCCACAAGACTGGCGATTTCGCCATCGATATCATCGGTCCAGTAGCACAGATGATGAAACGCGGTTTTACCGGCAGGCACGGTATCGCGGTAGATATTCTTTTGCTCGCCCGTGGGCTCAATCAGCTCTATCTGCATATCTCCCGCCTGAGCGAGAGCGATTTTCATCGAGATCGGGCTGGGAGAGCCCCGGTAGGTACTGTTTTCAAACAATTCAGGGGTGTACTCCACAAAAAAGAAAGGGCCAATCCCTACCTTCAGCCACGCATCGACCGCCGCGTCGAGGTCATCCACCACCCACGCACTCTGCATTGCATGTCCACTCGCAAACT
>JAYPXQ010000131.1:0-4948 GCA_038135595.1 Halieaceae bacterium
GCGGGCGGGTTTAACACGAATATGCAGGACCACCCGTGGATCGGGTTTTACATTCAGACCCCGGTCAAGGCACCTCGCGATATGCTGGCCCGCTTCGAGGACTTTGCGCAGGAGTATGCTGAAATGTTAGACGCGCTCACTGAGGCGCAGTTTGACAACCTGAAATCAGGTGCGCTCACTCAGCTCACCGAGCCACCGACCAACCTGTCAGACGAAGCCGGACCGTATTTGGCGGATTGGAGTCGAGAGCAATACGATTTCAGCAGTCGTGAAAAGCTGATCGCAGCAGTGCAGTCAGTCAGCCTCGCTTCGTTAAAAGACTATTATCAGCGCACGGTACTGAGAGAAGACCCTAGCCGAATCCTGATTCAGTTGCGAGGCAAGCGCTGGCAGGATCAGCCCTTCGCCAGTATCGAGGGTGCGAAACTCATCGACAGTGTCGAAGCCTTTCACGAGACGATGCCGCGGCAGGCGCTGAACGCAGAGCGCAATAAGTGATGGGCGTCACGCTGTCAGACTGCTACAACACGGCGCAGTTTAGGAAATTGGCAAAGCGACGTTTGCCCGGGCCAATATTTCACTACATCGACGGCGCCGCGGATGATGAGGTGACCTATCGGCGTAACACTCAAGCCTACGAGACCTGTGATCTGGTTCCCAACGTCCTCGCCGGGGTCGAGGAGGTGGATCTGTCGACCACCGTAATGGGATTGCCCATCGACATGCCGTTATTTCTATCGCCGACCGCATTACAGCGCTTGTTTCACCACGAAGGTGAGCGCGCTGTGGGCAGAGCAGCGGCGTCTTTTAACACCTTGTTTGGTATCTCTTCCCTCGCGACGGTCAGCATTGAGGAGGTGGGTGAGACCATCCGCAGCCCGAAGATTTTCCAGCTCTACTATCACAAAGACAAAGCACTGACCTGGGGCATGATTGATCGTTGTAAGGCCGCGGGGTTCGATGCCTTGGCGTTGACGGTGGATACGATTGTGGGAGGAAATCGTGAGCGAGATTTGTGGACTGGCTTTACCTCACCACCGAAGCTGACCCCGTCCAGTCTGGCGAGCTTCGCGATGCACCCGGGATGGACTATGAATTACTTGTTCCGGGAATCATTTGAGTTATCCAATTTGAAAAGCCACGTCGCTGAGGGCTCCAATATCAGCATCTCGGTGTCGGACTATTTTTCTACCATGCTCGATCAATCAATGGATTGGGACGATGCAGCGGAAATACGGGAACGTTGGGGCAAACCCTTTTGCTTAAAGGGCGTGATGTCGGTGGCAGATGCCAAAAAAGCGGTTGAAATAGGTGCAGATGCCATAATGGTATCTAATCACGGCGGGCGACAACTGGATGGCAGCCGTGCGCCATTTGACCAGCTGGCGGAGATCGTGGATGCCGTAGGGGACGACATTGACGTTATCTGTGATGGGGGTATCCAGCGGGGGACCCATGTGCTGAAGGCTTTGTCCCTGGGCGCCAAAGCGTGTTCGGGTGGCCGGTGGTATCTCTATGCGCTTGCGGGTGCAGGTGAAAAGGGTGTGGAGCGAGCACTTACTAACATGCAGGGCGAACTGATACGGGACATGAAGTTGATGGGCATGCGCTCATTGAGCGATCTCAGCCGCGAGAACCTGCGATTTCGTTAATCCCTACCGCCCAACCTTCCTATTCCAGTAACCCTCCTTTCGGCAGAGCCTGGTAGAAATCCTACTGCCACATTTTTGCGGGCCGACGCGACGCGCGCGGCGACTTCGCTCCATCAGCCCCCTGTGACGCCGCCGTCAGCGGTGGCGCTGCTGCTGCTGTTTGACGAGTTCGCAAGAGATCCCCAGACAAAATGCACATATAATTAAATTCTAAAAAAGAACTTTATTCAATTAAATGCCACAAATTGCTATCTTCCATTGGATTGACTGTAGTTATTATAGTTTCTAAATAGAACTAATAAGTAATTTTATGATTTCCGGTGAGTGTCTTGTCCCTGAGTTGAGGCGCTTCCGATAGCGGGGAGTGAAGATGGCCCAATTAGACGCAACAGAAATCGACGAGTGGACCGAATCCCTCGATGCCGTACTGAAATTTAACGGCCCGGCGGCCACAGGGCAGTTGCTGCGACATTTATCCGAGCACGCCCAATCCTCGCGGGTACCTTTGCCCGACGCGATAACCACGCCTTTTCGCAACACCATTTCTCCTGAGGACGAGCGGCCGATGCCGGGCGATCTGTTCATGGAACGGCGAATCCGTTCATTGGTTCGCTGGAACGCAATGGCGATGGTGATGCGCGCCAATGACAATGAAGATGGTTTGGGCGGGCATATCTCCAGCTTTTCTTCTAGCGCAACGCTCTACGACGTAGGTATGAACCATTTCTTCCGAGGTACGGCCAATGGGCATCCCGGTGATCTGGTGTATTACCAGGGACACAGCGCTCCGGGCATGTATGCGCGATCGTACCTTGAAGGTGTGATCAGCGAGGCGCAGCTCGAGAATTTCAGACGTGAGGTCGGCGGCGCCGGCCTCTCCTCTTACCCCCACCCGTGGTTGATGCCCAACTATTGGCAGTTCCCCACAGTTTCCATGGGGCTGGGGCCGATTCAGGCGATCTATCAGGCGCACGTCATGAAGTATCAGAGCAAACGCGGCTTGGTAGATCATCGCGATCGGAAGATCTGGTGCTTCCTCGGAGACGGTGAATGCGACGAGCCCGAGTCACTCGGCGCCATCGCACTGGCGGGCCGCGAGCGACTGGGCAACTTACATTTTGTCGTGAACTGCAATTTACAGCGGCTCGACGGGCCGGTGCGCGGCAACGGCAAAATTATTCAGGAGCTGGAGGGTGTCTTCCGGGGTGCGGGATGGCAGGTCATTAAGGTGATCTGGGGCCGCAAGTGGGATCCGTTGCTCGAGCGTGATCACAGTGGGCGACTGCAAAAAATTATGGACGAGGTTTGTGATGGCGAGTTGCAAAACTGCAAGTTCAATGGTGGTGCCTACACCCGGGAGCATTTCTTCGGCAAGCACCCGGAGACCTTAGCCCTGGTCAAAGACCTGAGCGACGAGGACATCATGTACCTCAATCGCGGGGGGCATGATCCTTATAAAGTCTATGCGGCATACGCGGCGGCCTGCGAGGAGGTTGAAAGGCCCACGGTGATTCTTGCGATGACCGTGAAGGGCTATGGCACGAGTGAGGCCGGAGAGGCGTCAAACGAAACCCACTCTCTGAAAAAACTGGATCTCAAAAGCCTGCAGGCCTTCAGGGATCGCTTCGGTGTTCCCCTCAGCGACAAAGATCTCAAGAGCGTGCCTTTTTACCGGCCACCCGAGGACAGCCCGGAGCTGCGTTATATGAGAGAACGACGGGCCGAGCTGGGTGGCAGCGTGCCGGCCCGCCGCGCGACGTCTTACTCGTTGCCAGCGCCGCCGCGGAATGTTTTTTCGAGTCAGTTAAAGAGCTCAGGCAAACGACAAATCAGTACCACCATGGCCTTTGTTCGCATCTTATCCACGCTGCTCAAAGACAAAACCATGGGCGAGCGCGTGGTGCCTATAGTGCCAGACGAGGCGCGCACTTTTGGTATGGAGGGCATGTTCCGGCAGATGGGGATCTACTCCTCAGTCGGACAGCGCTATACCCCACACGACTCGGGGGGGATTCTTTATTACAAAGAGGCGGAAACGGGGCAAATTCTGGAAGAGGGCATTAATGAGGCGGGTGCATTCTCCGCCTGGCTTGCGGCGGCAACGTCCTACAGCGTGTCTGACTATCCGATGGTGCCCTTTTATATCTTCTACTCGATGTTTGGCTTTCAGCGGATCGGTGATTTGGCCTGGGCCGCCGGTGATTCTCAGGCGAGGGGCTTTTTGATCGGCGCGACCGCTGGGCGGACCACGCTGAACGGTGAAGGCCTGCAGCACCAAGATGGGCACAGTCATCTTCTGGCTGCGACGATTCCTAACTGCATCAGCTATGACCCCGCTTACGCCTTTGAGCTGGCCGTCATTATTCAGGACGGGATGAGAAGAATGTTTGAAGACGGCGAGAACTGTTTCTATTACATCACCACGATGAACGAAAACTATGTTCATCCCGATATGCCTGAGGGCGTTGAGGAGGGCATTGTCCGCGGGCTTTACCTGTTGCGACGCAGTCAGATATCTGGCGGACAAACGGTCCAGCTGATGGGTGCCGGCGCCATCTTGCGTGAGGTGGAGGCTGCGGCCGAATTGCTGGAGCAGGACTACGGCGTGGCCGCCAACGTGTGGAGTCTGACCAGCGTCAATGAACTCGCCCGCGAGGGTAATGACGTAGTCCGTTGGAATCGGCTCCATCCCATGGATACACCGCGTGTGCCCTACCTGACCCAGCAGCTCGCAGATGCGGCGGGGCCGTTTATCGCGGCGACAGACTATCAAAAGGCACACACCGATCAGCTGCGGGAATTTATTCCGGGCGAATTCACCGTGTTGGGCACTGATGGCTTCGGCAGAAGTGATACCCGCCAGCAACTGCGGCAGCACTTTGAAGTGAGCCGGGAGCACATTGCTTTAGCGGCGCTGAAGGCGTTGGCAGACCGCGGCGAGGTTGACATTAAGACCGTGGCGCAGGCGATCAGCCAATGGGGCATTGACGCCGACAAACCCAACCCCATGCGCGTGTAACGGCGATAGAAGGAATCTAGCTATGGCTGAACAGCTAATCAAAGTGCCGGATATCGGTGGTGCTGAAGGCGCTGAAGTCGTCGAGGTATTGGTGGCCGTTGGTGACGTGATTGAACTTGAGCAAAGCCTCATTGTGGTCGAGTCGGACAAGGCGTCTATGGAAATCCCCGCATCGTCGGTGGGGACCGTCACAGAATTGCGGGTGGCGGTGGGTGACGCCGTCTCTGAGGGCGATGTGATACTGGTATTGGCTACCGAGGGTGCGGCGAGTACCCCC
>JAYPXQ010000132.1:0-4897 GCA_038135595.1 Halieaceae bacterium
CATGCCGATCCAGACGATGCCGGCCAGCACGTGGAAATAACGAAAGAAAAACTCTACGTAATACATGGGTGCGTCTCCCGATTTTTGTCATGACGGCGCAAAGGCCCTGCCCGGTCTAGAGTATATCCCAAGCAAAAAACAGAAGTTAAAAAAAATGGGCGGCGGTAGCTCATGAATTATGGGGCTCAAGACCGCCCGACGGACGAGGTGGTGGCACATTTCCTGATAACGGTCGCTACCTCACCTTTCAAGGTTGCCAATAGGTCGCTGCCGATTTTATCGAACTAGGTCAGTCGGGTGGCCCGGAGCACTAACCTCGTCGGCCTGTATTTGTCATCATGCTATACGTCTAACCCAATTCATCATTGGGCGCTCGACGACGTAAAAGCTGACCGCCGCAAGTATTAAAGTGACGGGAATGGCGATAAAAAGCGCACCAAAACCCGACCATGGCGAGCTCCAGGCGTCGGGGTAAACAAGCGTCAGAACGCGAAAGACCTGAAAATGCCATAGGTAAATGCCAAAGCTCACGTGACCCAACCAAACAAACATTGTGCGGTTTAACCAGCGCCACTCTGGGGTGGGAGTGCGGAAAAAATAGACGAGGGCGGCGATGCAAACCGCAACACAGGGCGGCCACATCACCAGAATCCAGTGACCCGTCCAATATACGTCACCCATGATTAACTGCCACTGCATCAGTGCAAGCAACAAAATAAAAGCGCATACGATGCCAGTCCTTCGTTGACGCACACTCAGCTCTTGCGGCATGAAGTTGATCACAAAGCCGAGCACAAATGTGAACATCACACCCGGTAGCGAATCGAGCACGGGAAGAATAGAAAGATAATTATTAGTCTCAGTGGTCGAAAACAGCCACATCCGCCAGCCCAAGGTGAGCGCCACGCCCAGACACAATAACCAACGCCACCCTATCAGCCGGACCAGCAACCCGAGGAGAGGTAGTAGCAGGTAGAAGCTGAGCTCCACCGGTAAAGTCCACCAAACGAGGTTGATCGGAGTTGCCATTGCGGGAGGCAGATTGACCCATAACAAGAATTGCAGCGGCAGGGTCTCCATGCCCTCATTGCTAATCAGCCCAGCGATAACCGTTCCCAGTAGCAGCAATACAAGGAGCTCTGCCCAGACCGCGGGGTAAATCCGTACTACTCGACGCAACCAGAATCGCTTTAAAAAACGAGCGCTCAGCTCGGTATCAATGACCTGTGCACCCAATACCTAACCAGACCGCACAAAGAAAAGCGGCACGCCCAACCAGCCAAAGGCCAGATAAATGGTCGGATCCAACAGCGTCCTAGCGGTAGCCTCCGGAGTGATCGCGGCGATGGTATTGGGAAAAAACTGATACCAGTGAAACATGAGAACAGCCATCGCTGCCACACCGCGCAACGCGTGGAGTGTGGGGTTAAATCTCAACTGAAAAGGGCTCCTATATCGACAACAGCGGACTAGTTGGACGCCCGGCTACCGGCCTGGATCGGAGGGAAGCGCAGATCTCCACGCGAAACGAAACGCAAAAAGGCCACGCAAATCGCTCTTAGAGAAACACCGAGCTACCCACTCATTGCCAAGTACACTCTCAACGCCTGACCATTGGAGGCTAAGCCACAAACAATCACTATGTCTACTTGGTATTGTGGCGATCCAATCAACTTCGTGCCCATGGTTAGAATAATTTATGCTGGGGTCGTTTAAAGTATGTTTGTGGCATGATCCGGTAACACAATCTAACCGAAATTCGACCATACCCCCTCTCGGCGGAGAACCCTGCGAGAATCTCACAATCCCTCGAGTGATGGCATTGAAAAAAATGAGCGTAGCGTCAAATCCAAACAACCCGTCGCTTTACCTGGATCTGCTAGAAGCTGCACTTCTGGACACCATCTATTCTTCAGATGTCTCCGAGAGCCAACACTGGAATAGCGAACGCGCGGGCCAAGCAGCCACTGATGCGGAAATAGAAGAGGGGCATTATTGGCCTGCCAGAGCGCACACCATGATCGGACGTCGTCGGCTGAGAAACTTTAGAACGGCCATTGAGACGATTATTGCGGATCGCATCCCCGGGGACATTTTAGAAGCCGGGGTCTGGCGAGGCGGCGCCTCAATCTATGCCCGAGGGGTGCTCAAGGCGTTTGGTGATGAGCGTCGTAAAGTCTATGTGGCTGATTCGTTTCAAGGTCTCCCCAAACCTGATCAAAGATACCCGGCGGATCAGGGGGACCAGCATTGGAATGTCGATTTTTTGAAAATTTCTCTCGAGCAAGTGAAGGCAAATTTTAGTGCCTACGATCTGTTGGATAAACAGGTCATCTTCATCGAGGGGTTCTTTGAGGAGACGCTTCCAAATGCACCAATCGATGCACTTTCAGTGCTCAGGCTAGATGGCGATATGTACAGCTCTACCATTCAGGTCTTGGACAGTCTTTACAAAAAAGTATCGCCCGGGGGCTTCGTCATCGTCGACGATTACAATGCATTGGCGAACTGCTGTGCGGCGGTGGACGACTTTCGATCCGCCCATGGAATCGAGGAGACAATGGAGCCCGTTGACTGGACCGGTGTTTATTGGCGAGTGAAGGGTCCATAGCGCCCCCGAGTTTGGTCCGCACAACTAAAAGGCTGACAGCCAAGCCCTCACAGCAAGACACAGCAGCCTCATTCTATCGACAGCCCATCGCTATTTTTACCCAGATTATTAATGAGGCCGGCCGAGCCGCAGGGCTAGCCAAAGCTACTAGGGTGCCTGCGGCCGAAGAAACGTCAGCACGGCATCATCGGCCCATGCCCAAGTCTGGTTGACCGCCCACAGCTGTCGGATCCAGTGCTCCTGAACTGCCACTTGTCGTTCCAGTGCGCTCAATCGATGAAGCAGCGTGGGTTCGACCTCACCGGATGCTGGGTGAGCGATAACTTCGCCCTGTTCGTCTTCCGGGGGCTCAAAACTGAAAGGTACCACGCGTCGTGCGTCTTCTTTCTGACTATTAAATTCCAATGAGAACCCAGCGGCACGGGCCATCGACTCGACAGTATCCGGATGGTAGAACCTCACATGAGTAGGATCACGCCAGAAGCCCAGCAATTGACTGCGTATGGATTCGGGATCCGGAAACACAAACACCGCCCTACCGCCCGGTTTCAACGCCCGATATACATATCCCATGGTCTCTGCGAGCTCAGTCGGTGTCATGTGCTCTACGACATGGGCGCAATGAATGGCGTCATATTCAGCATCTACCGCACTCAAACCCTCACGCATGTCGACGCACCGCACGTTCAGACCCAAGGACTCTGCATAGCATATCGATGCCTTGTTGCTGTCGACCCCCTCGGCCCGCAGACCCTTGCGCGCCATCTGATCGAGGAAGACCCCTGTTCCACATCCTAGGTCCAGAATTTTCTGTCGACCTTCGAACCAACGCGCCACCCGCTCAACCCACTTGATCAACAGCGCATGATTTCGAGCACTAAAAGCATAGTGTTCGTAAGCAAAGTCAGTCTCAACATCCGCCGTGGAATGATCGGAGGCCATCGCCACCCGGAGCCCATCGAGTAATGCAGTGCCCCAACGTTGATCAGCGTCAGAGTCTCCGAGAATGACCCCATCCAGCCCGGCTGAAACGCCCACCTTGATATCGAGTGACAGCGCAAAGCGGGCTAGATCCGCTGTTTCTGTGCACAAATAATCTATCAACAGTTCCCTGGGTTGCCTCTGCAATAGGAGCTGAACAAACGGGGAAACAAGTGAAAAATCGGCGTACCGCGCTTGCAGTGAGGCCAATGCGTTTTGGCTATTCAGCACAAAATCTAAGTCAGGCTGGCGATTCGATGTCACCCGAAACCGCAACGAACCGTCACCGTCATTCAAGTGTGTGAGTGTCAATAACTCCCTTGAACTCATTGATCTTCTGCTCGCCCCAGTGCGCCCACAATTTTCACGCTACCCCCAAAAACTATCCCGCAATTCGTAACCCTACCATGATGCATACAGGCCAGCTGTGCGACAGCATCTGTGGGCTCGCGCGTTTAACCCTAGCACCATCGGCCTGACGAGTCGCGAATACTTACCCGCGCGGTTGCCGCCACTCACATTATGCTAAGGCGTTGACGCTCAGAAAAGCAGAGCCCTCAGTCTGAGGCTTAAAACAGAGACCCCAACTGCCCACGCGCTCAATGCGACAGGCAAAAAAAACCCGGCCAATGGCCGGGTTCTCTCATCGAGACAAACGGCTTACATCATGCCGCCCATGCCGCCCATGTCGGGCATTGCGGGGGCTGCCGCTTCTTCCTTGGGCGCTTCCGCGATCATCACTTCAGTGGTGATCATCAGGCCTGCAACGGAGCCCGCTGCCTGCAAGGCAGTACGGGTCACTTTGGCGGGGTCGAGGATACCCATCTCGATCATATCGCCATACTCACCGGTCGCCGCGTTGTAACCAAAGTTGCCCTCGCCCTGGCGTACCTTATCGAGAACCACAGAAGCCTCATCTCCAGCGTTTGAGACGATCTGACGAAGCGGGCCTTCCATCGCTCGTAATGCCGCCGCGATGCCGATGTTCTGGTCTTCGTTGTCACCCGTCAAACCCGTCACCTGGCTAATAGCGCGCACCAGCGCAACACCGCCGCCAGCCACCACGCCCTCTTCAACGGCTGCGCGGGTTGCGTGTAGCGCGTCTTCGACGCGGGCTTTCTTCTCTTTCATTTCGATCTCGGTGGCAGCGCCAACCTTGATCACTGCGACACCACCGGCAAGCTTGGCAACGCGCTCTTGGAGCTTCTCGCGATCGTAGTCAGAAGAGGTGTTCTCGATCTGCACACGAATTTCGCTCACGCGTCCCTTGATGGCTTCGGGATCTCCCGATCCGTCAACGATGGT
>JAYPXQ010000133.1:0-4803 GCA_038135595.1 Halieaceae bacterium
TTGGCGTGACCGCCGAAGTCGTCATGGTTGTCGAGGATCAGAATTTTGGCGTCAGGGCCATACTGCTTGCGGAACAGGTAAGCAGCAGTCAAGCCGCTAATGCCTGCCCCTACGACTACCAGATCATATGCCTCATCCAGCAACTCAAACTCGTCGGGCCGTTGACCCTCTCGTGCTAAAGCATGAGCGACCTCGAAGGAACCAGGGTGATTGCCCCGCATGCCCGTCAAAGATGGCGGATAAAACTGTGGAGCGGGGGCGCCCTCTTGAGACCCAGCCAATATTTGCAATGGCGATAGCGCCACAGCACCGCCCGCGAGGGCCATGCCATCCAGGAAATCACGCCGCGTAATTTTCAAGGGGGTTTTTTTACTCAACCTGCGTTCCCCTTAGCTCTCTGCCGCGTTCCAGGCTGCGGCCTCAACGACGATCTTTTCGAGGTATTGCCCGGGCATGTCCCAAATGCCGGTCCAGCCCTTCGGCACCAGAAAGCTGTCACCCGTGGCAAACGTTTTCGAGTGCCCCCCATCTGAAATCAGAGTGACCTCGCCCGCTAAGACTAAGACATATTCATCGTAGGGAAACGGCTCGCTAACAGACAGCCGGGCCGCCTCTGCGCCGTAAAGCGCGGCCACGACATTGCCTGAATGCAGCACTTTTTGACCATGCTCGTTGGCTCCTGACAGCACCACCTCCTGTGGCCAGGGTGGAAGATCGTCAAGCGGCGCTTTTTTCAGAGAGGCTGTCAATAAGGGGAGCACGCTGGTTTGGCCGTTACTCGACTCAGCATCTACCCCAAGCACTGTTTCAACCATGCTCTCGATAGCTTCCCAGCCCTTCCTTTCAATAATGATCAGCTCTCTGAAACGAGCGGGCATTTCCCAGGTGCCCGTCCAGCCTACGGGAACAAGAAATGCATCCCCTGCCTCATAGCTCTGTCGCTCACCCTCGCTGGAGGTCAGCACCACCCTCCCCTCGAGCACCCGAACATACTCGTCGTATGGGTAAGGCTCAGAGATATCAATGACAGCTGGCATCGCCTCATACAGCGCCACCACAAATTCACCCTCGTGCAGCACCTTCTGCCAATGTTGGTTTGTGCCTGACAGCACCATCTCCTCAGGCCAGGGAGGGATACTCTCGAGCGCCATCTCCCGGAGGTCTTCTGTATTCAGGGGCAGCACATCAACCTCTGCTTTGCCGAACGCAGACATCAAACCCACCATCGCCAGGAACACGACCGGGCAACATTTTTTTAGCATTTGTAAGACTCCTTGACCCTAACGCGCTCACTCAATGCAATTAGAAGTAAAGGTTGAACTCGGCGCGCATCAAACGCTTGTAACCCCAGTGGAGCTGAGGCCCCCAGCCGAAGTCGGCTCGCAGCGTTGCATAGTCTTCATCGGTCAGATTGTCGACAGCAAAGGCCAGATCCCAGCGCTCACTGCCCGGGGTATACGTCACCTTTCCGTTGACGATGCCGTAGGAGGATTCCTCATTGAGGTTATCAATGTCGTGGAAGAATTCGCCCGTGTAGTTATAGATCGCAAACCAATTGAGGCTGCCGCCTAAGAAGCGATGCTCAAAGTTTGCTCCAAGTGAGAACGTATCCTCGGGTGCATAGGCCAATGTCTGCCCGTCGAGAGGACCAGATACAATTTCAGTATCGACGTAGGCGTAGTTGGCCATGAATGTCAGATTGTCGGTCGCGGCAAACATCATTTCCGCCTCGAAACCTGTTGTCTCGGCGTCACCGGCGTCACGAATCTGCAGACCCGTATCAAAACCAAAGATTTGTACTTGAAGCGACTCGTAATCGGTGAAGTATACGGAGCCGTTGACCTGCATGCGCCCATCCAACAGAGTCGACTTCAGACCGAGTTCGTAGGCGATACTGGTCTCGGGATCAAAAGGTAGCGCTGTTTCGGCAATGCCGTCACCGTCAAGATCCGCCACAGAGGTGTTGAAGCCGCCGCCCTTATATCCTTGCCCCACGCTAGCAAAGAGCATGGTGTCTTCGCCAAAATTGTACTGGGCAATCAAGCGGCCTGTGAGCTCATCCCACTCTTCCTCATCACAAACGGGGCCCGCGGTTGGCCCGCCCATGTCGTAGAAGTCATCCTGCAGAGTATTGGTGCACCACTCTTTCTCGTCGGCGCTCCACCGCAGGCCCGCAGTCACCGCGAGCCGATCAGTGGCTTGCCAGGTGAAGTCGCCATAGATGCCATAGGAGGTGTTGTCCGCATCACTGGCGATCCGCTGGGAGCCGATGGGAAAGCCCAGAGCTGTGGCCACATAATCGACTTCCCATCGCGAGTTTTCCAACTCCTCGTTGTAATAGCTCACTCCAGCAAACCAGTCGAGTGAGTCTGAGCCGCCGCTCAACCGAAACTCTTGGTAGACGGTGTCACCATCGCCACCCAAGCCCACTGGAATATCCAATCCTCCCAGGAATCCGCCGGGCACACCGAACACCGCCTCATCGATCGCTACATCGTTAGCGCTGCCATCCACGTCCTCGTAATAATCATTCTCCCCGCTCCGAACATCGGTAATTGAGACCAGTGTTAACGAGTCGCTAATGGCCCACGTCAGACGTAATCCAAATCCATCGTCCTCGTTCTGTTCATAGTTGGGTTGGTTTATGGCAAATCGGTCAGGGTACTCCACCCCAGGCTGAGCAAGATTCGTGGGGATGTTTACCGCGCTGGTGTAGTTGGTCTCTGCTTTACCATGATTGAACTTGATCAAGGCCTCGAGACTGTCAGTGATATCCCAGCGGGCCGACACACGAATCACGTCGCTCTCCGTGTACATGTCCTCGCCACTGAGGACCTCGGTCCACATCCCATCCCATTCCTGATGCTGGTAGGCCAGGCGTAATGCAAACGTATCACTCACCGCCCAATTACCCACCACTTCATAGCGCTGCTGTCCCTCATCGCCCACAGCCACACCCAGCCGCCATTCGTTCTCATCCCCGGGTGTGTTGGTGATCAGACTGATAGCGCCCGCCGCGGCATTGCGCCCAAACAGGGTGCCCTGCGGGCCTTTCACCACCTCAATGCGATTGATATCAAAGAAGGTCGATGTGGCAAAAATATTTCGGCCGACATAGGCATCATCCACAAAAACTCCCACTGAGGGTTCTGAGCCAATGGTCCAATCATTACTGCCAATGCCTCGTATCGCCCAGCTATTGGTGGCTAAGCCGTAATCTGCGCCGCTGAGCCCGGGCACCATGGGGATAATCTCGGTAATGGTGTTCACACCCGTTTGCTCAAGCAGTTCACCGCTGACAGCACTAATTGCAATCGGCACGGTTTGCAGGCTTTGCTCCCGCTTTTGTGCGGTTACCAAAACCTCCTCCAGTTGCGCGACGGATGTAGCACTGAAGGCCAATGTAGAGATTGCGACAGCTATATTTTTCCGGTTCATATTTGTCACTGTGTTAACTCCTTAGATCTTGAGATTGTTTTTTTTTGGAAAGTTGTTTCTAGCCAGACGAGCCGGCGCTAGGTAACTCCGTTAGTAGGCGACTGCTTAATATCGCGCCAGAAAGTGACTGCTATAATCGGCATGAGTAGCAGTAACGGAATGAATGCGAGACCGAAACTGATTTCGATGTCGGGCGCCTGAATGACACCTAGCAGAAGACAGGCAAACGCTGCATGGAACCCGATTCCGAATAGACCCACCAAGATGGCAATGAACTTGGATGACCAATCGCTGCCATACAGTGGCTTCATCATCAGGACGGCAAAAAGCGCGTAGAGCCAAAACCCGAGGTAGTCGAAAGACGTGTACAAGGAAAACGGAATTGACACGTTTAACAGGGGTAACAGCACCGCCGCCATCGTGGCGCCTGTGCTTCCCGTCGCCTCCGCATTCGCCAGCAGCGGAATCGTCCATATGGCCATAAACTTGGGGATGACGAATGCCATGGTGGCCATCGCGACGGCGACAGCCGCCAACAGCGCGCTGAGTCGGCCGTTAATACGGCCTCGCCAGCACAGCGCCCAAAATAACCCTGATAGGCTCAACATCGCCACGATCTGATTAACCCAGCCGGCAACGAACGCGTCTCTGTTCTCAGTCAGCCATTGCAAACGCTCAGCGTGAGTTGCGCTAAAGCCATCTGGCACATCAAGCGGCAGAAGTATCGCTATCACAGCGGTCACAATGCAGAGCAGAGCGCACCAAAAGCCGAATCCACTCACTTGGCAATCAAAAGATGCGGAATTTACTGAATCATGGGTCATATGCGGTCTGTGCCTCTCCGCTGGCAACGTTGGCGGGTGACAAATCATTTACATGTCGGTTGACAGGCTATAACCTGTCGACCGACATGTAAAGTGGTATATCTGGTGAGCAAGCAGATCAAACGAAGGGACTTTGTCAGCGGTGTGGCGATTGGCGCAGGCGGGTTACTCCTTACCGGATGCGCAGACGACCTGCCTGTGGGTTTTGCCAACGAGGTGTCGAGTGGGTCCCTCGCACCCCCGCCGGGAAGCTACTATCCGCCGATATTGACGGGTATGCGAGGTAGCCACGAGGGATCCTATGAGGTGGCTCATGCTCTCAGTTGGCGGGGCGAAAAGCCCGCTGACTACCAACTTCTAGATGAGCACTATGATTTGGTCGTGGTGGGCGCGGGGATGAGCGGGCTGGCAGCCGCTCACTTCTACGGCAACAAAATGGGCCCAGAAGCGCGGATTCTGATACTCGATAATCACGACGACTTCGGTGGTCACGCCAAGCGCAATGAATTTCATCAAGACGGCCGGATGATGGTCAGCCTCG
>JAYPXQ010000134.1:0-4631 GCA_038135595.1 Halieaceae bacterium
GCGGCCGCACAGGCAATTTCACACATCACGGAAGGTGATTCGTTATCGCGTTCGGGAATGCTTGGCACCATGCGAGTCGGATCAAGAATGCCGGCTTTGTCGATGACAAATCGGCTTTTGATGCCCGAGGCTTTCTCAATGAACTCTACCGAGGAGTGCATTTTCTGATCGAGCTGACCGCTCGCGATGGCTTCCGCGTGCTCTTCATTGTAAAGATCAACCCACGCGTTGTAAGAGCCGACCAGCTCCTCGTTACTAATCGCGTTAGTGGGTGTGTAAAGCCCCGATCCCGTAATGACAGCGCCGGGTTCCATGGTTGTTATCGTTTGTCCACCGGCACAAAGTCTCGCTGCGGGTGCCCCGTGTAGAGCTGCCTAGGTCGTCCAATGCGATACGCGCCGCCGATCATCTCGTTCCAATGCGCAATCCACCCCACGGTACGTCCGATCGCGAATATCACGGTAAACATTGACGTTGGAATGCCGAGCGCTTTCAGAATAATGCCGGAGTAAAAATCGACGTTGGGATAGAGTTTTTTCTCGATGAAATATTCATCTTGGAGCGCTATTTCCTCGAGGCGCTTTGCGATTGCCAAGTTCTCGTCTTCGATGCCAAGTTCGGCGAGAACCTCATCTGCAGCCTGCTTCATGACCTTTGCGCGAGGATCAAAGTTTTTGTAAACGCGATGCCCAAAGCCCATTAATCTGAAGGGATCGTTCTTGTCTTTGGCGCGTGCAATAAATTCGTCAATGCGGTCTACGGAGCCGATTTCCTCGAGCATTTTTACGACGGCCTCGTTAGCGCCGCCATGGGAGGGCCCCCAAAGCGCGGCGATTCCTGCTGCGATACAGGCAAAAGGGTTCGCTTGAGAAGACCCGGCAAGCCTGACGGTAGAGGTTGAGGCATTCTGTTCATGATCGGCGTGGAGCAAGAAAATTCTGTCCATGGCGCGGGCAATAGTTGGCGATACCTTGGTCGGCTCACAGGGATTGCCGAACATCATGTGAAGAAAGTTTGCCGCATAGCCCAGGCTGTTGTCGGGGTACATAAAAGGCTGGCCAATCGAGAACTTGTAACTCATGGCCGCAAGCGTGGGCATTTTGGCGATCAGCCGAAAAGCCGCAACCTCTCTGTGCCAGGGATCCGAGATGTCCGTGGAGTCGTGATAAAACGCTGATAGAGCGCCGACGACGCCGCACATGATGGCCATGGGGTGGGCATCTCGGCGAAAGCCGTTGAAAAAAGTCCTGATTTGTTCGTGCACCATCGTGTGGCGCGTCATGATGCCCACGAATTCCTGCTTTTGGTCCGCGGTGGGTAACTCCCCATTCAGTAATAAATAGCAGGTTTCTAGGTAGTCAGAGTGCTCCGCCAACTGTTCGATGGGGTAACCGCGATGCAGGAGGATTCCCTTATCTCCGTCGATAAAGGTAATTTGTGACTCGCAGGACGCGGTCGAGGTGAACCCGGGGTCGTAGGTAAAGTAACCGTTCGCGGTAAGGCTCCCGACGTCGACCACGTCCGGTCCCAGGGTGCCCTTATGAACTGGCAGGTCAATCGCGTGTTGAGACCCGTCGTCGCCAGTGATGTTCAGTGTCGCTTTTTTTTCGGACATGTCCCTTCGCGCCGGTAATAGATGAGAGGGCGACAAACTAATCGCGCCTGAGAGTGATGTCAATTTGCGTGACGATGATTGGCGCTTTTTGCGGGTTGGAAATTGTATTCGCTGGTCTGCCAACTTATACTCCGGGCCCTCGGGCCTTGACGCACCCGCAGCGGTCCGACTGATATCCGTGACACTACTTTCGAGAGCTAACGTGAGACCGACATCTAGGGACAAGCGCCCGGTTAATTTGGATTTGGGCACGATCAATTTGCCCGTTACCGCCTACGCCTCTATCACTCACCGTATCACCGGTGTGGCACTGTTTTTTGCCAGTTTTATGTTGCTGTGGGCGCTCGATCAGAGCCTCGCGTCTGAGGCGTCGTTTTTGGCCTTGGGGCAAATGCTTGGCTCCCCGCTGGCAAAAATCATCATCTGGCTGATCGCAAGCTTGATGAGCTATCACGCATTGGCTGGGATTAAGCATCTGGTAATGGATGCAGGCATAGGCGAAACCATGCGAGGTGGCGTGATAGGCGCACAATTGGTGTTTGTGCTGGCAGCGGGCGCTGCCGCTCTATGGGGGGTGGCGATATGGTGACGTCGGTTACCAGTTTCAGTAGAACAGGGCTATCAGACTGGCTGATACAGCGCATCACTTCAGTGATTTTGCTCGCCTATTTTGTTTTCGTTGCGTACCAGTTAGGTGCTTCAGTTGACTACACTTCCTGGAAGAGCCTGTTTGATCAGACTTGGGTCAAGGTTTTCACGCTACTGGCGGCGCTTTCTTTGGCGGCCCACAGCTGGATAGGGTTGTGGTCGGTGTTTACCGATTACTTAACTGAGCGCCTGCTGGGCCCTGTGGGTAACGTGCTCCGACTGTTGTGTCAGCTTGGAGCCTCCTTGGCGTTAGTGGTGTATGTGATCTGGGTCGTGGTTATTGTCTGGAGTTGACCGCTTGCTGCAGGTGACACAGGAAGACGGCTAAAACTCGAGTGCTGTGAAGAACGAGAAGACTATGAGAACAATTTCATTCGATGGGGTCATTGTTGGCGGCGGCGGCGCTGGCATGCGGGCTGCCCTGCAGTTAGCGCAATCCGGATATAAGACGGCGGTCATATCCAAGGTGTTCCCGACCCGCTCCCACACCGTGTCAGCCCAGGGAGGCATTACGTGTGCCATTGCGAGCGCAGACCCCAATGATGATTGGCGTTGGCACATGTACGACACGGTCAAGGGCTCTGACTACATCGGTGACCAAGATGCGATCGAATACATGTGCTCTGTTGGCCCGGAGGCGATTTTTGAGCTTGAGCATATGGGCCTACCGTTCTCTCGAACCGAAGAGGGACGGATTTATCAGCGGCCTTTTGGTGGGCAGTCAAAAAATTACGGAGAGGGCGGGCAAGCAGCGAGAACCTGCGCGGCGGCGGATCGGACCGGGCACGCGCTGTTGCACACGTTGTATCAAAACAACGTCAAAAACGAGACCGTCTTTTTTAACGAGTGGTTTGCGGTTGATTTGGTCAAAAACCAAGATGGTGCGGTTGTTGGTGTAATAGCGATTTGCATCGAGACCGGTGAGACGGTGTACGTGAAATCCAAAGCAACTGTCTTTGCAACCGGAGGCGCCGGGCGCATCTATGCATCGACCACTAACGCCCACATCAATACCGGAGACGGCATGGGCATGGCGCTGAGGGCTGGTGTGCCTGCTCAGGATATGGAGATGTGGCAGTTCCACCCTACAGGTATCTACGGTGCCGGCACGCTGGTGACAGAGGGCTGTCGCGGTGAAGGTGGCTATCTCATCAATAAGGATGGTGAGCGCTTTATGGAGCGTTACGCCCCTAATGCAAAAGATCTGGCGGGGCGTGACGTGGTCGCCAGGTCAATGATCATGGAAATTTTAGAGGGGCGTGGCTGCGGGCAAAACGGAGACCACGTCAAGCTCAAACTCGATCATCTCGGTGAGGAGGTGCTTGAGTCGAGATTGCCGGGCATTTGTGAGCTCAGTAGAACATTCGCCCACGTTGATCCTGTGAAAGAGCCGATTCCGGTCGTGCCAACCTGTCATTACATGATGGGAGGTATACCGACCAACATTCATGGACAGGCTCTCACCGTTGATAGCGAAGGTAATGACCGGGTAATCCCAGGGCTATACGCCTGTGGCGAGGTGGCCTGTGTTTCCGTCCACGGTGCCAATCGCTTGGGCGGTAATTCGTTGTTGGATCTGGTGGTATTTGGTCGTGCATCGGGCTTGTTCATCGAGAAATCCCTGCGCGAGGGTATAGAGCTGCGCGATGCCTCTCAGTCCGATATTGATGCGGCGAGCGGGCGGCTGCAGGCGCTCAACGACCGCACAAGCGGCGAGAGCGTTGCACCTTTACGTCGCGAGCTGCAGGAAATCATGCAGAACCATTTCGGGGTATTCAGAACCGGAGAGTTCATGCGCGACGGCATAGCCAAGTTGGCCTCCTTGAGGGAGCGTGTGGAGGCTGTTGTGCTCGCTGATCGATCTTCGGCGTTTAATACGTCACGCATCGAATGCCTCGAGCTGCAGAATCTGTTTGAGACGGCGGAAGCCACCGCCATCGTTGCCGAGGCGCGGGATGAGAGTCGCGGAGCACACGCGCGAGACGACTTTACGGAGCGAGACGACGAGAATTGGTTGTGTCACTCGCTGTACCACAGCGATGGCAAGCGCGTGTCAAAGCGAGGCGTTAACTTTACGCCCCATACAGTCGAAACCTTCCAACCCAAAGCACGAAGTTACTGAGCAAGGCAGGAGTTCAGAGAAATGCTACAGGTGAGCCTTTATCGTTATAACCCCGAAACCGACGACGCCCCTTACATGCAAGATTTTTCGGTCGATACCGGGGGGCGAGACCTGATGGTGCTTGATGTGCTTGAGCTCATAAAAGCAGAGTACGATGGCAGCGTGACTTATCGCCGGAGCTGTCGGGAGGGGGTTTGTGGCTCCGACGGACTTAACATGAACGGAAAGAACGGGCTGGCTTGTATT
>JAYPXQ010000135.1:0-4604 GCA_038135595.1 Halieaceae bacterium
ATCCAAGGCACACCCATGGGCGTCAAGATGGCGAAAGTGAATCAGAACTCCACGCGGGTAATGGAGCTGGCCAGTGAGATTGGCGTCGAAGATGCCTGGGGCACTGACACATTTGGCCCTGCTAGGCAGCAGGCAAATCAGAGCCGGGAGTTTGCCGCTCGCCGTCAATTTTTTAATGATATCGACATCTTACGGCAGGCGACGTCGGGTAATGCCCGCTTGTTCGCGCTCTCCGGCGAGCGACACCCTTATCGCGAGGGCCCGCTGGGCTTGATCAAACCGGGCGCCTATGCCGATCTGTTATTGGTAAAAGGCGACCCCACTCAGGATGTTTCAGTGTTGGGAGAGCCCGCTGCCAATATCCATCTCATCATGAAAGATGGGGTGGTTGTGAAAAACACCCTCTCACCGTAACTCCGGCGAGGTTGACTCAAAGTGTTCGCAGATATTACCCCTCATGATTCTTGAACTCGCCGAACAGCATGGTGTTGAGCAGGTCATTTTTTGCTCCGATGCGTCAGTTGGGCTGAAGGCCATTATTGTGATTCACGACTCGACTTTTGGCCCAGCTGCGGGCGGCACCCGGCTGATGCCATATCCGACTGAGGCTGAGGCTCTTGAGGATGCCATTAGGTTGGCAACCGGCATGACACGCAAATGCACCCTTGCGCGAACCGGTACCGGAGGTGCGAAGGCAGTGATCATGGCCGCACCGGAAGACAAAACGGAAGCAATGTTGCGCTCCTATGGTCGCTTTGTAGAACGATTGAATGGTGCGTTTTTGACTGGCAATGATGTCAACACTGGGCGCGAGGATATGGAGATTTTGTCTCAGGAGACCCAGTACATATTAGGCCTGTCTGAGGCAATGGGTCCCAGTGCGCCTGTGACTGCGCGCGGTGTCTTTAGCGGTATTCGTGCTTGCCTTGAGCAGGTTTACGGCCAGGCGGATATGTCAGGACGCACCATAGCCATTCAAGGGATGGGGAGTGTTGGCTACGAGCTGGGGAAGGCGGTGCACTCCGCAGGAGGGCAATTAATTGTCACCGATATCGATGCAGCCGCCTGTGAGCGCGCAGCGCAAGAGTTCGGTGCGTCGGTCGTTTCTGGTGAGGCCATATATGAGTGTCAGGCCGATGTCTTCGCCCCATGTGCACTGGGTGCGGTGCTTAACGCCAACACCATCCCACGCTTAAACAGTCGAATCGTATGTGGTTCGGCCAACAATCAGTTGCTCACTGAAGAGGATGGAGACGCCCTTCATGACAAAGGGATTTTGTATGCCCCGGACTATGTGGTAAATGCAGGTGGCGCCATCTATGTCCGGATTCAGCGAGAAAACCCTGATACTCCGCGAGAAGATGTCTTGAAAGGTGCGGAAGAGATTTACGAGACGATGAGTCAGGTTTTGGCCGAGAGTGAGCGCCGTAAGCAACCGACTCATCGGGTGGCAAATCAGATTGCCGACGAGCGTTTGCGAAAAGCGAAGCGGAGAACACCGTGACCAACCCCCACACTTTTATGCTGAAGCCAGCGACGTGGTACGACTTTGGGTTGACGCCCGATGAGGAGGAGCGCGCTAGTCAGTTACATGATGAGTTAATCGTCTTCGATTCTCTGATGGAGTGTAGCTGGTATGACGGCATGATTACCCACATGAAAAAAGGTGGGCCTGCAACAGGAAGCTTATCGATAGGGCACATAGACTTTTCCAAGTTGCGGGGCGAAATGGACCCGGAAATACCACCTGAGGAGTGGTGGACTGCAGAAACGCTGACAAAAAATATTCGCTACGTGAAAGACCGGGTAACTGAGCATGAAGCTGATGTCATGCTCTGCTATACCGCTCACGACCTACGTGAGGCGAAGCGACAGGGAAAGGTGGGGCTGATGTTAGATAATCAGAACACTGAGTACGTAGGCAAAGATGTAGGTGTGTTGGATGCTTTTTATGCTTTGGGCATCCGCCGAACCCAGCTGACCTACAACTTTACGGTGGCGGCTGGAGCAGGTTGCATGGAGACGCGTAATTCGGGCTTATCGCGATTTGGTGCTGACATCATCGAGCGCATGGAAGAAATTGGCATGCTGGTTGATACTGGCCACAGCCATTCCAGTACCCTGCTTGACGCGCTGGATGTAGCCAAAAAGCCTCTGACCTGCTCCCATGCCGGTATGGCCTCGCGCTGCGTTAATCCCCGAACCCAAACTGACGAGGCTCTGATCAAACTGGCTGACAAGGGTGGCGTATTTGGAGTGATCAGCACGCCAGGTGCCTTGAATGGCACGGACCGATGCACTGTTGCGGAATATGTCGATACCATTGATGCTGCGGTCAAGCTTATGGGGATTGATCACGTAGGCTTTGGTACCGACCTGATTTTGGCCGCCTCTCTGGAAGAGATTTTGGCGGCGCCTGAGTGGAATGACAAACTGAGAGAGAGCGTGGGTGTCAGTATCGATGTATGGCCTTGGTCTGATGGCCATCTTGGAATGGAGAATAATTCTGGCTACGCCAACTTGACTCGCGGTTTGGTCGCCAAGGGCTACCAAGATGACGCGATTAGGAAAGTGATGGGTGGTAATTTTCTTCGCCTGATCGAGGACACCATCGGGTAGTGACAAAGACTTGCCTATAGTGAGCGCCCGGGTTGCGATCTTCTGCCCATGTTTCTCCTGATCATGAGTCCGGTGATGTGCAGACATCGGCTCGGCAAAAGCTCAGCATCTCGCTAGATCGATTGGCGACGACACATCACTGACTCTTATGGAGGGTCTGATATATGACAGATTCTATCGACGACCGGATTAAGCGTTTAGGGCTGACATTGCCAGAGCCGCTTGCTGTGCCTCCGGGTATCTCCACTCCGCTTTCGATGGTACGTGTGACCGGTAATCGAGTTTTGGTATCGGGTCATGGCCCTCAAAATGACGATGGCAGTATCAGTGAACCTCTTGGTCAGTTGGGGGGCGAATTGTCTTTGGAGGAGGGGGTGGCCGCCGCACAGAGAGTGGCGCTCAGTATGATGGGCACGCTTCAGCGAGAGTTGGGTAGCCTCGATGCTATTGGCTCTTGGGTCAAAATTCTCGGGATGGTCAGTTCAGCGCCTGGTTTTTTTGGCCAGACGCCGGTCGTAAATGGCTTTTCTGAAACCATATTAGAGGTATTCGGGCCCGAGCGGGGTATGCCGGTGCGGTCCGCAGTGGGCGTCGCTGCCCTGCCTTTCAATATTCCTGTCGAGGTTGAAGCAGAGCTCGAGTTAGCCTAGCTTCGCTAGATAAAAGCTCCGCACACTGAGTTTTGGTAGCGCATGGCGCGCGACCTAGAGA
Organism: Halieaceae bacterium; assembly: GCA_038135595.1. Classification (GTDB taxonomy): domain Bacteria; phylum Pseudomonadota; class Gammaproteobacteria; order Pseudomonadales; family Halieaceae; genus Luminiphilus. Next base: position 3,331 of record JAYPXQ010000135.1, read on the forward strand.
GTCGTTATCGCGGCGGTGATGTTTTGGTTTGGCTTTTCTAGAAGCGATCGGCGGCGAAGCGCTGCAGATCGAAATCCGCTGGTTCGTCGCAAATGAGTTGCGCAAGCGCTTTCCCAGAGCCTGCCGCCAAGGTCCAGCCGAGGCCCCCGTGTCCTGCGTTAATAAAAACTCCGGCCATGGGCGTTGCTCCGATAATGGGGATTCCATCTACTGACAGTGGTCTGAACCCGCCCCACGGGTCGCATTGTGGGCCATCAATCTTCCCGGTTGTGTGAGGGAATATCTGGTTGGCTAAGTCCACCAGATATCTTGTTCTATCCGCCGATACGCCGGGTCGGAGGCCACAGAACTCTGCAGTGCCCGCCACGCGGAGTATGTTCCCTAATGGATTAACGCCTGCGTGGATATCCATATCGACAATGGTGTGAACCGGTGCCGTATCGAGCAGACTCATAGGTACGGAGAGCGAATAGCCCTTTGCGGGAGCAATGGGCAGTTTCATTCCGATTTTTGCAGCAATTTCTCGCGATCCCATGCCGGCGGCAATCACAACTTTGTCACACGCGATTTGAGTCTCGGGTAGTTCGATCTTGAGCTTGCCTTGTGATCGCGTGATTTTTTTTACGCTTTGACCAAGCACCAGTTGCGCCCCCCGATCGCGAATAAGGCGGGCGATCTCCTGGCAGAACAAGCGGGAATTTCCGGCCCGGTCATCCGGTAGGTGAATAGCACCGGCCAATTGACCACCGATTTCACCTAATGCCGGTTCAATCGCAAGGGTCTGAGATGCATCAAGCGTGAGCGCTCTTGTATTGCCAGAGAGATGCTGTGACGCGAGGTTTTGATAACGCCCTAATGCCTCCTGATTTCGAAAGATGATCAATGCGCCCATCTCTGACTGATCAAAGCTGACAGATTGTCGCTCCAGTAAGGTCTTCATGGCCTCGGATGAATACTCGGCGAGATCCCGGTTAGCGGAGAGGCCTGCGACAAAATCACGCTCATTCGCATAGGTCAAAAACTGTAAACCCCATCTCAGCATACTGGGTAGAGCCGACAGAGGTGCCGAGAAAGCTGAGCGATCACCTTTGCCACTAATACTGTTCATCAAGGCATTGATAAACATCTTCGACACACCAGGCGCATTCCAAGGGTCGGGCAAACTGCTTTGGAGGTAGCCGCCGTTCCCATAGCTGGCTCCGTTAGCCACGTCGGACGCGCTATCGAGTACGGTAACGTCAGCCCCACGAACGCTTAGTTCGTATGCCGTACAT
>JAYPXQ010000136.1:0-4456 GCA_038135595.1 Halieaceae bacterium
CCCGGCTCCATCTGGTGATCCCCGTCGACGATGTTCTTGTACATCTTGGTGCGTCCAGCCACGTCGTCCGACTTGACGGTCAGCATCTCCTGGAGCGTGTAGGCGGCGCCGTACGCTTCGAGCGCCCAGACCTCCATTTCACCAAATCGCTGGCCACCAAACTGTGCCTTACCACCCAGCGGCTGCTGAGTCACCAGACTGTAAGAGCCGGTAGAACGCGCATGCATCTTGTCATCAACCAAGTGGTTAAGCTTCAGCATGTACATGTAGCCCACGGTCACGGGACGATCAAATTGATCACCGGTTCGACCGTCAAACAACGTCAGCTGGCCACTATCAGGCAACTCGGCCATGCGTAGCAGCTCTTTAATGGATTCCTCACGAGCGCCGTCGAAGACCGGCGTCGCCATGGGTACGCCCGCACGCAGATTCTCCGCCAGCGCCAGCAACTCCTCGTCACTGAGAGAGGCAATGTCTGCGCTACGACGACTGTCCGTCGTATGGCTATAAACTTGCTTGAGGAAGCTGCGGAGCTGCGTCAGCTTAACCTGCTGCTCGAGCATTTCGTCGATCTTGCGGCCGAGGCCACGGGCAGCCATACCCAGGTGTGTCTCGAGAATTTGTCCTACGTTCATTCGCGAGGGCACGCCGAGCGGGTTGAGCACGATATCGATCGGATCACCATGTTCGTCGTAGGGCATGTCCTCAACCGGCATGATCACTGAGATCACGCCTTTGTTTCCATGCCGGCCCGCCATCTTGTCGCCGGGCTGGATGCGCCGCTTAACCGCTAGGTAAACCTTGACGATCTTGAGTACGCCAGGCGCGAGGTCATCACCGCTCTGCAGTTTTTCTTTCTTGATCTCGTAGCGCTCTTCAAGCTGCTTGTTCTGCTCTTCGAGCAGCCGCTGAGCGGCAGCCAACTGACTGTTGAGGTCAGCATCGGAGAGCTTCAACTTGAACCATTGCTCACGATCAAGATCGGCCAAGACCTGCTTGGTCAACTTGGTGCCTTTGCTCAGACCGCCGCCAGATACCGTTGCTTTGCCCTCGAGCAATCCGGCGAGTCGAGCAAACGTCGCCTCTTCGTAAATCCGGTACTCTTCTTTCAGGTCTTTCCGGTAATCGGCCAACTGTGCCGCTTCAATCTGCTTGGCACGTGGATCCTTCTCGAGACCGTCGCGTGTGAACACCTGCACGTCGATCACCGTACCCTTATAGCTCGAGGGCACGCGCAGTGAAGTGTCTTTTACATCAGAGGCTTTTTCACCGAAGATCGCCCGCAAGAGCTTTTCTTCCGGTGTCAGCTGAGTTTCGCCCTTGGGAGTTACCTTGCCGACCAGGATATCGCCCGCGTCAACTTCGGCACCAATGTAGACGATGCCCGACTCATCGAGCTTGCCCAAAGCGCCCTCGCCCACATTCGGTATATCCGCGGTGATCTCCTCAGATCCCAGCTTGGTGTCACGCGCGATACAGGTCAGTTCCTGAATATGGATCGTGGTAAAACGATCCTCCTGCACAACACGCTCAGACACGAGGATCGAATCTTCGAAGTTGTATCCGTTCCAGGGCATAAATGCGATGCGCATATTTTGGCCCAGAGCCAGCTCACCGAGATCCACCGAGGGGCCATCAGCAAGAATGTCACCGCGCTCAACCACATCTCCCCGCTGGACGATAGGACGCTGGTTGATGCAGGTATTCTGGTTGGATCGCTTATATTTGGTCAGGTTGTAAATATCGACCGGCGAGTCATCAATGCCCACTTCTTTGGCATTGACTCGCACCACGATGCGGCTGGCATCTACCGAGTCAATCACACCTCCTCGCGCCGCAACCTCACACACGCCAGAGTCGGAGGCGACGTAGCGCTCCATGCCCGTACCCACCAACGGCTTTTCTGTCTTCAGGGTTGGCACCGCCTGACGCTGCATGTTGGAACCCATCAACGCGCGGTTCGCGTCGTCATGCTCGAGGAACGGAATCAACGCCGCAGCAATAGACACCACCTGCTTGGGTGATACATCCATATATTGCACGTCGACCGCCGGCTTCACCGTGAATTCATTCATGTGGCGCACGTTAATGAGATCGTCAACAAAACGATTCTTGGTGTCCAACGTTGCAGACGCCTGCGCGATCACGTACTCCGCCTCGTTAATCGCTGACAAGTACTCGATGTCATCAGTGACAACACCGTCGACTACTTTGCGATAGGGCGACTCGAGGAAGCCGTATTCATTGGTTCGTGCGTAGGTCGCAAGCGAGTTGATAAGACCAATATTCGGCCCTTCCGGCGTCTCGATGGGACAGACACGACCGTAGTGCGTCGGGTGCACGTCGCGCACCTCAAAGCCCGCTCGCTCGCGGGTCAGGCCACCCGGGCCGAGCGCAGATACGCGGCGCTTGTGCGTGACTTCTGACAACGGGTTGTTCTGATCCATAAACTGCGAGAGCTGGCTGGAACCGAAGAATTCCTTAACAGCCGCCGATACCGGCTTGGCGTTGATCAGATCCTGCGGCATCAAGCCTTCGCTTTCGGCCATGGAAAGACGCTCTTTAACCGCGCGTTCGACTCTCACCAGACCGACGCGGAACTGGTTTTCAGCCATTTCACCGACAGAGCGCACGCGACGATTACCCAGATGGTCAATGTCGTCGACCACGCCCTTGCCATTGCGAATGCCGACCAGCGCGCGAATGACATCGACAATGTCTTCTTTATCCAGCGTCGCTGAACCCAGCTTGTCTTCACGACCGAGGCGTCTGTTGAACTTCATGCGTCCCACTGCCGACAGGTCGTAGCGCTCAGGGGAGAAGAACAGATTCTGGAAGAGGTTTTCAGCTGACTCTTTGGTCGGCGGCTCTCCCGGACGCATCATGCGATAGATTTCCACCAGCGCTTCCAGCACGCTGCGGGTCGAATCTGCGGCCAAGGTGTCGGAGATGAAAGGCCCGCAGTCGTATTCGTTGGTGTAGATGGTTTCGATCGTATCGATACCCTTGTTGCGTAGCTCTGCGAGCAATGCAACGGTAACCTCGGAGTTGCACTCGGCAACGACCTCACCCGTGGCAGTATCAACGATATTCTTGGAGAGTCGTCGACCCTCCAAATACTCTTCGGGCACCGAGAGAAGCTCGATACCTGCATCATCTAATTGCCGGATGTGTCTCGCCGTAATTCGACGGCCTCGCTCAACGATGATCTTTTTGCCAGCAAGAATATCGAACGCCGCCATATCGCCCTGCAGACGCTTGGGCACGAGGGTCATGGTGGCAGATCCTTCCTCGCCTAGCTGGAAGGTAGTGGTCTCGTAAAAAATATCGAGGATTTCTTCTGAGTCAAAACCCAGCGCGCGCAGCAGCACGGTCGCCGGCAACTTGCGACGACGATCGATCCGGACGTAGACCAGATCCTTGGGATCAAACTCAAAGTCCAGCCAAGATCCACGATAAGGGATCACTCTGGCGCTATAGAGCAACTTACCGGACGAGTGGGTCTTGCCGCGGTCGTGGTCAAAAAATACGCCCGGGGAGCGATGTAGCTGAGAGACGATAACTCGCTCGGTACCATTGATGACGAAGGTACCGTTCTGGGTCATCAGGGGAATCTCCCCCATGTACACGTCCTGCTCTTTGATGTCCTTGATGGATTTGGACGACGACTCCTTGTCGTAAATGATCAAACGAACCTTTACCCGGAGCGCGCAGGCGTAGGTTGTGCCACGCAACACGCATTCATCAACGTCAAAAACGGGTTCGCCCAGCTTGTAATCCACATACTCCAGCGCAGCATTCCCGCTGTAGCTGACGATCGGGAAGACCGACTTGAAGGCGGCGTGGAGACCGCTCTCTGCGCGGTCCTCCAGCGACACGCCGTCCTGGGTAAACTTGCTATAGGAATCCAGCTGGATCGCCAACAGGTATGGAATATCCATTACCTTGGGCAAGGAACCGAAATCTTTACGAATGCGCTTCTTTTCCGTGTACGAGTAAGTCATCAGTACTCCCCTACGGTCTGCGCCACCTCACGGCGTCACAAACCTTGAAAATTCAAATACCGGCGTTAGAACCGGGAAAAGGCCGGAGCGCCAAGCGCCCCAGCCCTGTTACGGTGCTTACGAAAACGTAGCGCCCAATTACTTGAGCTCTACCGCGCCGCCTGCTTCTTCGATCTGCTTCTTGATGTCTTCAGCTTCGTCTTTTGACGCGCCTTCCTTGACGGGGGCGGGCGCACCATCAACAACAGCTTTGGCTTCCTTGAGGCCGAGCCCGGTCACAGCGCGAACAACCTTGATCACGTTGACCTTCTTCTCGCCACCAGAGGTGAGAATGACGTCGAACTCGGTCTTCTCCTCTGCGGCTGCACCGCCAGCGGCATCACCACCAGCTGCGGGTGCCGCTACTGCAACCGCTGCGGCTGCAGAAACACCAAACTTCTCTTCCATCGCTT
>JAYPXQ010000137.1:0-4445 GCA_038135595.1 Halieaceae bacterium
CTATCGACCCCCACAAATAAATCGGGTGACCAATTCAACTGCTCAGCAAGAAGAGTACTGCGGATTTTGAGGAGTTCAGGCAACCGCTTCAGGGGCTCAATCAAACCCATCACGGACAGCCGGTCCATCGGGTGGCTGGAGACAAAGCCAGCAGCTTGCATCTCGCTACCACCGATTCCCCTGGCATCGATATCGGGACAGCTGCCTCGCCACGCTCTCAGTACCGCACCGGCCAGAATATCGCCCGAAGCTTCTCCCGCGCACATGCCCAGACGCAGTGTCGCATCGGTCACTACCGGACAATGCCTCGCTGCGACTGTCTCAGGGAGTCGATAAGCATTTGAATGCTGGGGGTGTCTTCGACCATCACCTGAAGTCGGTCAAGGGCAACTTCCAGCGTCAATCCCTGGCGGTATACGATTTTGAATGCGCGACGGAGTGCTGCAATTTCGCTGGCATCAAAACCCCTTCTACGCAGGCCTTCCGTATTAATGGTTTTGGCCACTGCCGGACTGCCGGCAACCGTCACGAAAGCGGGCACATCTTTGCCGATTGAGGTGCCCATCCCGCTGAAACTGTGGGCCCCTATTTTGCAAAACTGATGTACCAAGGTGTAACCCGAGAGAATCGCCCAATCCCCCACTTCGACATGCCCAGCCAGCGCCGTGTTGTTCACCAGAATTGTGTCGTTACCCACAATGCTGTCGTGCCCCACATGCACGTAGGCCATGATGAGATTGCGGTCACCGATTTGAGTCAAGGATCGATCCTGAACGGTACCGCGGTGAATCGTCACATTCTCACGAATAATATTGTCATCGCCGATATGTAACTCGGTGGGCTCATCTCTATATTTAAGATCGGGCGTGGCCTCGCCTACCGTTGAAAACTGATAAATATGATTGCGCGCACCAATTCGGGCCGGGCCCTTGATAACAACATGGGACTCGATCACCGAGCCCTCCCCTATTTCGACATGAGGTCCGATCAGCGTCCACGGGCCAACCCGCACGGAGTCATGAAGGCGGGCACTGGGGTCGATGATGGCGGTGTCGTGAATCACGCTTCACCGGTTCGCGCACAAAATCGTGCCCGCGGCGGCCAGCTCATCGCCTACGCGCGCTTCTACTTCGAACTTCCAAATACCGCGCCGCTCACTCAGGATCTCTGCGTAAAGCATGACTTGATCTCCAGGCACACACGGGCGCTTGAATCGAAGGTCGTCGGCCCCGACAAAGTAATAAATGGAACCGTCGGCGGGGGTTTTATCCATGGTGACAAACCCGAGAATACCCGCTGCCTGCGCCATGGCCTCTAGCAACAAAACACCGGGGAAAACTGGCATCCCAGGAAAGTGACCATCAAAAAAGGGCTCATTAATGGTGAGGTTTTTGTAAGCTTCTATCCGCTCGCCCGGCGTCACCGATACGACACGATCCACCAACAAAAACGGATAACGGTGCGGCAGGCGCCGTCTTATCTCCTCGATATCGAGTGTCACGCGCCCTCTCCCTCCTTTTTATCCAGTCCTGCTAATTTTTCCAGCTCTGCGATCCGTCGCGCCATTTGGTCCAGCTGGGTAAAGCGCGAGGCACTCCGCAACCAAGCGCGCAAAGGCTGGATCGGGGTGCCCGAGGAGTAGTGACCCGCCTCGGTGACCGAGCTCGCCACTCGCCCTTGCCCACCAATATGGACGTCATCTGCAATCGTGAGATGTCCCGCCATACCCACCTGTCCCGCGATGATGCATCGTGCACCAATACGCGTGCTCCCCGAGATCCCAGCCTGCGCGGCAATCGCAGTTCGACTCCCGACGCGAGCGCCGTGGCCGATTTGAACCAGATTATCGATGATCGCACCGTCTTCCACCACGGTATCTTCCAGCGCACCGCGGTCTATCGTGGTATTGGCGCCGACCTGCACGTCATCACCCAGCACCACTCCGGCCAGTTGCTCTATCTTGATCCAGCCGTTGGGCCCGGGAGCAAAGCCAAAGCCATCGGCACCGATAGTCGCGTTTGGATGGATCGTGCACCGCGCACCAATAATCACCCCATGACAAATCACCGCGCCCGGTTTGATAACCGTATCCTCGCCAATGACAGCGTCATGTCCAATGTAAGCGCCGGCGCCGATCCAGACGCGGTCCCCGAATGTGACACCAGATTCGACACAGGCTCCCGCGTCGATGGTCACGCCGGCGCCGCACTCGACCCCATCGGCAACGAAGGCACGAGTATCGATACTGCCGCTGGCTACCGGGTGATTGTCAAAAATCAGCGAGGCCTTTGCGTAGGCAATGTATGGCGTTTCGCTGAACAACGCGTTGCCGGGCCATTGCCCCGACCAGTCAGGATGGAGGATGACAGCCCCGGCCAAGGTCGAGCTCAGCTTGGCCAGGTGCTTCTTCTCCGAGACAAAAGTGAGGTTATCCGCTGTCGCTGACTCTAACGTGGCGAGGGACACGATCTCGTAATCCGGATCCCCCTTCAGCTCCAGCTCCAGAGCCGCAGCAAGCGTCCCCAGCGCCGGCATGAGGCGTTTACTCCGCGCCCATTTGATTCATTTTGTCTGAAACTTTAGCCGTGATGTTGTAGCCCAAGTCGGCGTGGATTACCGCTTGTTGCTGCAGTAACAGTCCGATTTGGTCTGTCTCGATAATCTCGCGCAGAACCTCCTGCGCTTGCGGGGCAAGCTCCTGCATCACGCGCTGGGCATGTTGAGTTTGCAGCGTCTGCAACTTTTTAGCGACATACTCAAGGTCCGACTGCTTGCTCGCCATCTTCTGGCGCGCAGCAACCTGTCCCTCTTCGCTCATAGCCGCTTGATCGCGCTGGAAGTCCTTGACCAGTTGATCGAGTTCCGCCCGTAAGGCATCAAACTGCGCCTTGTCGGAGGCAAAGTCTTCGTTGCTCTCGAACTCCTCCATGCGCTGCTGTGCCACATCGGTCTGCAGTATGGCTTGCTCGAGGTTTACCACGGCAATTCGCCCCTGAGCCATGACCACCGTGGGCAGCACCAAAAACAAGCCTGCCAGCCAAACTCTTACGTTCATCCAAAAATCTCCATGTTTTACTGCCGTCAAAAGCCCCTACCCAGGGTGAATTGAAAGACTTCTCTCTCGTCAATGGGACTGGCATTGAGCGGCTTTGCCAAACTGAATGTGAGTGGGCCAAAGCCTGACAACCACGTCACACCAATACCCACAGAGTAACGCAATTCGCCCGCGTCGATACCAAAACAATTCACCTGATTTTCACGGCAATTTGTGTTGAAAACGTTACCGAAATCAAAGAAAAACGCCGAGCGCAGTGAGCTACGATCCTTGATGAAGGGCATCGGGAACAATACTTCAGCGCTACCCTCAATGAGCACATTGCCACCGAAGGGATCTGGCTCATTGTAGAACTGTTGTACGGGAATTTTCCCAGTCTCGGGATCGACGCTATAGCCATAACCTCTGCCGTCTGAACCTCCTATCTCCGTGGGTCGACCATTCTCATCGATACCGGTCACCGCAGTATTCGCTGCATAGACCACCGGCGGCGTACTGCGCGGACCTAGCGTATTGGTCTCATAACCGCGCACAGAGCCAAAGCCCCCCGCAAAAAAGTGCTCATAAAAGGGAAGTTCGCTGGTAGCCCCGTAACCGTCGCCGTATCCCAGTTCACCGCGCAGATGGAGCGTAAACTCGCCAAACAGCGGGAAGTAGATCTCCCCACGGTAATTGAGCTTATAAAACTCCAGGTCTGACAGCGGCACCGCCACCTCCAGCGACACCGACTGGGAGACCCCGCGGGTGGCCAACTGCCCGCGGTTCAGGGTTGATTGTAGCCAGCTACCCGTAAGCGAATAGTTGAGATATTTGTTGCCGTTGAGGTCTAGGAAGCCCTCACCATCGGGGGGCGACAGCGCTGATAACGGGATGGTTTCAATCGGCTGCAACACCTCCGCGGCGGCATAGGTGCCATCGGGCTGCAGGGTAGAGTAAAACCAGTACTCGATTTCGGGAGCCAACTTCGGACTGGTTGCAATTTCCTGAACCGCATAGGAACCAGAGGTAATCTTGGTATCAGTCACGCCCACGGAAAAGCCGAGGCGCTGAGTTTCGCTAATGGGGTAACCAAAGTTGATGCTGGCACCCACGGTATCCGTGGTGTAGCTGGCAACGTTGATCTTTGACAAATCGGTCTTTCGATAAAACGTGCTGAACCCGCGACTCACCCCATCCTCAGTGAAATAGGGATTGGTGTAGTTCAAGCTGACCACGTCCTGATAACGCGAGGAGTTCAGCGATATACCCACTCGGCGCCCTGTCCCTAGAAAATTGTTCTGCTGCAGATTTAATCCGAGAATCAATCCCGCATCTTGCGCATAACCCAGACTCCCGCCGATGGATCCAAAGGATTGCTCTTCTACGCTGAAATCGACGTCAATCAAGTCGT
>JAYPXQ010000138.1:0-4423 GCA_038135595.1 Halieaceae bacterium
AGGCTGGCCCTGCCATGCCCTCCCAAGCAACCAGCGCGGCACGATACTCTGCATAAGATAAGGCCAGTTCGTAGGCACTGACTTGATGCCTATCAAGGCGCTCATTGTCGAGCCTGCCATCGACTGCACAGCCGCAAGCCAAAGTGGTGCTCGCCTGCCGAATAATGGCCGGGAAACCACCGAAAAAGCGATCGAAGATCTTGTGATTACTCTCGTCCATTAGTCGCTAAACCAGTTTTTCAAAGGGAACATCCTTATCTAACCGGATATCCCCGGGCAAACCCAGCACGCGTTCAGCAATGGTATTCCTCAGTATTTCATCCGTTCCACCGGCAATTCGGTAGCCCGCCGCTTCCAGCCAAGCCATACGGTGATCTGTCGCGCGCGATACAGTGTGGTCGGGATAAACCGCGCCGGCCGGACCGCAAATATCCATGAGGCTCGAGGATTGCTGCTGCAGTTTACTCGCGATGACGAGCTTGCTTAATGCCGCCTCCGGCCCAGGCAACTGACCCTGCGAAAGGCCCGTCAATAAGCGCGCGTAAAAATTGTTGATGCCTGATTCAGCCACATACCAATCGGCGATCTTGTCCCGCACTCTGGGGTCATTCATAGCCGATTCGCCATCGTCAAACTCACGCCGCAGAAAGCGCACCGTGTCCTCAAGTGAAGCACCACCACCAGCCGCCTCTGTTACCGCGAACCGCTCTTCCATCAGTGTGGCGATTGCCACCTGCCATCCGCCATTGACTTCACCCAGACGCGCAGCATCTGGAATGCGCACGTCGGTGAAAAACACCTCGCAAAACTCTCCGCCGCCGGCCGCCTGCTTTATCGGGCGCACCTCAACACCGGGAGATTTCATATCGACAAAGAAATAGGTCATTCCCCGATGCTTTGGCACTGACGGATCGGAGCGCGTGATGATCACGCCAAAATCAGAAATATGGGCCCATGATGTCCAGATTTTCTGACCATTCAGCACCCAATCATCCCCTTCACGAACCGCTCGTAAACGAATACCGCCCAAGTCAGATCCCGCCGAAGGCTCAGAGAACAGCTGACACCAAATTTCCTCACCGCGCAGCGCGGGACCGAGGTAGCGGCGTTTCTGTTCGTCCGTTGCGAAACGCCGCATCACGGGTATGGGCATGCCCAGGCTTATGGCGAAAAAAACGGTTGGCAGGTCATATTGCTCCTCTTCCTGGTCGTAGATCACCGCCTGCATGGGGGTCCCGCCCATACCACCCAAATCTTTCGGCCAAGTGACTTTGGCGTATCCGCGCTCAGCCTTCAGCGCCTGAAACTCGCGTCCGAGCGCCAGCTGTCGCTCGGTACTGATGTCGCCATGCTTCGACAAGTCATAGTCCGCGGCCTGCTCAGCCAGCCACGTTTTGACTTCGTGCCTGAAGGCGGCTTCTTCGGGGGTATCTTCAAAATCCATAGTCTGTCCAATGTGAAGCGCTACTGAGCGAAGCGGCTTTCAAGCCACTCATGCGACCTTCCGCTCAAACTCATCCGTTATCTGCGATTTCCAGAGGCTCGCGTCCCCAATCACCAATGCCAGAGACCGAGAGCGCCTGAGATAGAGATGACAGTCGGCTTCCCACGTAAAGCCCATGCCGCCGTGCACCTGAACGTTCTCCGCTGCCGCTGCCTCGAAGGCCTGAATAGCACTCACGCGCGCCACACTGGCCGCCAGGGGCAGCTCTTCGGCGCCCGACGCCAGTGCCCACGCGCCATAGTAGGTGTTACTCACCGCGAGCTGGTTGCCGACGTAAATGTCAGCAAGCTTGTGCTTAATCGCCTGAAATGACCCGATAGTGCGGCCGAAGGCAGTGCGCTCAGTGGCAAACTCAATCGCTTGGGCAAGGCAGGCCGCTGCCCCACCTACTTGCTCGAAGGCAAACAGCACAGCGGCGGCGTCCAGTATGTGCCGGAACGCTTTCCAGGCACTATCGCCCCCCTCACCCAAGCGCTGCGCCTTGGCCCCATCAAATACCAAGGCTCCCTGCCCCCTTGTGGGATCAATGGAATGCAGCGGACGGCGCTCTACGCCATCCTGCTCGAGGCTCACAAGACACAGACAGGGCTCACCGCGCTTATCCGCAGCGAGGACCACCGCGTTATTGGCGATCACAGCGTCAGCAACGGGCCACTTTTCACCGTGTAATCTGCCATTCTCAAAGCGCAGCTTAATGCGATGAGGCCTTGGGAAACCTATGCCCTCGGCAAAAGCCAAGGTCCCTATGATGTCTCCCGCTGCGACAGCCGGAAGCATTTGTGCCTTAACGTTCTCGTCAGCAACGCGCAGAATCGCCTCTGCGAAAAGGTAGATCGTTGATGAAAAAGGCACGGGGGCCAGTGAGCGACCCAACTCTTCAGCCAGCACGCAAAGCTCAAGGTAGCCAAGCCCGACCCCTCCGTAGTGTTCCGGGATGGCCATACCAGCCCAACCCAACTCCACCAGTTCGCGCCAGACCGGCTCATCAAAGCACGCGTCATCGTCATCCAGAACCGCGCGCGCCACAGACAGATCGGCACGATCTGACAAAAAACGCTGCACCTCACTCTGCAACGCCCTCTGCTCATCAGAGAAATCGAAATTCACAGCTTACTGCCACCCCCAAAATTGCATTTAGGTTATCACCACTGTAAAGTAACAACAAGCTGACGCCGTTGGATCAGGCTTCAGCTGACTCCATTTTCTCCCGGCTGGCCTGAAAAAGTTATGCAAGAAGTCTGGATTATCGACACTGTTCGGAGCCCCCGCGGCCTCGGTCGCGCGGATAAAGGCAGCCTGGCGACGCTGCACCCCCAGCGACTGTTGTCACAAGTACTGGTGGCTCTCAAAGAGCGCAACCATCTGACTACCGAACACATAGAACATGTGATCATCGGGTGTGGTAATCCCTCAGGGGGCCAGCGTGGTGATATTGCGCGCATGGCAGCGCTCGACGCCGGGTGGTTGCAGAGTAGCGGTACAACCGTGGACCACTTCTGCGGTTCGAGCCTGATGGCCACCCAGTTCGGGGCCAACTGCATCGCGACGGGTCAGCACAATCTGGTGGTAACCGGTGGGATAGAGATGATGTCGCTGCCCGACAAGCCCAATCTGGCGACTGACCAGCACAACCTTCATCTGCGAACAAAACACCCTATCACCGCGGTGGGTATTTCAGCTGATGTGATTGCCACTGAGGAGGGATTCGGCCGAGAGGATGTGGATGCCTTTGCCGCCGAGAGCCAGAAGAGAGCCGCGACGGCGATCAGTCGCGGCTACTTCCAGCGAAGCATCATACCCATCCACCACGAGGACGGCTCGATCGCACTGAGCGAGGACGAATATCCGAGACCCGGGACAACGGCTGACAGCCTTGGTCAGTTAAAACCCGTTTTCGCCGATTTTATGGACTATCCGATGGACGACACCCATACCTTCGGAGAAGTTGCCCGAATGAAGTGGCCTGATCTTGAGATTGACCATGTCCATCACGCCGGCAATTCGTCAGGCATCGTTGATGGCGCCGCTGCACTGATATTGTCATCACCGGAATACGCTAACGCCAATGGCCTGCGCCCTCGCGCCAGAATACTCGCAAGTGCCTCCGTCGCCGGCAGCCCGGAATACAACCTCAATGAACCGGTGCCTTCCGCCCGCAAAGCCCTCGCCCAGTGCGGCCTCACCGTTGCCGATATGGACCTCTTTGAAGTAAACGAAGCTTTTGCGGTTGTACCACTGCGCTTCATGAAACATCTGGGCGTCGATCACAGTAAGCTGAACGCCAATGGCGGAGCGATCGCCCTTGGGCACCCGATTGGGGCAACCGGAGCAATGCTGATCGGTACACTGCTCGATGAGCTGGAGAGACAGGACCAAGCCCGCGGCCTCGTCACTCTCTGCGCCGCGGGAGGCCTGGCACCCAGCATGATCATAGAGCGTTTGTAAGCCGCGCCCAATCAGGGGAGTTCACTGCGCCATGTCAGATCAATCTCTGGATAAAACCAAGCGGCTTGAGGACCCTCCCATGAATCATTCTCCCGTCCGAATAGAACGAGATCAGGGCATTGGCGTGGTCATTATGGACAGGCCTGACAAGCTCAACGCCCTGAACCTCAAAATGCGCCAAGCGATCGCCGACGCTTTTCTGGAACTCTCTGAGGATCCAAACACGGCGGTCATCGTTGTCACCGGCGGTAGCGAGGTCTTCGCAGCGGGTGCCGATCTGAAACTGCTGGTCGACAAAGATGCTCGCGAGGTCGCAGAGCTAAAGTTGGCGTCTTACTGGCACCCTGTCGCCACGTGCCAGAAGCCGGTCATCGCAGCGGTCAGCGGCTATTGCCTTGGAGCGGGATCCGAGCTGATGCAAATGTGCGACATCATCGTGGCAGACACCTGCGCCAGTATTGGCCAGCCCGAGGC
>JAYPXQ010000139.1:0-4265 GCA_038135595.1 Halieaceae bacterium
CCCACGAGCCCGATGTATAAAAGTTGGCTGAACAGATCTGTGAAACCGGCCGCTGTGGCGGCAGTGTCTATTGCGCCAACAGTTTGGTCCCGCGTGGCAACCGCGGCAATTTGTGCCGCGACGTAAGATGAGTAGGCTGAAGCCAAAAACCAGGCGCCCATCATCACGCCCACCACACTCGGGACCGCCAGCTTTGTCACAGCAGAGAGGCCCACCGGGCTCAGGCAGAGCTCTCCGGTCGTGTGAAGGAGGTATGCCAGTATGAGCCACCAGGCCGATACAATACCCGCCTGATCAGGAAACTGTGCGCCATAGACCAAAGCGCCGAAGCCCAGCCCGGCCTGAGCGATGCCCAACGAAAATTTGACCGGCGTGCTGGGTTCCCAACCCTTTCGCGAGAGTTTTGTCCAGAGCAAGGCAAAAAACGGCGCCAGCGTAAAAATGAAGAAGGCGTTGGCGGCGCCAAATTGTGCGGCGGTGAGTGGAACGCCAAAAAGCATCTTGTCGGTGGCGCGATCGGCATAGAGCGTCATAGAGCCCGCCGCCTGCTCAAAGAGCGCCCAGAACACGACCGTTGACAGTGTCAGCACGATGAGCACAAACATGCGTTCTCGCTCGACCTTGTCGCAACGCGCAATCAAAAACCAGGCGAGTCCGGCGAGTACCGCAATGGAAATCCCGTCGAGCAACGTGCCGACGGTGTCGGTGAGTTGAACCAGCTGCCATATGATGCCCACCATAACGAGACTACCAACATAGATAGCCCTTTCTACAGTGAGTCCCGGTAAGCCCACGGTTTTTTTCAGTTGCGCGGGATCGATGGGTTCTCCGTGGCCCGCCAAAAATTGTTGGCCCCACTGGAAGAAAATCAGCCCAAAGAGCATGCCGACTCCCGCCGCGCCAAAGCCCCATGACCAGCCATAGACTTCGCCCAGCCAGCCGCAGAGCAGGGTGGCGGTGAACGCCCCGATATTGATGCCCATGTAAAAGATGGTGAACCCAGAATCGCGTCTTGGATCTCCCTCGGGATACAGTTTGCCTACCACGGTAGAGATGTTGGGTTTGAGAAAACCCACACCGACGACAATCAGTGCCAGTGATAGATAAAACACAGACAGGGCAGCCTCGTCGCGGACAATGCCGTCGGCGGTTTGACGCGCAGCCTCGCCCTCAAAAGCCATGCCCAAATGACCGGCAACCAACAGCAGTCCGCCTAGCGTGACGGCTTTGCGCATGCCGATGAAACGATCGGCGACCAGCCCGCCCAGCACCGGCATCGCATACACCAGAGAGGCGTAACTGCCCAAAACACCCAGTCCCGCGGCGTCGGAAAAGAGATGGTATTTGGTCAAATACAGCAACAGCAGATATTTCATGCCGTAAAAGGAGAAGCGCTCCCACAGCTCGGTGGCAAAGCAGATATAGAGGCCTTTGGGGTGCCCCCATAGGTCGTCTGTGTGCGCAGCGGGTGATTGCATAAGGATTTTCCTGTGGGTTCCTGATGGCCAGCTTTCAGCAACCACTGATTAAGCGGCGCGTTGCGGTGCCAGCTTACGCTGTGGCGACTTGCCCTGTCACGCCGCGCGCGCCCAATGACGAGCGCCGAGCGCGGTCGCCATTTCGGTGGGGTCCGTCACACGCTTGACGCTCGCGAACAGCGCACCTGCCTGTGGGTAGTAGAATTTGAGATAGACCAGCCATTGCTTGACCGGGTTTACGGCATAGCGCGGGTCGTATTGGTTGCGGTTTGCCTCGAGAAAATCCATCAGCAGCAGCTTGACCTGCTCCCACTCGAACAGCGGGGGCGGCGCACCTCGATGCAGCGCCTGAACAGCGGCGCCCAGATCAGGTCGGCACAAGGCCCCTCGGGCCAGCATAAAGGCCTCACAACCACTCACGCTGGCGCAGCGCTGGATATCGGCGGGATTCCACAGTTCCCCATTGGCGATCACCGGGAAGGGCAGACTCTCCCTCGCCTGCGCCAGTCGATGCCAGTGTGCGGGAGGGCGATATCCTTGTCGTCGCGTGCGGGCATGGATGGTCAGCTCGGTCAGTGGCGCCTGCTCGAGCGCTCGCAGGATATCGTCGAACTCTGCATCGCTGTCGAACCCCAGCCGAATCTTGGCGGTTACGGGGGTGCAGGGGGGAACACTGTCTCGCACCGCCACACAAATGGATCTGATCAGATCAGGGGTTCGTAGTAATGCCGCACCGCCACGGGAGCGATTAACTGTCTTGGCGGGGCAGCCGAAATTGAGGTCAATGCCCGGTGCGCCCAGAAGCGCAACACGACGGGCATTAGCAGCCATGAGTGCTGGGTCGGAGCCCAGCAGTTGCACATAGACGGGCACGCCGCTGGGAGTCAGTCCGCCTGTCAAAAGTTCAGGTGCATAGCGATAAAAAACGCGTTTGGGGAGTACCGTTTGAGACACGCGAACAAATTCGGTAACGCACCGCTGGTAGCCGCCGATGCCGGTCAGCAACTGGCGCATGAGGGAATCCATGACGCCCTCCATGGGTGCCAGAATCAATCGGGGCGCGGGTTTTGAGGGAGTGTTCATGCGGCGCAGGGTAACCACATAATGGGCTTTTTAACAGTGGGCGTGACCTTGCGCCGCTCCCTTTGTAAACTCGCGCATCTGAAAGGTGGCGCGTTGCACCGTGGCTATGGAAGCCGATTATGAATCCCAACTATCTCGACTTTGAGCAACCCATTGCCGAACTCGAAATGAAAATCGAGGAACTGCAGGGCGTTGGCGATGGCGCCGAGCTGAATCTCGCCGAAGAGATAGAGCGTTTACGCGTCAAATCAACGGCGTTGACGGAAAAAATTTATGCCAACCTCAGCGCATGGGATATTGTGCGAGTGGCACGCCACCCACTGCGCCCGTATTCCCTGGATTACATTCCCCAAATCTTCACCGAGTTCGATGAGTTGCACGGCGATCGCCATTTTGCCGACGACAAAGCCATTGTGGGTGGTGTGGCGCGCCTAGATGGCAAACCCGTGATGGTCATTGGTCAGGAAAAGGGTAGGGCGGTAAAGGACAAGGTCTATCGTAATTTTGGTATGCCCAAGCCTGAGGGTTATCGCAAAGCCATGCGGCTCATGGAAATGGCCGAGCGCTTCAAGATGCCGGTTGTTACCCTTATTGATACACCCGGCGCCTACCCGGGTATCGATTCCGAAGAGCGGGGCATTTCTGAGGCCATTGCGCAAAATCTTGCAGTCATGTCGCGACTGAGGACTCCCGTTGTTTGCGTTGTGATCGGGGAGGGATCTTCCGGCGGCGCGCTGGGGATAGGCGTCGGGGACCATCTGGCCATGCTGCAGTACGCCACTTATTTTGTGATCTCGCCTGAGGGGTGCGCCAACATCATCTGGAAGAGCTCTGAGTTTGCGCCTGACGCCGCGGCTGCAATGGGCGTGACGTCATCCAAACTCGAGGAATTGGGAATTGTTGATGCGACCATTGCCGAACCGCTGGGTGGCGCCCATCGTAATCCCATAGAGATGGCGGCGCGTGTCAAGGGACACCTCATTAGCCAGATTGATCGGTTGTCCTCGATGGACACTGAGGCCATGCTGGAAGCCCGTTATCGCCGGCTCATGTCCTACGGGAACTGATTCGAGGTCAGCGCCCCCTTGCGCGAATTACTCTCACCCCTGCCCAGCAGTGTGATTGACGCTTCCCACTGGTGGGTGGCGCTGTCGGGCGGTGCAGACAGCGTGGCATTGCTCCACGCGCTCCACGCGTTACGCACGGAGGAGCAGGGCCCTTCAATCTCTGCGGTTCACGTCAATCATGGCTTGCACCCTGATGCGGACGCATGGGCAGCTTTGTGCCGGCGTCACTGTGACGCACTAAAAATTCCGCTCTGTATTGAAAGTGTCGATGTGCAGTCATCGGGTCGCGGTCTGGAAGCGGCGGCCAGAGAGGCCCGCTATCGTGCGTTTGAAAAGGTGTTGCTTGAGGGCGACGTGCTGTTCACTGCGCACCATGCCGATGACATGGTAGAAACCGTCATGCTGCGTCTTTTTCGCGGTTCGGGCCCAAGGGGACTTGCAGGTATTCCGCGTCAACGCCCCTGCGGTAAAGGCACGATTTTCAGACCGTTTTTGGAGACGCCGCGGGCGCTGCTTTACGGCGCAGTGACGCGTGCAGCGCTGGAGTACGTCACCGACCCGAGCAACCTCAGGGTAGACCAGGATCGAAATTATCTGCGGCAGGTAGTGATACCCGCCGTTGAAGCGCGCTGGCCCG
>JAYPXQ010000140.1:0-1584 GCA_038135595.1 Halieaceae bacterium
GCTATCACCTGACTCGATTGAAGCGTCTGCAGAGCCTTCAAAGAGAGAGGCCCGACGCTATCTATCTTGATCAATACGATTCTCCCGCAGCTATCGAGGCGCACCGTGTCTCTACCGGCAAAGAGATTCTCGAGCAAATGGAGGGTCAGCTGGACGCGATGATTATGGTGGCGGGTACGGGTGGTAGCTCCATGGGTGTGGCGAGTTGGCTACGGGAGCACTCTCCAGATACCGAGATTTGGTTGGTTGACGAAAAGGGCTCGCTCGCGTTGCCCGGCAGTAAAGATCCAGAGCCACGGTTTCTCAATGGCATGGGTACCAGTATCGAGCCAGCTAACTATCAGGCCGACGCCTTCGCTGGCTATGTCGATCACGTGGTATACATTGAAGCTGGTGCCGCTATCGCCGCGTCGGTCGATATCGCGCGCAAAGAGGGCGTTCTGATGGGAGGGTCTGGGGGTGCTGCGTGCCACGTGATGCGAGAGAGAGTCGCCCCCCGATTTGGCAAAGGCGCGCGGCTGCTCTCCTTGATTCCCGATCATGGTAGCCGCTATACCCAGACCCAATTTGATGCGGCGTGGTTGGATCAAATGGGCATCTCCCTGCCTCAGCCCTTCGGTGGCTGCAGCCCGTGAGTCCCCAGGCAACGCTCTTTCTCAACCAGCAGGATTTGATTGACGCCGGCGCTACCGATATCGATTGGGTTGGCGACGTGCTCAATCAGGTATTCAAATTGCACGAGCAGAGAGCATTCACTGCGCCCCCCAGTAGCTTCCTGAAACGTCCCGAATGTCCGCACGTGGCGGATCGAATAATTGGTCTTTCGGCTCACGTAGGTAAGCCTTTCGACAGAGAGGGCATAAAGTGGATTGCGAGCGCGCAGTGCAACCCAGAGGTTGGATTGCCCCGGGCTAATGCCGTCATTATCCTCAATGACCCCGTGCACCGGCTTCCTGTCGCCATTATGGAAGGGGCCCTGATCAGCGCGGTGCGGACGGCGGTAGTGCAGGGTATTGCGGCCCGTCATCTGGCGCGCGCCGATGCAGAGGTGGTGGGGTTGGTGGGTGCCGGGCGGATTGGGGCTTTGACGCTCTGGACGCTCGCTCAGTGGTTCCCCAAGGTCAGCGCTTATCGCGTTTACGATCACAGTCGTGAGCGGCTTGACGCGTTTGCGCAGCACATGGCCGGGCTCGGAGTGCCTGTGACACCGGTGAGTTCGTTTCAGGAGGCCTTGGCGGATGCAGATATTGGTATTGTGGCTACCACGGAGTCCGAGCCTTACGTAACGGCGTCTGAATTCAAGCTGGGTTCGTTGTTCATGAATGTTTCTTTGATGGACCCTACCTTTGAGCTGGTTTCTGCGGCTGACAAAATTGTTGTCGATGATTGGCACCAGAGCGTTCACTCTGATCGGGTACTGGCCCGGATGCATCGTGCAGGATTGCTCTCGAGAGACAGTATTCATGGCGAGTTTGGAGAGGTCGTTGCTGGACATATTCCGGGACGAGAGCATCCCGAGGAACGTATTTTCTGGAATCCCTTTGGCCTTGCCATCGAAGATATCGCCGTTGCGTCCGCGGTTTA
>JAYPXQ010000140.1:1610-4215 GCA_038135595.1 Halieaceae bacterium
GGTCAGAAATTACAGTTGGTCGACCGGGAGTGGGAAGTCCTGTTTTGACCGTTGAGGTAGTTGAAACGAACCGCATTGCTTTTCTTGATGTGCTGCGTGGCGTGGCGCTGTTTGGGATCTTGCTGGTTAATGTGTTCAGTTTTGGAGCGGACTATCCTGCCTGGTCGGGGGTGGCCGATCAGCTGGCGTGGCAGGTTAAACACGTCTTTTTTGAAACCAAGTTCTGGATGCTCTACAGCCTGCTGTTCGGCATGGGTTTCTTCCTGCAAACCCAATCCCCCGACTACACCATGGCGCGCTCGCTGCGTCGTCTCGGTGTCCTGATGCTCCTCGGGTGTCTGCACGGCCTGCTGTTTGAGGGCGACATTCTGATGCTCTACGCCGAGCTCGGTGTCTTACTGTTGCTGCTTTATCGGCTTCCGACAAAATGGCTCCTGTCTCTTGCATTGCTGCTGGCGCTCAGCTTTCCGCTGGGTCATCTCGTCGGCGGTGATCGGGGAGATGATTGGCCGGCAGAGAGCGTGGTGGAAGCGGGCGTATGGCTTGAGGAGGACCGGAGGGATTCGCCGCTCGTCACGGGGAGTTTCACGGAAGTATTGGCGTACCACGCCGCATTTTTGCCCGAGCGTTTCTGGGTCGACTGGCAATATCCTGACTCGGGTCTACTAGTGCTCGCCTGTTTTCTTATTGGGTTCTGCCTGATGCGCGGTGGGTGGGGTGCTCTGCAGCAACTGATGCGCGGGCCATCCATGTCGCTCGCGCTGGGCATGTGGTTGGTGGGGCTCTCTCTTATGGGTGTAGAGAGATATTTGTCAGTCACCTTGGGTTATGCGCCTTTTGAGCGCTCGGACGCCACGTCAATGCAGGTGCTGGGCGGCGATCTGGTGTATCTGGTCGCGACCCTTAGTTTGACAGGTGCTTGGTTTTTTAGTGTCTGGTGCTGGGCGCAGAGCCGGCGGCTGGTCGGAGTGCGGGGCTTGATCGCCAGCGCCGGGCAGATGAGCTTAACTGGCTATCTTAGCCAGACGGTGATGTTCACGACGGTCTTTTATGGCTACGGTTTGGGTGCCGCCTTTGAGTGGGGGCCGGCGCAAGTAGTCGGCTTCGCCGTTGGGGTCTATGCCCTGCAGGTAGTCCTTTGTCACTGCTGGATGCAGCGATTTCGGCGCGGACCCCTGGAGTGGCTGTGGCGCTGCTTGACTTACTGGCGGTGGGAGCCGATGCGGCGCTGATATTTCTCGTTGCAACGGTAGCAGCGAGCTAGCTGAGGCGCTGGGTCGGGCTACCCGCATGAACGCCACTTTCCAGATTCATGGCTTTGAGCACCAGCGACTGTGGATCGACTGTAACGCCTGGCTCGAGATACGCGCCGCCCATCAGCATGGTTCCGTGGTTGATGGCGGAGCCGTCTCCAATCGTCGTGCGCGAGACCGTCAGTACGCGATCCTCGAAACTGTGCAGTTGCATTTGTCCGTTAATCACGCAGTCGTCTCCGATATCGACGGCGTGCCAGTCAGACATCTGTAAAGGCAAACCGAGCAGCGTGCGTCGGCCAATCCGGCAGCCGAAGCGTCGCAGGATTGGATTTGCGAGCGCGGTGCCCGATACCGTGCTCATAAAGCTCGCCATGAGTCTGAAGAAACAGTCCTGCGCCAGAAAGTAGGTGAAGTGCCGCACCGACCAAAACGGCGCGCTGTTATGGCGCCCCCAGCGATTGCCCACCAAGATCAGCTTGACGAGTAGCGCGAGCAGGGGAAGGAACAACGGCACGACGGTGCTGGTGATCAATGCTGCGCCCACATTACTAAAGCCCATGACATTGAGGCTGACCAGTAAGCCGGTGGCCAGAAATACCGTGATACCGGGAATGATGCCCACAGAGCCAAGATCGTTAAGTATGAACCGCGCCAGAAAAATGCCAAGTGACGGCACCGGGTGAACAGGAGCGCCCTGCGGATCGGGGGCACCTATTTCCAGCGGTGGGTTACCGGCGAGCACACGCTTGTTGTCCGGGCGGTCGTTGTACTGCGGTCGGTACAAATGGGGTCCAAGCGGTGTCGACACCCCCAAAAGCAGATTCCCCGGGACCGGCCCTGACTCAACCATGGCATTGTTGCTGGCAAAGAACCCCGCGGGCATGTGGACCGGCTTCGCCAGCAGAAAAGCGCCGTGCTCATCGAGTACGTTACAGAAACAGCCCTGCGCGATGAACACGTTGGCATCCGCATGGAGGTGCTCGGGGAGTAGGTTCACTAACTCGTCGCACTCCGAGGCCCCCACCTGCGAGAATTTCACACCCGCCAGTGCTCGCAGGTACTGACCAGTGAGGCTCCAGCCCCACATTTGTTGGACCTGATTCATCTTGGTTTGCCGGTAGCGCGCCAACGTTCCTCGGAAGCTGGCGGCGCGCGTCCAGCCCGGTGGTGTGGGGGTGAGACGGAGAAAGGTACAGAGAATGAGCGAGCTGGCGAGTACCCCCAGCCAAATGCCGATCACGCCCGCGCCACTCATCACCAGCAGGTCACGCCCGGTCAGCATGTTCGCATCTAAATTCACTTTGCTGAGGGCATCGAATCCGAGAAACCAGGTGGTCAGCAGCGCAATA
>JAYPXQ010000141.1:0-4176 GCA_038135595.1 Halieaceae bacterium
CAGGTGAATTGCGCGACCTACCGCGGATAACACAGCAAGCTCACGAGGCAGGCTGCCTGATTGTGTGGGATCTCGCCCACAGCGCGGGTGTCGTAGAAATAGATCTGACCGAGCATCACGTGGACATGGCAGTGGGGTGCACCTACAAATTTCTGAATGCCGGACCGGGCGCACCGGGCTTTCTGTTTATGGCGAAGCGGCATCAGCATGTCAGTGTTGCGCTACAAGGCTGGATGGGCCATGCCGACGGTTTCGCCTTTGAATCACGCTACCGGCCGGCCAGCGGCATCGCTCGTTTTTTAACCGGCACCCAAAGCGTGCTGGCAACAGCAGCTGTGAGAGCGGCGCTCGGTATCTTTGAGTTCGTTTCAATCTCCGATATTCGCCGAAAAAGCCTCGCGCTGACGGATCATTTTCTCGCCCACCTCGCTAGCTGCGAGTGGACACGCAAACTTGAAGTTCTCACCCCAAGGGACCACGCCTTGAGAGGCTCGCACGTGAGTCTTGCCATCGATCATGCCTACCCCGTCAGCCAGGCGCTGATTGATCGTGGCATCATCGTTGATTTCAGAGAGCCCAACATTGTGCGATTTGGGTTTTCACCTCTGTACAACCAATTTTCAGAAGCAGAGCGCGCTGCACAGATACTTTCGAAAATTCTGGCAAACGACTGGTTTCTTGAGCCTGCCTACAATCAGCGCCACAAGGTCACTTAAAAAGACAGCATTCACTGCGTTAAATGGATCTAATAAAAGACACATCGATGTACACGCAGGTCGCTGAACAGCAATGAAACCAAGCACTGTTGAGGCCTATATTGAAAACCTCCCCCATACCGCGAGAGGCCATGCGGCAGAGCTCCGCGCCTGTCTGAGACTTGCCGCCCCCGATGCGCTTGAGGAGTTGAAGTGGGGCAAACCGGCCCTTGTCAAAGACGGCATATTGTTTGTTTTTGCCGCAACCAAAGCGCACATCAGCCTTCATCCAACGCCGAGTGTCATCACCCAGTTTAAAGCGGCGCTGCGGGAGTTTCAGACAACAGAGAATACGGTTCGCTTTTCACTGAATGCGCCACTGCCCACAGACCTTGTTATCAAAATCGCTGAAGTTCGCGTCTATGAGAAGGAGGTTAAGGGTATAGGATGGCGATGACGCGTTGAGTTGCACCAGATGTTCGATGCGCTAACCTTGATTCCATCCGTAGAGAAGCCCTAAATGTCTGCCTTGCCCCTCAGATCATCTTCATCGCCCGACTGGCTGTCATGCGTTCTGGCGCACTTTGATCAATTTCTGCTTGATCATGCCGCGGCTGAAAAAAAAGCGGCGGGCATGGCCCTTTCGATGTTGTCCCACTACCCCGACCGACCGCGGCTCGTGACCGCCATGTCAGAGTTAGCTGTAGAGGAGATGGTCCACTTTCGTGAGGTCGTAAAATTGATTCAGGAACGGAGCCTGCAGCTGGGTGCAGATGAGAAGGACCCCTACGTCAATGAAATTCGCAGCTGGATTCGTCAGGGTTCGGAGGTCTATCTACTCGATCGCCTGTTAACCGGCGCAGTGATCGAAGCGCGGGGTGCCGAGCGCTTCGGGCTAATTGGCGCGGCGCTGCCCGCGGGCGCACTACAGAATTTTTATCGTTCTCTAGCAAAATCTGAAAGCAGGCACTTTGAGTTATTTCTCGATCTGGCACGCGAATATTTTCCTGAACAAGCAATTGCAGAGCGCTGGGAAGAATTGCTGGTTGCTGAGGCAGACTGTGTTGGCAGACTCCCCGTGCGAGCCGCCTTGCACTGACTATGATCTACACCACCACGGTGGAAAAATACCTGTCGACCTATGCCCTCCTGCCCGGGGGATGTCCTGACTTATCTGGCGAGTGGCAGCACGTGCTGGTCGTGCCCTGCTACGACGAAGCGCCTCGGTTCATCGAACATTTCTGTCGAACTCACGGCACGACCTCACTCCTCTTGCTATTGGTCATTAATCGGCCAGAAGGTAGCCCAACCTCGGTGAACCAGCGGGTGCGTGACGGGCTCGCTTGCTGGCCCCATGAAGCGATAACCCCCGGGTACACGCTGCATCGCGCCGGTGAGCACTTGGGTATATTGAGTGTCGATTTGGAATGCCTGGAAGGAGAGACGCCGCGGCATCAGGGTGTTGGGCGCGCGCGCCGTGTTGGCTGCGATATTGCCCTCGCATTGATCAACACAGGCACAATTACCTCACCGTGGATTTACTCGGGAGATGCAGATTGCCAGTGGCCCAGCGGTTTTTTTCAGCAACGCTGGCCCGATGAAGCCAGCGCCATCACCCTCCCGTTTACCCATCACCTCCTCGAAAATGACCCAACGTCGGCCGCAACCTTGCTCTACGAGCTCAAGTTGCACCATTACGTATTACATTTGGCGGCTCTCGGGAGTCCTTATGCTTTGCACGCCTTGGGTAGCTGCTTCGCGGTAAGCGCAGGTGCCTATGCAGCAGTGCGCGGGGTGCCCTTGCGCAGCGCGGGGGAAGATTTTTATCTACTGAATAAACTGGCGAAAGTGGGCGAGATCCATCGAGCAATCGGGGCAGGCGTCACGATCACTTCGCGGCAATCCTCCAGAGTCCCCTTTGGCACAGGGCCAGCAGTCCAGCACCTGTTGGAGACAGAGGACATGTCTAGCGCACCTCTGTTTTATGACGCCCGGTGTTTTAAAACTTTGGGCGACCTTCTCAAAGTATTCAATCATTGGGTGAATCACCCCGACGCCAATACCGAAGCCGAGCTGGGGCAAGCACTGGGGTCAGATATCGCGTCGCGCGTTTTGCCATTGTTGCAACAGTGGCATTACCAGAAGGCGATTGCACACATTCACAATGCGGCTCGTACCGCCGCTCTCCGCCAGCAACATACGCATGTCTGGTTAGACGGTTTTAAGCTGCTTAAGCTCATTCATTTACTGCGGGACAGTCACTACCCCAACATCAGCTTCATCGAGTCAGTGAATCAACCGGCGCAGTGGCCCATAGATCTCAACACCCAATCACCTGAAGCAGCACGGCAAGCAGTCTATGAATACCTCAATTGGCGGTTCTGAAAACTACGATCAGCGCCAATGATCAGTGATGAAGCCATACGCCGCGAACACCTTGTGGCTCTGTCATACTGGAAGCTCCTGAAGGTTATTGCGTTGACCCCATGAGCTGGTACTCCCAACACTGGATCGCAGTGGTATTGCTTGCCTGTTATACAGCGGTGCTTTTTTACAACGCTTATCTGGGCAGCAAGACAAGCCGAGGTATGGCCGGCTATTACGTCGGAAATCGCGAGATGAGTGGCGCCGTTGTGGGTGTCTCCTTCTTCGCCACGTTCGCATCGACCAATACCTACATCGGGCACGCAGGCAAAGCCTACGAGTACGGCGTAGCGTGGTTCACGATGGCCATACTGTTGGTGTTGTTCAGCTGGATTTCCTGGCGATGGATTGGGGAGCCATTGCGCCGCTTCGCCGCGCAGTGGGATGCACTGACCATTCCCGACTTTCTCGGCAGTCGATATATCGCCGTTCCCGATCAGCAGGGCCGACATCCGCTATTGCAGACTTCAGCCGTCGTGATTGTTTTTGCGAGCCTGCTATACCTCCTCGCCATCTTTAAGGGCGCGGGGCATCTGTTTCAGATGTTTCTTGAGGTGCCTTACGAGGCGGGTGTAGGGCTGACCCTCTTGATCGTGGTGCTTTACACCTCCGTGGGCGGCTTTGTCTCTGTGGTGAGAACCGATGTACTGCAGGGCACGCTCATGCTGCTTGGCAGCTTGGTTATTTTTTATTTTGTGACTCGCGCCGCTGGCGGCGTCGCTTCGATTACTCAGCTTCAGGCCTTACCAGACAAACAATTTTTGTTTGAGCTTAACGGCGGCATTCCCTTCGCCGTGTTGTTGGGGGTTTCACTCTCCGGATCGCTCAAACTGCTGGCAGATCCGCGGCAGTTATCGCGCTTTTATGCGCTGAGAGATGAGACTGAGGTACTTCGCGGGAAGTGGATCGCCACCATCGGGCTGGCCATTGTGCTGGGATGTTTGTTCCCCGTGGGGATCTATGCGCACCTCATTTTGACGGACGTTACCGATACCGATTTGATCGTGCCCTCCCTGGTCAACGATGCCTCGGTGTTTCCTTTATGGGCGACGGACTT
>JAYPXQ010000142.1:0-4158 GCA_038135595.1 Halieaceae bacterium
GGGATCAATCCAGAATTTGGTATTGGCGATGCCACCCCAGGAATACTCGCCCTTCGACGAGATGACCTGTGATTGCGCCGGGTCAGTAATCACGCCGAAGCCCAGACCAAAGGACTGCCCGGGGTAAAGATGTGACGCCGGGTATTCTGTCGCACCGTTGTTTCTCACCTCAGGTGTGAGGCGGGCCATGGTCATGGCTTGCACGGTTTTGGGTCCCAGTATCCGCACGCCATCGAGACTGCCGCCGCTGCGCAGCATCTCGCAGAATCGCCAATAGTCTCGGGCTGTCGAGACCAGGCCGCCACCCCCTGAGAATAGGGTCACGCCAAAGGGCGGGGGTATCAGTCCGTCTGGCACTGGGACGATTTGCTGATTCTCGGCGCTCCAGAGATGGTTTTGTGCCAGTCGGTGCACTTTCTCTGAGGGCACATTGAAAAACGTGTCGTGCATTGCAAGCGGTTCGAAAATGCGCTCCCGAAAAAACTGTGCCAGCGTCTGCCCGCTCATTCGCTCGATGAGCGCACCCAAAACATCGGTTGCCACGCTGTAGTGATAGCGGGTGCCTGGTTCGAAACGCAGTGGGAGGGTGGCTAGCTTGTCGATAAACGCATCCAGGTCTGGGCTCTGGTATAGCGTAGCGTCTCGATAGGCGCGCTCCACCGGGTGTTCAACGTGCCAACCGTTGGTGAGCCCCGCGGAGTGCGTCATCAGTTGCTCGATGGTCATGGGCGCCTTGGGCGCCACCGGTTCGCCGTCGATCATCAATGACATCTCCGCGAGCTCCGGGAGGTATTTGGCGACGGGGTCACCCAGATGGAACGCGCCTTCCTCGTAAAGCATCATCGCCGCTACCGTGGTGATCGGCTTGGTCATCGAATAGATTCGGAACAGCGCATCGTTATCCATATGACGATTATCGTCGAGCCCATAGCGACCCGCGGATTCGAAGTGCACGATTTGCCCGTGTCGGGCGACGAGCGTGACCGCACCGATCAACCTGCCCTCGGCAATCTCGCGATCGACAAACGCAGACAATCTGGAGAGTCGGTCAGCGGAAAAGCCAACTGCGATGGGGTCGACGTTTGCTGACGCACTACCCTGCAGCGGTGCGATGAGAAGCCACAGGCACAGTAATAAGCGATTTTTCATCATGGCTAACTCAAAACGCAGGGCGGGTGTGGCGGCAGTCTGTGTCGACCGAGAAGATGAAGTCAATCCGCTGTGGCGCCAGGTGGGGCAGGTGATCAGGTTGCGGTTGTGTAAATCGAGCGTTGCGATTCGAAGTGGGTGTTCTCGCCGTAACCTGATTGGCGATAGCTGAAGTAGGCAATGCTGCGACGACTGTCGGATTCGTTACCCAGCCCCCGGTGCAAAATGCGATCGTCAAAAATGAGGCACGCGCCCGCGGTCAGCGGATAGCAGATCTGTTCGGGCACGTCGTCGTTGGTTCCCACCACTAACTGCTCGGGGCAGGTTGTCTCATGCTGGTACACCAGTTCGTCGCTGATGAGCCTCGCGTTGTGCAGGTGATTGGTGAGCCGGTGCGAGCCGCTCGCGAATTCGGTAGGCCCCATCGCCAGCGGTATATCGTGGAGTGCGACCATGATATTGAGTGCATGAGGCGGTCGATGCTCGGCAGCCACGTGCGGCGAATCAATATGCCAGCACTGGGCGGGGCTACCCGGATCCGAATACACCACCCCGCTGAAAGCGTGTTCTGCATCGTGGCCCAGAATGTCGGTCACTAGCGGCCACCAGGGCAGCGATGGATCATCGACACCGAACTCGGACGGAGAGATGGGTATGTCCCAGCGGCCGGGTGATCGCTGTACGACTTCGAAAAATCCGGCCGCACTGCCGATACCGATCGGCTGGGTGCCGAGTGCGGCTGCAATTTCTTGGCTGCGGCGCTGCGACACATCGAGCAGGTGATTCACCATACCCGCGTCGCACCAACCGGCCGTCACGGCAAACCCATCGAGCTTTAATCGCAGGCCAATGTCGTCGTTCGACGTGAGCGCTGTTGGTGTGTCGTTACCGTTCATGAGTGCCCTTCATGTGTGCCCCATGGGAAGTATGCCGCGAGACGCCGAGCGCATTGCGGTGTCTACGTAACCCTCTTTTGTCCCGCGCTTTTTTCGCGTCGGCCTCGCCAATACCTGCGTTATTTCGCTTTGTCGCCTCAGTGGAGTCGCACGTCCTGTTTACGTAACGCCGCCTGAAGCTGCTCAATATTCAGCGCGTCGAACCCGAGGCCCTGTTGCACCGCGATCGCCGCGGCAACCCCGGCGCCCTGACCCGTCACGGTGCAACACATCATATTGCGTGTCGCAGCGTGGCTCACCCGATCGCCGCCGGTGATTCTCCCCGCGCAAATGAGGTTACTGACACCTTTGGGTAGCAACGTGCGATAGGGCACCTGAAAATATCGGCCGGTGGTGGGCAAAATCAGAATGCCGTAACCATCGATGAATTCCGGAAAGATGCCGATGCTGTCTTCAAATCGGCCCTGATCGCGCACGTCGGTTTCGGTCATGTTGTAGTGAGCGTCGATTTTTCGCGTGTCGCGGATACCCAGCGTCATGCCGAAGTTGCGTAGTTTGGCGCCCTCGCAGCCGGGTGTGTAGCGCTTGAGCGCCTCGATTGCCAGCATGGCTTGCTTACGACCTTCCATCTCCCCGCGGGTCAGGTCATTGGGGTCGGTGCCGTCATAGCCCAGCAGGTGCACCAGATTCAGATAGGTCAGATCGCCGCTGTCGTAAAGCGCCCCCCAGGTGCCCGCGATGGTGTCGAGATGCTCAGGGATCAACCCCGCTTCGCGGGCCCGCTCAAAAGGTTTGCGCAAAAACGGAGAGAACATTTCGTCCTCTTTACCCGTGGTTTCGACCGTCCACTGTCCATAGGCCCAATCCCGATAGGTTTGTGGGTCGGCTTTGACATGTTCAATAAAGCGCGTTTTGTTCACGCCGGACATTGAGAACATCACTGACGCGCCGATCATGTCTTCCTTGGCTTGCTTGATGGTGAGGGCGCCCGCGCGGTGGGCAACGTCGGCATCGCCGGTGGCATCGATCACGCGCTTGGCCAGAATGGCCTCTCTCCCGGCTTTGCTCTCGACAATGACACCTTTGATCGTATCGCCCTCCATGATCGGGGCGACAAACATTCGGTGCAGCATGGGGGTAATGCCCGCTTCTTCAACCAAGGTATCCGCAACCCACTTGAATGCCTCACCATCGATGGCATGGCTGTCGGATTGCGGTTCCTTGACCGACGCGCCCATGGATTTGGCGCGCTCTTCGAATTCGATCCCTACCCCCTCGGAGTCGACGGTTTTCTCGTGCCGATACCAAGCAAATCCCTCAACGCCTACCGCAGTAATGTTGCCGCCGAAGCAACCAAAGCGCTCAAGCAGCGTTACCGAGGCACCGGCGCGCGCGGCACCGAGTGCCGCCGCGAGTCCTCCGGGGCCGGAGCCCACCACCAGCACTTCGGTCTCGTGGATGACGGGCGTCTTCCTTGCGGGTTCATTGATTTTTATTGCCATGTGCTCTGTCTTGCCTCCAACTGGGCTCGGCCATCTTACTTCTGAGAAGCGCGGCAGGTCACGGGTATTCGAGCAGGGTAATCTGCGCTTGACCCCTAAGGTGACTGGTTTCATTAATGGTGTGCGGTTGTGACAAAATGCGGAGCGCATGGCGCTTGCCGGTGGGTAATTTCCAGCCGACAGTAGTGTTCGCGAACTACCATGGCCATCAAGGGCGTTTTAGGGTGAATGACGTAAACGAAAATACGGGCAACCTTGCCGAGGCAATGGAGCACGCCAAAAACTTGCTGGCTGAGAACCCTCACCAGGCCATCACCCAGTTGGAAGAAGTGCTAGCGGTGGTTCCGGATTACCCGCCCGCTTTGCTGATGAGAGCCTGTGCAGTCAATTCCGTAGAAGGGGCAGATGCTGCTCTAGCCTTACTCACGCCCCTGGTTGAGATACACCCGGAATGGCCCGCTGTGCACTTTGAACACGCTAAAGCGCTGAGTTCACTGCGGCGGGGGAAAGAGGCCATCACCGCGCTGGAAAAAGTAGTTACTTTGGAGCCAGAACACCCGGAGGCCTGGCGCGTGCTTGCCGATCATCTTGCGGGGGTGGGAGAGCAGGAG
>JAYPXQ010000143.1:0-4148 GCA_038135595.1 Halieaceae bacterium
TTGATGTGCCCGCCCTCGCGGCAGGCCACCATGCCGCCGATCATGGCGATCCATAACACTGCGATCCGCATCGCGGGCTCCGCCCACAAAATGCCCTCGCCAAAGGCGTTACGTAAAACGATTTGGGCAACTGCCAGTAGCAAAAGGGATGCGACCAATCCAATCAGCAGGCTGTCTTCCAGCCGGCTGATGAGCCGATTGATCCGCGCGAGGGTGGTCATTGTTGCTGGCGGAATTCCCTGACCAGTGCCTTGATACGCTCCAGCGCCGCCGTGGATAAGCCGCCCTCGCTCTGCATCATCGCCTCACCAGGCTGCTGCATGGCCAGCCAGGCCTGTTTCTCGGCGTCGGTAAGCGCCACGGGTTCAACGCCCTGATTAACGAGCGCATCAAATGCGCTGACGTTGTCGGCGCGGTTGCGTGACTCAATATGCTGAAACGCTCTGCCAAATACCTCTCGCACAACCGCTTGGTCCTCTGCCGAGAGCTTGTTAAAGCTCTTGCCCGAGAGAGACATCACGCCGCAAAAATACATGAGTGGGATATCGGTGAGGTAATCCACCCGCGTGTGCCACTGCAGGGCGATGGCGCCGATGGGGGATACGGCCACGGTATCAATGAGCCCCGTCTGCAGGCCGGGGAGCACGTCGGGCAATGTAAGCGGTATGGGGGTCACCCCAATGCTTTGCGCCAGGCGCGCGCTCACCACGTCGTTTTGCGGCACCCACACTTTTTGTTGCTGCAGGTCGGCAGGCACCCGCACGGGCTGGTCGGTCAAAAAGTAGCCAAACCCGCCCTCGGCGATACCGAGCACCTCCATACCGCCCTTGGCGAAGCCCGCAATAAGCGATGCATCGAGTTGGCTGCGCACGTAGTCCACTTCTTCGTAACTGCGAAACAAAAACGGAATGCCGTAGGCCTGTGAATCCGGGTAAAAGCTGAGGAGTTCACCCATGGGCAGTGCGGCGCCCTGCAGCTGACCCACGCGCATCTTGCGCAGTACGGCCTTGTCGTCGCCCATTACGCCGCCCGGGTACCACTTGAACTTAACGCGATCATCGGTGGCCGCGGCCACCTCTTTGCCGGCCTCGCGCATGGTCTTCATCCAAAAGGAACCATCGGGGGACAAGGTGGCCACCTTAAAGGTTGCGGCCTGGGCGTAGCCGCTCAGTAACAAAATCAGGGGGGCGAGAAATGCAAAAACCGTGTGTCTCATGGGTCTGACCGATAACTCCCGTTAAAAATAGTCTGCTTCGTCTGCCAACAACATACGGGCTTCTTGCTTGGCCAGTTCGTTCATCAGGTTAAATTGCGGGTCGTCAAAATCGGCGTCGATCACCTCGGTGAGCAACTGATGGTGGAGCTCCTGCTCAAACACCATGCGCGCATAGAATTTGGCGAAATAGGTTTTGGCGAGGAGATTACGCCCCTCGGATGCGGCAATAGCGGCCTCAAAATGGCTGCGGCCCAGCTCGGGTTTGCCCCCCTGCAGCGGCGGCAACAGGGTATGCAACACCC
Source organism: Halieaceae bacterium (assembly GCA_038135595.1). Taxonomy (GTDB): domain Bacteria; phylum Pseudomonadota; class Gammaproteobacteria; order Pseudomonadales; family Halieaceae; genus Luminiphilus. The sequence continues at coordinate 1,519 of JAYPXQ010000143.1, forward strand.
CAAGGTAAAGCTGCGCGGTGCCCTGCTCGTAATTAGGGTCCAGCGCCACTACCCGCTCAATCATCTGCTGCACCCGGCTCAGCTGGGCGATGGCGTTCCAGTCGTCGCTGTTGGCCTGAATCCAGCCCACCCAGACTGACGCCACGGTATTCAGGGTGGCGAGGTGATCGGGCTCCAGCTCGGCGAGGCGCGCCTCGTAGGCCTCGCGGTCGAGGCTCGCCCAATCGCAAAACAGCGCGTCTTCGAAACAGCTGCCCTGGGTAGCAAAGGTCATGGCCTTGTTGGCAAAGAGCACTGCCCGTGTCGGGTCATCCACAAACACGCCGCCGTAAAAACTGTAGAGATCGGCCGCACCGAGGAGCAATGCGGGGCTCTCGGGGTCCTGCTGCACCATGGCGTCCATTAACAACAGATAGGCAGGGGCGCCGTCTTTAACGGTCTGCAGGTCTTTGTTGGCGCGTATCGCGCTGCCGAGCGCATCGGCCAAACCACTGGTTTGCTGCGCAACGATCGCCGAACAGCCAGAGAGCACAACGGCAACAACAATGACAACACTGCGCGCTACACGGCCGGGAAAATACCGCACTACTCAGAACCTCTCATAACCTAAAGGTGCGCAACTCAGCGCACGTTTCGAGTGGTGACGGCATCATAACGTGAACCCCGCACCTGCTCTAGGACCGGGGTTTAGCCTAGAGCGACAGAAAGAGATCGAGCCCGCTCAGTACCAACACCAAACGCAAAATCAGTTTGGAGCGCTGGTCGAGCTCTTCGTAGGCCTTTTGTAGCTTTTCAATCTCGGCCTTGGCGTCCTCACCCCCTGCCTTGATTTTGGCCTTACTCGCGGCGGCGGCACCGGCAAGTGCCACGCCAGCAGAGGAGACGCCAAACATCCGCAGAAATTTGCGGCGGCTGTTGGGAGTGGGGGTGGTTTCAGTTGTGTCTTCCATGGCAACAACGCTCTCAAATCGGTCGATTCATCGTGCCCTAATCCGGAGCGCTTTGCCAATTGCGTCAGGGGCGCTTGCTCACACCTACGACGCGGCGTCTTCCAGCGCGTCCAATGCCTCCTGCTGCTCGAGCCATTCATTTTCGAGCGCTGCCAACTCACGCTTCAGTTGCCCTTCTTGCTTAAGCAGATCCGCCAACGCTTCGCTGGCATTTTGCGCATACAAATCGCCGTCGGCCAGTTTGGCTTGCAGCGTCTGCAGTGCCTGCTGACCCTTTTCCATGCGTTGCTCCAACGCGCGCAGGGATTTTTTTAGCGGCTGCAGCTGGGCACGTTGATTGGCCGAGGCTTGACGTCGCGCTTTGCGGTCACCTGCGTCTTCTACTGCGGCGGCTTGCGGTGCTGCGGGCTTGGGCGCCTCGGCGGGATTGGAGGACAGCACCCATTTTTCGTAGGTCTCTACGTCGCCCGCGTAGTCTTCGACCGTGCCTTCGTTGACCAACAGCAACTGCTCTACCGAGTTGCGCAACAGGTGCCGATCATGGCTCACCAGCACAATGGCCCCGGCGTAGTCCTGCAGCGCCACCTCGAGGGCGTGGCGCATATCCAGATCCAGGTGGTTGGTGGGCTCATCGAGTATCAGTACGTTGGGCGCCTGCCACACCACATGGGCGAGTGCGAGGCGTGCTTTCTCACCCCCCGAAAAAGGCCGAATCGCCTCCTTGGCGCGGTCCCCTCTGAAATCAAACCCACCGAGAAAATCAAGAATCTCCTGATCCCGCACCTTGGGCGACAGCCGCTGTATGTGCAAGAAGGCGCTGGCGTCGAGGTCGAGCACCTCCAGTTGCTGCTGGTCGAAATAGCCAATCTGTAGATGCGTGCCCTCAGTGCGCTCGCCAGCCATGAGCGGTAACTCACCCGTGAGGCTTTTGAGGAGCGTGGTCTTACCCGCGCCATTCTTGCCCAATAGCCCGACGCGATCTCCGGGACTGAGTGACACCCCCACCTTGGAGAGCACCGTGCGCGCACCGTGCCCCAGCGACGCATCACTCAACGTGAGCAGCGGATCGCTCACCTTGCCGGGCTGCGGAAAGCTAAAGCTAAAGGGCGAATCCACGTGCGCTTGCGCCACCTTTTGCATGCGCTCGAGTTCTTTCAGGCGCGATTGCGCTTGGCGCGCCTTGGTTGCCTTGGCCCTGAAGCGGCGCACAAAGTCTTCAATGTCGGCGATGCGCCGCTGCTGCTTTTCAAATTGCGCCTGCTGCTGGGCCATCTTCTCGGCGCGCTGGCGCTCGTAGTCGGAATACCCGCCTCGGTAGGCGCTCAGGGTTTGATGCGCAATCTCCAGCGTGCGCTCACAGGTGGCGTCGATAAAGTCGCGGTCGTGGGAGATCATCAGCAGCGTGCCGCGATAGCCCTGCAACCAGCTTTGCAGCCACAGCGTGGTGTCGAGGTCGAGGTGGTTGGTGGGTTCGTCGAGGAGCATCAAGTCCGAAGGCGCCATCAACGCCCGCGCCAAATTCAAGCGAATACGCCATCCCCCGGAAAAACTCGACATCGGGGCATTCATTTTCTCTCGCTGAAACCCGAGGCCCAATAACAGCTGCTCGGCCCGGCGCTCAGCGCTGTAGCCGTCGAGTTCTTCCATCTGCTGATGCAGCATCGCCGATTGCTCGTAATC
>JAYPXQ010000144.1:0-2885 GCA_038135595.1 Halieaceae bacterium
GATTACGTGCTCTCCTGGGGTCCGATGATCATGGGGCACAACCATCCCCGCGTGCGTGAGGCGGTGGTCGAGGCCGCACAAAGCGGCCTGAGCTTTGGCTGTCCGACCGAGATTGAGATCGAACTCGCCGAGACCATCAGCACCCTAGTACCCAGCATGCCGCTGGTGCGGATGACCAGCTCGGGGACCGAAGCCACCATGAGCGCGATCCGCCTCGCTCGCGGATTTACCGGCCGCGACAAGATCATCAAGTTTGAAGGCTGCTATCACGGGCACTCGGACTCCCTGCTGATCAAGGCCGGCTCGGGCGCCCTGACCTTCGGCGTGCCCAGCTCACCCGGGGTGCCCGAGGTACTGGCGCAGCACACCGTCACCCTACCCTTCAATGACCTGGCCGCGCTGACAGCGGCGATGGACGAGCTCGGTGATCAGGTGGCCTGCATCATTACCGAGCCCGTGGCCGGCAATATGAATTGCATCCCGCCGGTTGCGGGCTACCTCGAAGGCATGCGCGAGTTGTGCACTCGCCACGGCGCGGTGCTGATCTTCGACGAGGTCATGACCGGCTTCCGCTTTGGCACTGGTGGCGTGCAGGGCTTCATGGGCATCACTCCGGACCTCACCTGCCTCGGCAAAGTCATTGGCGGGGGCATGCCGGTCGGTGCCTTCGGAGGCCGACGCGACATCATGGAACACATCTCGCCACTGGGTCCGGTGTATCAGGCCGGCACACTGTCGGGCAATCCGGTCGCAATGGCGGCAGGGCTCGCCACGATGTCTATCATCAGCGAACCCGGATTTTACGATGACTTGTTCCGCCGCACGGGTGATCTGTGCGAGGGCATGCGTACCGCCGCGGCGAGCGCCGGCGTGCCCTTCACCACCAACCATTTGGGTTCCATGTTCGGTGGCTTCTTCACCGAGGACAAATCGGTGACTCAGTATCACCAAGTGATCAACTCAAACGTGGCGGCCTTCAACCAGTTCTTCCACCTCATGCTCGATGCCGGCGTGTATCTGGCTCCCGCCTCTTTCGAGGCGGGCTTTATGTCCTCCGCACATACCGATGACGATATTGACGCGACGGTTGATGCGGCGCGCGCGGCCTTTGCGGCGCTCTAACCGATGGAGTCACGATCATGAGTGAACGTGGAGACTTTCCCCAAACCCGCATGCGCCGGCTCAGGGCCAGTGCTTTCGCCCGCGATATGGTGCGCGAGCACACCCTCACACCGGCAGACTTCATTTATCCCGTATTCGTACTGGAAGGGAGCGGACAGCGCGAAGCGGTACCGTCGATGCCCGGGGTAGAGCGACTGAGTATTGATCTGCTGGTGACGCTGGCCAAAGAAGCGCGGAGCTTGGGCATTCCGGCGCTGGCGCTGTTCCCGGTTGTCGGGCAAGAAGGGAAGTCGCTACTCGCCGAAGCGGCGTATCAAGCCGACGGCTTGGTGCAGCGAGCGGTGGCCGAGCTCAAAAGTGCAGTCCCAGAGATTGGCGTGATTACCGATGTTGCCCTCGACCCTTATACCACCCACGGGCAGGACGGCATCATTGACGACAGTGGTTATGTGTTGAACGACATCACCAGCGAGACGCTGGTGAAACAGGCGCTGAGCCACGCCGCTGCCGGCGCCGACGTGGTGGCGCCCTCTGACATGATGGACGGGCGCATCGGTGCGATCCGCGGCGCACTAGAGGCTGCGGGCCATATCAATACCCTGATTCTCTCCTACGCTGCCAAATACGCCTCGAGCTACTACGGGCCGTTTCGCAATGCCGTGGGCTCGGCGGCCAACATCAAGGGCGGTGACAAAAAAACCTATCAGATGGACCCGGGCAATAGCGACGAGGCGCTGCATGAGGTTGCGCTGGATCTCCGCGAGGGCGCCGACATGGTCATGGTGAAGCCCGGCATGCCCTATCTCGACATTGTGCGCCGCGTAAAAACTGAGCTACAGGTCCCAACCTTTGCCTATCAGGTGAGTGGTGAATACGCCATGCACCAAGCGGCCTTTGCCCAGGACTGGCTGAGCCGCGATGCGGTCATACTTGAGTCGCTCTTGTGTTTTAAACGCGCAGGCGCCGACGGCATCCTCACCTACTTTGCAATGGATGCAGCCCGGCTACTGAACGCCTGACGCCCATGGGGTGCTGCTTCACGCTCACGCTTCGGCGCATCGGTCGCAGGATTACCCAGACGCTGTTGCTGGGACTCACCCTCAGCGCGATGAGTCTCTCCATAAGCGCACAACCCGAAGCCACTGGGGCCGATTGCAGTTGCCTGTGGGAGGGCAGTTTCTCAGAAGTCGCACCCGAGACCGATCTGGTCATTCTGGGTGAGGTGCAAACCACCAAAGGCAATGCGGTAGATGTGGTGCCTGAGCGCATTCTCAAAGGAGCCTTCTGGCTGGACTCCTTGCGCATATGGATGCAAGCAAGAGACTACTGCCGTCCCCCAGCGGCGGACTTCCCCCCCGGCAGTCGCTGGGTCATGGCGCTGTCGCAGATCAGTGAGGTACCCGAGGACGGCTTTGACCCCTTTACTCCCAATGAGAGTTTTGGGCGCAAGGAGGACTATATTCTCTCTAGCTGCGGGGGGTACTGGTTGCGGGTGAACGGTAATACCGCCACCGGTAATCTGGTGCCAGGAACCCCCCGTTTTTCTCACCAGCCGGACATGTCACCCGTGCTGATCGACCTCATTGCAGGCTTTATGTCGGGGACAGTGACCCAGGAAGCGCTGATGCAAGCGAGCCGAGAGCGGCCCGAAGAGGTCGATACCCTGATTCTCGACACTCGCAGTTTTCTTCGCGGTCAGGAGGACTGGATCCCAGACGACGATGCCGAAGAAAATACCCAAGCGCCCGACTCACCCTAGTCGA
>JAYPXQ010000144.1:2985-4124 GCA_038135595.1 Halieaceae bacterium
GCGCGGCCGGCACGGGGCTCAAAGTCAGCCTCATCCTTGGCAAAAGTCAGTAGCCGCGATTCCAGTTGTTGGGAGAGATCTCGCATGTGATCCTTGCTGCTGTGGGGTTCGAAAACAGGTGCAGTCGTGCGCGCTCAGCCACGGCCTCTAGGCCATCATCAGGCGGGCACATCATAACGCGATACGCACCCGCCTCGCCCTTAGCCTTTTATCGCAACACACCCAGCGGCTGCACAGGGCCGCACCGCCCCGCTTGCGGTATCATGCCGCGCTGAATTGAGTTAAATGGACACCGCTTGTGAAATCTTATGCCGCCTATGCCATTGGTGCTGCTTTGGTAGACACCGAAATTCAGGTAAGCGACGAGGAACTCGTTGCCATGAATGTCGATAAGGGCATGATGACCCTGGTCGATGCAGACCGCCAAGCCGAGATGCTCGCGCATTTGTCAGATCACCTGATTCGCGCAAGCCATGCCTCTGGCGGCAGCGCGGGTAACAGCATGATCGCCACCGCGCTGATGGGCGCGCCCACCTATATGAGCTGCAAGGTCGCCAAGGATGACGACGGCGATATCTATCTGGCCGATCTCGAGGCATCCGGCGTTGCCCACGGTCTTTCAAATCAGCGGCAAGACGGTGTCACTGGCAAGTGTCTGGTATTGATTACCCCGGATGCCGAGCGGTCACTCAACACCAACCTCGCGATCTCAGAAACCCTCTCGATTGATGAGGTCAACGAGTCCGCGATCCAAGAATCCGAATGGGTGTATCTCGAAGGATATCTAGTGACCTCCCCCACCGGGCACGCCGCGGCACTCAAAACGAAAGCATTGGCGGACCAGCACGGCGTACTAACCGCCGTCAGTTTTTCTGACCCGGGCATGGTGAAGTTCTTCCGCGACAACATGGCGGCGATGGTCGAGGGTGGCGTCGAGATGGTCTTCTGCAATGAGGCAGAAGCACTCGAATGGGGGCAATGCGATGACATCGACGGCGCGATCGCCGCCATCAAGCAGGTCGCGCGCCGCTTTGTTATTACACTCGGCGCCGAGGGTGCCATCACCTGGGATGGCACCACGCTTCATCGCACTAACGCGCAACCGGTGAAAGCGGTCAACACCAATGGTGCCGGGGATA
>JAYPXQ010000145.1:0-3981 GCA_038135595.1 Halieaceae bacterium
ACCAATGTTGGGGGCGTCATTGCATACCTGAAGCAGCTGGACGCCGAGTCCACGCCTTCGATGATGGGGCTCGGAGTTTCATACTCCAACACCGACTCCGTGACGGGTGGTGTCGGCGCTCAGCTTTATTGGGACGCAGACACACGGCGCCTGACGATGCTGTTCGCGGGCGCGGAAATCAATAACGAATATGACGATTTCCTGGGAACCGGCCAAAGCACTGAAACCCAAGACAGCGTCCACACGGTGGGTTTTCGCTACTTACAGGAACTGCGTCAAGGCGGGTGGTTTGGAGGCATACAGGGCGTCACAACGAATTACTCGGTAGGGGCCGATGGCCTTTTCGAGGGTATTTTGAATGCGGTGGGTTTATCCGGTTTTGACGCGACGGGAATCGGACTGGTGCTACAGCACGATACATTGGACCAACAGAGAACGCCCGAGTCGGGACACCTTTTCACCCTCCACAACTTTGCGTATCGGGAGAGTCTGGGCGGCGAGACCTCCTTTGACGTTGGCTTTGCCGACTTACGCTGGTACCGAGGGTTGGAGCACCTCTCTCTGGGCAGGAGCAGTCGGCCATTGGTGCTTGCCATGCAGTTAAAGGGTCGGTTTACCGCCGACGCGCCGTTATCGGGATATTCGTCCGTCACCCTGCCCGGCTATACCATGGGCAACTATTTATCTCAGCATTACGCCCACCTTTTGCTGGATGGCAGATTACCGCTATCAAGAAAATGGGGGCTTGTCGCCTTTGGTGGCATCGGTTGCCAATTTGGCGAGGATATTGCCGGACGAGATATCTCGTGCTCTGACAACACGTACCCCTCGATTGGGATGGGTGTGTCGTATTTGCTTGACGAAGCCGCGTCAATACTGATCCGATTGGAAGTGGCCAAGGGTAAAAACGACAATGAGGCCCTATACCTTAGATTTGGTCATTCTTTCTGACTCCGCTACGCTTACCCCATGGGGCGATGCCCAACGGTTTAGGGAGACCTAAATTTGTCCATTAGACACACTTTGTGCGGAATCGGTTTCTGCTGCACGACATTGGTGGCCTGGCCCGCCTATTCGCTTTCACCAACGGCGTCTCAAAGTGAGACTTTGAAGGAGTTGGTGGAGGTCATAGAAGAGCGACATTACGCCAGTCGTCGCTACGACGACATCCTCTCAGCGCAGCACTTCGTTGCCTATATCGATTCACTCGATCCGCAAAGAATGTTCTTCGATGCCGCAGATATCGCGGAGTTTTCCAAGTGGCGTCTGGAGCTCGACAATGCGGGGCGCAGCGGTGATCTTACCCCGGCATTCTCTATGTTTGACCGCTATCATCAAAAGCTGAGGCAGCGCCTCGAAAGCATTCTCGGCTCGCTACCCGAAACGTTGGCGCAGTTTGACTACAGCGTCGAGGAGTATCTCGTCATTGATCACTCCACGATGCCATGGGCCCAGGATCCGTCAGAGCTCGATGATCGGTGGCGCAAGCGACTCAAAAATCAGGCACTCAGTCTGATAATGGCGGACAAAGCGCCTGAAGAAATTCCGAAAACCCTTGAGCGCCGATATCAGAATCAACTTAATCGACTAGACCAGTACAACGCGCAAGATGTTTTTCAAATCTACGCCAATACGCTGGCTGAGCAATACGATCCACACACTAATTATTTTTCACCTCGGCGAGCCGAAAACTTCGATATCAACATGAGCCTGTCATTTGAGGGGATCGGCGCCATTCTTCAGATAGATGATGAATATGCCAAGGTTTCACGCCTCGTCCCCGCCGGTCCCGCAGACAAGCAGGGAGATTTAAAGCCCTCTGACTTAATTATTGGGGTGGGCCAGGGAGAAGACGGTCCGATAGAGGACGTGGTTGGCTGGCGACTGGATGAAATTGTGGATCTGATCCGCGGACCCCGGAACACAACGGTACGTCTTGAGGTCATTCCCGGAAAAGGGAAAACCGATCAGCGTCGGGTGGTTCCTATACAGCGCAATGAGGTCAAGCTTGAGGAACAGGCAGCGCAAAAAAAGGTCATCGAGGTTGAGGACGAAAAACAGAACACTCATCGCATTGGTGTTATCGACATCCCCGCGTTCTACATCGATTTTGAGGCTTACCGTCGCGGGGACAAGAACTATCGATCGACAACCCGAGACGTCAATCGGCTGATAGACGAGTTAGTGGCTGAAGGCGTTGAGGGCCTCGTCATTGACCTTCGCGACAATGGGGGCGGCTCACTGCAGGAGGCCAATCAACTCACTGGATTATTCATCGAGTATGGGCCAACCGTACAAATTCGATCTGCCGAGAGTCGGGTATGGCGTGATGGTAAGCGACGTCGATCTAACTATTACGAGGGCCCGCTAGCCGTCATGATTAACCGCCTGAGCGCCTCTGCGTCGGAGATCTTTGCCGGGGCCATTCAGGACTATGGACGCGGCATCGTAGTCGGGGAGCAGTCGTTTGGTAAGGGCACCGTGCAGTCTCTGGTGCCCTTGCAGGAAGGCCAGCTGAAGATTACTGAGAGCAAGTTTTACCGCATATCCGGTGACAGCACTCAGCACAGAGGCGTTATTCCCGACATCGATTACCCGTCGGTATTTGATCCCACCCAGATCGGAGAGAGCGCGCTCGACAATGCTCTGGCATGGGATCAAATCGCTCCAGCGCGCTTCAATCGATACCAGGACTACGACACCATCTTGCCGGGCCTGATGGCGCTGCATCAACAACGCGCCGCGAATGATCCCGACTATCGCTATTTGGAAGATCAGGTAGAAATGGCTCGAGAGGCGCGAAAAGTCAGCGCCCTACCCCTTCAAAAATCGGGCCGATTGGCGATGCGTGACGAACAGGAAGCAAAGGCACTGGCCATTGAGAATCGGCGCCGAGCCGCTAAGGGACAAGCACCTCTGGAAAGCCTGATCAGTGCCGACGAGGAAACCGAGGACGCCTTAACGCTCTCCGAGGAGGAGACGGGCGCTCCCTCTCAAGACACTGACCAGAGCCTCGAAAACACACGGGAAGATGAGCCTAGCGATGACCTGTTGCTCGAGACTGGGCGTATTCTGGTTGACGCCATCGCCACGCGGCCCGACATGAGCGTGGCAGGTCGCGCGCAGTATTCAGGCAACAAATCCTTGTAGGACAAGCGCTGGAATCGAAGTGCTGGGGCCTTTTTACTCAGGCTTAGCAAGCTCCGGCTTTGCCATCGATCTTGCTTTGACCTTTTAGGTAGGGCCGCAGTATCTCTGGGATAGTGACGCTGCCGTCGTCGTTCTGGCCATTCTCTTGTATGGCGACCAGCGTCCTTCCTACCGCCAAGCCCGATCCGTTAAGTGTGTGTACCAGCTCAGGCTTCCCGGTGCTGGGATTTCGCCATCGCGCTTGCAGGCGACGCGCCTGAAAGTCGCCAAAATTGGAACAGCTGGAAATCTCTCGATAAGCGCTCTGCCCTGGCAACCATACCTCGAGGTCATAAGTCATTGCCGCGCTGAATCCCAGGTCGCCGCCGCATAACAGGACCTTACGATAAGGTAATTCCAGCGCCTGGAGGATCGCCTCGGCATGCCCTGTTAATTGCTCCAGCGCGACGTTTGATTGATCCGGGCGAACAATATGCACCAGCTCGACTTTTTCAAATTGATGCTGCCTGATTAGACCCCGGGTATCTCGCCCATAGCTACCCGCCTCGCTGCGAAAACACGGGGTGTGGGCAACATAACGAACGCCCTCCCCCTCCAAATCCGAAGCGTCATAGATCCTGCCCCTCGCCATGTTAGTAACGGGTACTTCGGCTGTCGGAGCAAGGTAATAGCCCTGATCACCCTCCAACTTAAAAAGGTCCTCGGCAAATTTAGGCAGCTGCCCAGTGCCGGTGAGAGATGCCTCATTAACAATGTACGGCACGTAGAGTTCGGTGTAACCGTGATCGATCGTGTGGCAGTCCAACATAAATTGAATCAAGGCCCGATGGA
>JAYPXQ010000146.1:0-3972 GCA_038135595.1 Halieaceae bacterium
CCTTTTGATCCTGCCTTTGGGCAGGGCTACACGACTTCTGTACAAACAGATAATACGGATGAGTTAAAAGCATTCTCAGCGTTCTTTGATGGTACGTACCATTTTTCGGATAGGCTGAACATTTATGGTGGTTACCGCTGGACCCGCGAAGAGGTCGACGTTAGCTACGATAGCCCGACCTACCTCGTACTCGACAGCGCAGGCGTTTCAGAATTCGACTTCATCAACAACGTGGTTAACTTCACGGCTCCTGTGCCCCCCGTTGTGCATACCGTTGGTGAGGCTAACGCTGATCACTCTGACTGGTCCGCCAGATTGGGCGCATCCTGGCAGTTCGTCGATAGTGCCAATTTGTATGCCACCGTAAGCCGAAGCTTCGTCGGTATCGGAGCGGATATTTCAAGAACCGGCAATCCCGGCGCGGCGTTTCTCGATCCTACAACGGCCGAGGCGTTAGAGCTTGGACTAAAGACGAGGCTTCTGGGTGACGCCTTGCAAATTAACGGCGCGGTTTTCTGGCAGGATGTGGAGGATCTACAGACCTCGGCCTTGTTGCCCGGAACCATTCAGACTGTGAATCTGAACGCGGGCGACCTCGACATTTTTGGTGTGGAGATTGATGCACTCTGGGCCTATTCCAATTACGGGCGAATCTCCGCGTCGCTTTCATATGTCGACGCGAAAACCAAAAATCTGTTGCAGCCGTGCTGGCCTGAGCAGACCATTGGAACGGGTTGCAATATTGACGTTAACGGTAACCCGGTCACGGAACCGAGTGCGGCGGTACAGACCGACATGGACGGTGCTAATGCGCCTAATACGCCTGAATTGGCTTATAACATCGGTGTCAGTCACGTTTTCCCATTGAATGATCTTTCTTTCGACATTCATGGCAGCGTCAACTACGTGTGGCAAGATGAGGTGAACTTCCCATTGAACGGAGATCCGCTACTGATTCAGGACTCCTTTGGTCTTCTGAACTTTTCGCTGAGTATGGTGGATAAAGATGACCGCTACGAGGTGGCGCTGTTCGGCAGAAATATCAATGACAAGGAGTTCTATAGCGATTCGTCAGAATCCAGTGGTTTCATCGCCAGACAATACGTTCGCGTAACGCGTGGCGCGCAGGCATATTACGGTGTGCGTTTGAAATATAACTTCCGTTAATCTCAATAGGCTATTGGCATGCGCTTGGACTCTAAGGTCATAGCAATTACCGGGGGCAGTCAGGGCCTGGGGAGAGCGCTCGCCAAGGCGTGCTGCAGGGAAGGTGCCCGGGTTGCCATCATGGGTCGCAATGCTGACAAACTTGAAGCGGTTCAAGAGGAGATCGGCGAGAGAGTGGTCTGCTTCCCGTGTGATATTGGAGACTCCACGGAGGTGAATAACACCTTTAAGGAAATTGGGGCCCAAATGGGTGGACTGGATGCCCTTGTAAACAATGCCGGGATATACCCGATATTCAAACTCGAAACAGCGAGTGACGAGCAGGTCCGTTCAGTAATCAATACCAATGTGCTCGGGGCCATGTACGCTTGCCGCGAGGCGATACCCCTTTTGAAGAAGTCTAAAGGCGATATCATCAATGTGTCGTCTGAGGCTGTTCGTTTCTATCCTCCTTTGCTGAGTGTTTACACTGCCTCAAAGTCCGCGCTGGAGGCTTTTTCACAGAGCTTGAGGGTGGAGTTGGCTCCCTCAGGTGTTCGTGTTGCGGCTTTGCGGGTGGGTCACTTGCTTAGAGAGGACCCTTCACCTTTGGATGACGCAACTTATGAGCTGATGATCAAGACCTTCGAGGAAACCGGTTTTATGGCTTCAACCGGAGAGGGTATGCAGCTTGACACCGTTACCTCTGCAGCCATTCATCTTCTGACACTTCCTGCAGATGCGACCATCGATTTGTTAGAAATCCGGTCCCGGCATTAAGCGTTGAGGGCTGGTCAGTCGGATGAGCGGCACTGCTAAAAGCACAATCACCAGTGAGCAGCGCTAAACACTCGGAGTTCCGCGGCGGCTGGGCCACGCTGCTGATTGCGCTGAGTGGCGTTGTTACGTCAGCGCACTTCCTTCCTTTATACAGCTTTGGGCCGATGGCGCCTGACCTTTCCCTGGCGCTGGATATTCCCTTGGGAGAGCTGCAGCGCTGCATTACCTTAAACTTTGCGGGTATCGCTGTGGGGTCTCAGTTAGCGGGTTGGCTAATTGACAGATTCTCCCTTCGTTACGCCACCTTGTGTTCTCTGGTGCTGTATGCCGTTACGTACATCATGATGGGCTCAGTTCCTCTGAGTCAAAACCTCCTTTACGCCTTCTATTTGTTGCTGCCGATTGCGGGCAGCGGCACCCTACTGGTGACCTGGACAACGATAGTATGCGCAAAATTTGAGCGGCAGCGCGGTATCGCACTGGCCATCCTTTTGTCTGGTTCAGGTTTGGTCAGCACTGTCGCCCCACTGCTGCTGGCAAGTCATGTCGGCACCCCTGACTGGCAGCGAGGCTTTCTAGTCTTGGGTATATTGCCGCTCGCGACCCTGATGGTCTGTTTCTTGGCCTTGCCTGCGAGCAATGCAAGCTTTACCCAACGTGGCAATCCGTCTCGAGACTCAACGACGACTGAGGCCGAAGAAGCCTCTAAGCAGGTCTCGGGGGTGAGCTATCAAGAGACGCTGCGCACCCGCCAGTTCTGGACGATCACTATCGCACTCACTTTGATTGTTTTCGTCATTGTCTCGATGATTGCCAATATCGTGCCGATGCTCGTTCATAAAGGCTTGTCGCAGTCCGATGCAACGCTGGTATTCAGTGCATTTGGTTTGGCACTGGTCGCTGGGCGGCTGGGCGCAGGGTTTCTCCTCGATAAATTCTGGGGTCCACTCATCGCGTTTTGCGCGCTGATGCTGCCTTCATTTGGATGCATCTTGTTTCTTGTTGCGCCCCCGCATCTGGCGCTGATGGTGTTGGCAACCGTTTTGGTTGGCTTAGCAGCCGGGGCAGAGTTCGATATTCTCGCTTATTTAGTGTCACGATATTTTGGCTTGCGATCGTATGCCAAGGTGTTTGGCACGGTGTCAGGCACGGTAGCCTTAGGCAGCGGCCTGTCCCCTCTTTTATTCGGCCCTCTAATTGACGGCGCGGGAAACTATGACAGTTTGCTCTTTATCTGTATCGGGCTGGCGGCAGTCGGAGCCTCGTTGTTCCTCACGCTCGGGCCCTACGCGAAGTTCGAATAGAGTTACATCACAGATCATCAAGGCGCTTTCATCTACAAAAGGGGAGGGAGCTTTTTCAGGTCTGCAACCTGCGATCCGGCAAATACAAAGGTGAGCTGACTGGTTAACGCCCCTTCCAAACAGGTGCTCTTTTCTCCGCAAAAGCGGTTGCACCCTCAATGGCGTCCTCGCTATTAAATATGGGCTCCATCAAAACAGCTTGTTCGGCAAACATTGTCGCGTTGGACCAGTCTTGTGCTCCATCGATCACCTGCTTACTGACAGATACAGCCAATGGCCCGTTGTTGGCTATTTTCCTGGCCAAGACTGTCGCTTCCTCGAGCGCCGTGCCCGAGGGAACAACCCGATTAATCAAGCCCAGTTCGTAGGCACGGCTGGACGTAAAGAAGTCTCCGGTAAGAGCGAGTTCCTTTGCGATCCGGGGTGACACCTGTTTGGGGAGTTTGACCAGACCGCCTGCGCCCGCGACCAGTCCGCGTTTGGTTTCTGGGATGCCGAAGGTGGCATCTTCAGCGGCGACAATCAGATCGCTACTGATCGCAATTTCGAAGCCTCCCGCCAACGCGTAGCCCTCTACTGCCGCGACCAGAGGTTTAGAGAGCGTATGCTCACAGAGGCCTGCAAAGCCGCGACCTTCGACCACCGGCGTCTCACCACTGACAAATGCTTTGAGATCCATGCCGGAGCAAAAAGTACCTCCCGCACCCGTGATGATGGCGACGCGCAGCGCCGGGTCGCTCTC
>JAYPXQ010000147.1:0-3952 GCA_038135595.1 Halieaceae bacterium
CCGGCATTCAGAAATTTGTAGGTGCACCCCACTGCCATGTCCACGTGATGCTCGTTCAGATCCATTTCTACGACACCGGCGCTGTGGGCAAGATCCCACACAATCAGGCAGCCTGCCTCGTGAGCTTGCTGCGTTATCCGCGGTAGATCGCGCAATTCACCTGTTTTGAAGTTCACATGCGAAAGCGACACAACGGCAATTTCTTGCAGATCGATGCGATCAAGGTCCTCTATTAGGGCAGTTTGTACCTGACAGCGCGAGTCGCCCAGTAACTGACTGAGACCCTGAGCAATATAGTTGTCTGTGGGGAAATGATGCGCCTCGGTCAGGATCTTTCGTCTGGGTGCGTTGAGCTCGAGCGCAGCGGCAAGGCATTTGAATAGGTTAATTGATAAGTTGTCGCAACAGACAACCTCGCCTGACTCGGCTCCCAGCATCGGTGCCAACTGATTGCCTACCGTCAGCGGTAGATCGATCCATTGATGGGTATTCCAGCCTGAGATCAGGTCATCGGCCCATTGTGCGTTGGTGACGAGCGCAAGATGATCACTCACGTCGTGACTCAGTGGGCCCAGAGAATTCCCGTCCAGATAAATTGTCTCTGTCGGTAGCACGAACCGTTGCCGCAGGTGGCCGAGGGTGTCCTCTGCGTCTAATTCCGCGCTTGTTTTCATTGGCTTGGATTCACGAGGATGTCGACGAGTTTGTCAAAGGCCATGTGCTTTGGATGAATTAAATCAAAGTGCCCAGCGTTTGGAATCGGTACCACCTGATGGGGTGTAAATCCCGCAAGCTGATCATCGCCCACAATCACGTCCAGCGACCCTGCGATCAGAGAGGCGGGAACCGTAATTGCCGAGCCCAAAACAGACGCCGCGCGGTAGCGCTCTGGTGAATCGGTATGGCTGGCACCCATCAGTTCCCGGACCATCGCAGGGCAGGAGCCCTCTTGCTCACCGTAGACGCTCAGATCTGTGATCGCCGCCAGCCCGATAACGCCGGAGAGTGCGACGGTGGGGTCAGCAGCGGCAAGCAGTGCCAAGTGGCCGCCGGCCGAATGCCCAATGACAATGGGTGATGTACCCGTTTTACTTGAAACATAGTTGATCGCGGCGGCGACATCTTTATAAGTGCCCGGCCAGCCTCCGCCCGAATCTCCCACACGACGATACTCTGGCACCCACACAGTGAAGCCCGCGTCGGCTAATGCCGATGCTAGCGGCGTGATGTGCGCGCGGGTGTATTGGTTTGACCAGCAGCCACCGTGTATCAACACGATCTGTCTTATTGTTGGACCAGCGGCCTCAAAAAGCAGGGTGGTTTGCAACTGATCCGGGCCGTAGGCCGCCTCGAGAGAGGGGCTTCTCGCCTCTAATGCCAGAATGTCACCGAAGGTTGCCACGCCGACGGTCGCTTCACCGCCACTGGCGCAAATACCCGGGCTCACCCAGCCGATGAGTAGTGCGATCGCCGCGGTTCGTAGCGGGCCGGGCTGAGTGTGAAGTAACTGCTTTATCTTCATCTGACGCAGTTTGCCAGATTTATCTCGTAGGCTCACAAATTGGGTAGGGTTCTTGACTGACGAAAGCCACCCGCAGGGTGTTTCTTTGCTTAGTGGAGGCGGCGGGAGTTGAACTGGGCTGTTAAGCCACTGTTCTGACTGGTCTTACCGAGTTCACTTTTGGCGATATGCCCCCAATTATGCCCTCAGCGCCTCGCTAACCGGCGATAGCGGTGCAGGTTGTGCAAAAGGTGACCCGTAGCCCTCAAACGCTGGGCCTCTCTAAGAGATTCTACTAGCCTTTGCGGCAGAATGGAGAGAAACCGACTCCCTGAATCTGTGCTTACCCGCAATGCGAGAGGTGCGAAGATGGCTTTTGAGAATGGCTTTATGAATATCGGCGCCCAAGTGAGAGTAGCAGGGCGCAAAGTATGGGCGCCTCTCATTATGGGCAGTCTGATTTTTGGCACACTAACCCACGCCGCTGGCGAGCACGGTGACGCGCCGCCAACGATGCCCCACCCCGAAACCACTTACTCGCCCTACTTACAGGACACTTTTCCCAATCAGGTGTTGTTTGGCGACACGCACTCGCACACTGCTTTATCTGCTGATGCTGGGTTCTTTCTGAATCGATTAATGCCCGACGATTCTTACCGCTTTGCAAAAGGTGAAACGGTGACGTCTTCGACGGGGGTGCCGGCTAAAATTGTCAGGCCGCTGGATTTTCTGGTGATCTCCGATCATGCCGAGACGTTTGGTCTGGCCATCGCAATTAGAGAAAAACATCCGGCCCTATCCAATACCGAATGGGGCCGAAAGCTCCTCGAGTTGGCAGCGCCCGATACGCCAGAGGCGTGGGCGCAGGTCTACGTTTATTGGGCTCAAGCTTTTATTGGTGAGGATGGCCCGCCCGAGATGGATCTGTCCTTCCAAGATGATATGTGGAGAGGCGCGACTGAATCTGCGGAGCATCACAACAGCCCCGGTGCCTTTACCGCGATGATCGGCTATGAGTGGACCTCGGGCCCCGCCGGCAACAATTTGCACCGAGTGGTTGTTTATCGGGGTGATAAGGAAGAGGCGGATCAAGCCATTCCATTCAGCGCGCTGGAGAGTTCCGACCCTGAAGATCTCTGGAACTGGATGGAGCGATATGAGGCCAAGACAGGCGGTAAATTGTTGGCGATTCCTCACAACGGGAACCTGTCGAATGGCCTGATGTTTGATGACGTGACGCTGACCAGTCGTCAACCTTTGGATGAGGATTACGCCAAGCGTCGCCAAAAATGGGAACCGATTTACGAGATCACCCAGATGAAGGGTGATGGAGAATCACATCCTGATTTGAGTCCTGACGATGAGTTTGCCGACTACTTCACATGGGATATGGGGAGCTTTGGGCCGCAGCGGAAGACTCCTGATATGTTGCCTAAGGAGTATGTCCGACCCGCACTCAAACGGGGCATGCTTTACGAGCGCGACCTTGGTACCAATCCATTCAAAATAGGCGTTGTGGGTGGTACCGACACGCACACAGGGCTCTCTACGACGGATGAAAGCAATTTCTTTGGAAAAATTTCGGCCGTTGAACCGACCTCGGACCCAATCCGATTTACCGAAGTCGTCACCGGTCGTTTAACGCCCGATGATCCGACGGACGACCAAACCCATGAAGAGGCCTTGGCGGCCGGTTTGGCTGCCGGGTGGGCGCGAGAAAATAACCCCGAAGCGATCTGGGGCGCCATGAAGCGGCGGGAGGTTTTTGCGACAACGGGTACTCGTATGCGGGTGCGCGTTTTTGCTGGATTTGACTATCAAGAGAGTGATCTCTATCGAGGCGATTTTGCGCGCTACGGTTATGCAAATGGCGTGCCTATGGGGGGCGATCTGATGTCGGCACCTGATGGCAAGGCGCCGTCACTGCTGATTGCAGCACTGCGGGACCCAGACGGCGCCAATCTCGATCGTATTCAGGTCGTTAAAGGTTGGACCAATGCGGACGGCTCTGCGGGAGAAAAAGTCTACGATGTGGTCTGGTCCGGAGATCGTGAACGAGATGCGCAGGGCAAGGTTCCCGCGGTGGGTAACACGGTCGACATTAAGACGGCTTCGTATAACAACAGCATCGGTGCGCCGCTACTGAGTGGGTACTGGAAGGATCCCGACTTTGATCCAGACCAGCACGCCTTTTACTACGTGCGGGTGCTTGAGATCCCGACACCGAACTGGACGACCTATGATCACGTTTACCTTGGTGTGGAGCTGTCTGAGAAAGCAGTGCCATATCAACAGGAGCGGGCCTATACGTCGCCCATTTGGTATACGCCCTGAGAACGCTCGATCGCGGGCGACCGTACCCAAGGAAAGCCACCCGCAGGGTGGCTTTTTTCTTAGTGGAGGCGGCGGGAGTTTGAGTCTTCGCTATCGCTCGACAGACCTCCGCTTCGC
>JAYPXQ010000148.1:0-3915 GCA_038135595.1 Halieaceae bacterium
GGTTTTGGCTTTGGCTGATGTCATGCTGCCAGTGAAACCCCATTCGTGAGTAGTACATCGCCCAGGGAATGGTGGTCACGGAGCTGCTCGGCTGCGGTCCCCAGGGTATTGAAGCTCCGTCGAAAATTCTGCGCAAGGTCTTCATCGAGCAGGCCTTGCCGTACCAGTGATTCCAGAAACCACGCCTGATGTTTGCGGGCAATGCGTAAGCCCGAATATTCACCATGAAACTCGATCAAGCCAGAGAGCAAGCGTTGCTGCAAAGAAAACTGCTGCGTCAGAGACGGCGCTTTCGCCTCGGGGTGTCCCGCCGCCAAGGCAGCTGCAATCGCACCGGGTAACCAGAGTTGGCCTTGGGCAGCGCGCCCGATCATCACTCCTGTGGCACCGGTATGTGCGAGTACCGCTCGGGCTTTATTGGCAGAGTCGATATCGCCATTGGCGATAACCGGGATCGACACGGTGTTGACGATCTGCGCAATGGTGTCGTACTCCGCAGCGCCCTTGAAGCGATCAGCCCGGGTGCGACCGTGTACGGTCAAGCGTTGCACGCCCGATGCCTCCGCGATGCGCGCGACGCGAACACCGTTTCGGTTGGCGGGGTCGGTTCCGGTGCGGATCTTCAATGTGACCGGCACGGTAACGGCTTGCACCACCGCCTCAAGAATGTGGGCAACAAGCGATTCGTCAGCGAGTAGCGCCGACCCGGCTGCCTTGCGACAGACCTTTTTGGCCGGACAACCCATGTTGATGTCGATGATCTCGGCGCCGAGATCAGCCTGATAGCGCGCAGCGGCGGCGAGTTGCGCGGGGTCGTAACCGACGATCTGTACTGCGCGCAAACCTGCGCGCGCGGTGTGTTGCTGTCGCTGCCGGGTCTTTTTTGACTTGGCGAGGCTGAGATCAGCCGATTGCATTTCGCCCACCGCCAAGCCGGCTCCGAACTCAACGGCGAGTTCGCGCACGGGAAGATCGGTGACACCCGCCATAGGAGCGAGGAACACGGGATTAGAGGGCTCGAGGCCGTCAATATGCATCGGGAAAGGGCTCAATCGCGAGCGAGTGAGTGTAAAGGAGGCGATCGAGATCTGAAAGCCATGGTGGCGATTTTTTAACCAGCGTTGACGACCAACCCTGTTTTTATAGTGCAAATTTTTGGTCGCCTGGCATGCGCACAAGCGCATGTGTGCGGCCGAAACGGGGGCTTATGTTGCATTAGGTCGAACGGTTTGCCACTGATACCGGCCCTGAAAAGCGCGCGAAAGGGCGGGTTGAACGCACCTGAATAAATGTGACCAAACTGAATATGATATCTCTGAACCCATTGCATTTGTTTCAACCGAACTCCCACCAGCTGAATTTCCACCAATCGAACTTGCACTCACCGAACTTGCACCAAAAAGGTGAGCGCAGAGACTGTGAAATGGCCTCGCCCGCGGCCGCCAGGGCGCGGAAAAGCCCTACCTCACGGGCAATAGACGGCAAATATGTGGCGATAATGCCGGTAACGTCGGTAAAAATGTAATAAAACGGAGAAAAAGTAGACTCACTGCCCGATCTAGGACACACTCTCGCCCCCGCATCGAACTTTGGTGTTCTGGCCCATGGCGGCGATACTGGTAC
Organism: Halieaceae bacterium; assembly: GCA_038135595.1. Taxonomy (GTDB): domain Bacteria; phylum Pseudomonadota; class Gammaproteobacteria; order Pseudomonadales; family Halieaceae; genus Luminiphilus. The sequence goes on from JAYPXQ010000148.1 coordinate 1,624, forward strand.
TGCACGGCCCCAATCTGAATCTGCTCGGTTCCCGCGAGCCCGAGATCTATGGGTCCGAAACCTTGGATGAGATTAACCACCGTCTGCAATCAGAGGCGGAGCGTGCCGGCGCCACTTTGGCATGCCTTCAGAGTAACGGCGAGCAAGAACTGGTGGAGGCGATTCATCAGGCGCGGGAAGACGGTACCCAGTTCATCATTATCAATCCAGCAGCGTATACCCACACCAGCGTGGCTCTGCGTGATGCTCTCGCTGCGGTTGCTATCCCGTTTATCGAAGTACACATCTCCAACGTGTACGCCCGTGAGCCCTTCCGGCATCACAGTTATTTGTCGGATATTGCCGAGGCGGTGATATCCGGCTTGGGCAGTTTTGGTTACGACTGTGCACTCGCTGCAGTGCTGCAGTCACTTGATACGCATTCCACGACGCACTAGAGGAATAGACATGGATATTCGCAAAGTCAAAAAGCTCATCGAACTGTTGGAGGAATCCAATATCGGAGAGATCGAGATTAAGGAAGGCGAGGAGTCTGTTCGTATCAGTCGTCAGGGCACGGCACCCGCGCCAATGGCTTATGCGCCGCCGGCAGCACCGGTTGCAGCGCCGGCCCCTGTAGCTTCGGCGTCTGCGCCTGAAGCCCCCGCGCAGGAGAGCGCGCCGTCGGCACCCGCTACCGACAATGCCGTGCTCTCGCCGATGGTCGGTACTTTCTATCGGGCGCCTGGCCCTGATGCGGCAGCATTTGTCGAGGTGGGCCAGACCGTGCGTGTGGGTGACGTCCTGTGCATCGTCGAGGCGATGAAGATGATGAATCAAATTGAAGCTGATCGCGCGGGCACGGTCACGGCGATTCATGTCGAGAATGGCCAGGCGGTTGAATTCGATCAGCCACTGATTTCTATTTCCTGAAGCGCGGGTGAGTTACCCCAAAAAGGACATCTCCCATGCTTGAAAAAGTACTCATCGCCAACCGTGGTGAAATCGCACTCCGTGTGCTACGCGCCTGCAAAGAGTTGGGTATCCGAACCGTTGCGGTGCATTCCACGGCAGATCGTGAGCTGAAGCATGTGCGTCTCGCCGACGAATCTGTCTGTATTGGCCCGCCGCCTTCTGCCCAAAGTTACCTCGACGTGCCGTCTATTATCAGCGCCGCTGAGCTGACCAACGCCGACGGCATTCATCCGGGCTACGGTTTTCTCTCCGAAAACGCCGATTTTGCAGAGCAGGTCGAGAAGAGTGGTTTTAAATTTATCGGTCCCACGGCCGACACGATCCGCTTGATGGGCGACAAGGTATCGGCCAAGCAGCAAATGCAGCGCACCGGCGTGCCGACGGTGCCCGGATCTGATGGTGCGCTACCCGATGACCCTGACGAGGTGCTGCGCATCGCCCGCGATATCGGATTTCCGGTCATCGTAAAGGCAGCCGCCGGCGGCGGTGGTCGCGGCATGCGCGTAGTCCACAATGAGGAAGTGTTGCTTTCGTCTATTCAGGTCACCCAGTCTGAGGCACAAGCCGCATTTGGTTCACCGGTTGTGTATATGGAGAAGTTTCTGCAGCGTCCGCGTCATGTCGAGATCCAGGTTTTGGCCGACGGGCAGGGCAACGCGATCCACCTCGGCGATCGCGACTGTTCTCTGCAGCGTCGACACCAGAAGGTGATCGAAGAGGCGCCTGCTCCGGGCATCGATCAAGCGTTGCGCGACGAAATTGGTGCGGCCTGCGTCAAGGCCTGCCTCGATATGGGCTACCGCGGCGCTGGCACCTTCGAGTTTCTCTATGAGGACAATGCCTTTTATTTTATCGAGATGAACACGCGGGTTCAGGTAGAACACCCGGTTACGGAAATGATCAGCGGGATTGATATCGTCCGCGAACAGTTACTCATCGCCGGCGGCGCTCCTCTCTCGATTAAGCAGGAAGATGTTGTCCTCAAGGGCCACTCTATCGAGTGTCGCATTAACGCCGAGGACCCGCGCACGTTTATGCCCTCGCCTGGCACCATCAAGACCTTCCACGCGCCCGGGGGCCATGGGGTGCGGGTCGACTCGCACATATACAGTGGTTACACCGTGCCGCCTCACTATGACAGCCTCATTGGCAAGCTCATTACCTTCGCTGATACCCGCGAGGCGGCATTGGCCAAGATGCGGCAGGCGCTTGATGAGTTGGTGGTGGATGGCATCAGGACCAACGCCGCGTTACACCGCGAGCTGGTGACCGATACCTCCTTTATGGCCGGTGGCGTCAGTATTCATTACCTCGAGAGCAAGCTGGAACACGAGCATT
>JAYPXQ010000149.1:0-3895 GCA_038135595.1 Halieaceae bacterium
TGGTTTGAGCCCCGCACAGCACCGATGCAACCACAGTCGATCGATCGCTTACTCGATCTGCCCGTCGTTGCAGAGCGCTTCGCAGAGATGAAGCTGGAATACATGATCTGGATTGACGGCAAGACGGTGGATACCGACAGCGTGGGTTCCATGAGCTGCGGGATCGGCCCGGGCGTCGCCGGCTGCTTTGGCTTTGGCACCTGGGGCACAGAGTCCGAGTACGAAGCCACCATTTGGGATTTCACCGATCAAGTGGAGGTGGGCAAAGTGAGCGCAAACACCAGCGGCCAGAGCTATATGCCCGCCGTGATTGTGCCGATTCCCATTATTGCCCCCGTGCAGGGAACTGCCTGCGACAGCCTCGGCGACCAGCTGCTGGAATACCTCTCTGCACACCACTGAGTCACGATGATGCGCAGACGCTCCCACTTTTCTCTTCTCGCCCTCGCCATCGTGTGGCTGACTGGCTGCGCAAGCGGATCTTCGACCGTCACGGTAGGGGGCAAGTCAGTCGAGATGCCCAAGGAAGTGGCAGAGGAGCACCAGAAGCTCATCGATAATATTGGGATTTATGATGACCCCGAGCTCGACGCCTATGTGCGGCAGGTAGGTGAACGGCTGTTGCGAGAGTCGGGCATTACGCGCCCGGAGTTTACCTTCACGTTACTGGACTCCCCCGACATCAACGCCTTCGCCATGCCCGGAGGCTTTATTTACGTCAATCGGGGATTACTCGCCTATCTGGATACCGAGGCGGAACTGGCCGGTGTGCTCGCCCATGAAATCGGGCATATCACGGAGAGTCATCACTCTCGCCGTCAGACCCAACAGGTGACCTCAAAGGTAGCTGCGGTGTCGGCCTATATTCTTACCGGCTCGGGCGACGTGTATGACGCCGCCAGCATGTATGGGGCCGAGATTATTTCGGGCTTTGGCCGAGACATGGAGCTCGAAGCCGACTCTGCGGGCGCGGAGTATCTGCACCAGAGCGGCTACGACGTTGACTCGATGTTATCGGTCATTGGCGTGCTCAAGGATCAGGAGCAGTATCGTCGAGTGCAGGCCAAAGCCAGCGGCAAACCCTCCGGCACTTATCACGGGCTGTACGCCAGCCACCCGCGAAATGATCTGCGCTTACAAACGGTGATTAAAGCCGCTAACGAGTTGGATATTGACGAGATGCCGGAGAACCCCGAACTACCCGGGGAGTACCGTCGCCAAACCGAGGGGCTGGTGTACGGCGCCAGTGCTGAAGCTCAAAGCGAGCCGGACCGTTTTTACCACAACAAACTCAACTTCACCTTTGCGCACCCACCGGGATGGACTGTGCGGCAGTCCAGCCGCGAAATCCTCGCCACCTCGGCTGATGGCAGTCGTACCCTGACGATTGGTCTCGCCAAAATCGACCCCGATCAGGACACCGAGGCCAGCCTGATGGCAGGAGCGCAGGGAACGGTGACTGACTACGAAGCGCTTGAACAGTTTGGACTTATCGGTTCGACCGCGGTCGCCTCCAGTGGCGAGCAATCTGTGCGCCTGGCGGTGATCGACCACGGGTACCGGTTTCTGTTTCAAGGCGAGGCCCCCGTGCTGGCGGAGGCAGACGCCGAATTTCGTACCATTATCGACAGCTTTCGCCCCCTCACCGGTCGCGAAAAAATCACCGGCACCAGTCATACCCTGCATTACATTCAGGCGCCGCGAGGCGCGACCTTCGCTTCACTTGCCAGCAGCGTGAAACTGCCGGATGCCGAGAACCAGCTCAGGCTCATCAATGGTTACTACCCCAGCGGGGAGCCGCGCACCGGCGATTGGGTTAAAGTCATCCGCTGAAGGCCGTTGTCCGGCGGAGGAAGCATGAATCCACACTACCCAGTGCGATGGGCGGCGATTGCCTTGGCCTGTTTGCTCTCAACTGGCGCCTCCGCCGAGCTGGTGGTTTACACCGCAAAATTAATTCGCACCATGGAGCCCGCCCTACCCGTTGCCACGGCGGTCGCGGTGGAGAACGGCGAGATCGTGGCGGTGGGTTCCGAAGAGAGTCTGCAACCACTGATCACTGCCCGGAGCGGGCGCGTAGATCGCCAATTCGAGGGCCGCATTATGTTGCCCGGGTTTATCGACCCCCATGTGCACCCCGCGCTGCCTGCCGTGCTGACCCAGTTCCCGTTTTTGGCCCCCGACGACTGGACCTTGCCCACCGGGATTTTTCCCGGAGAAACCACCCCCGAGGGCTATCGGCAACGACTAATGACCTTGGCAAAAGCACACGCCGATCCAACCGTGCCCTTTATTGCCTGGGGTTATCACCCCCTATGGCACGGAGAGGTATGGCGGACAGATCTCAACGAGTGGTTTGGCGAGCAGCCCGTGATGATCTGGCACCGCTCTTTTCATGAGCTCGTTGGTAACGACGCCGCCTGGAACCTATTGGGCGTCACTGAGGCCGATGCGCAAATAAAAGAAGGCGCCGACTGGACCCGAGGGCACTTTTACGAGAACGGGCTCAAGGCGGTGATACCCAAGCTCGGGTTTCTTTTTTCACCTGAGCGCTTTGGACGCGGCATGTTTAATTTTCTGGCGATGCTGCATCAGGCCGGGGTCACCACCGCTCTCGACATGGGCACCGGCATCTATGGCAACCCGGTGGGTGAAATCGCCGGCGTGCGCGCCGCGGCGAATGCCTACCCGGTACCGGTCCGCATTATTCTGACGCCGATCATTCTCGACTTCCTCACCCGGGGCCGCTCACCCGAGGAGGCGCTGACCGAAATACGCGGCTGGCAAGCAAATAACGACGACCGCGTAGCCATCGGTAATCACTTCAAACTCATGATCGATGGCGCCATTTTCTCCGGCCTAGCCCAGATGGGAGCGCCAGGTTACCTCGACGGGCACGAAGGCGTCTGGATGGTGTCCGAGGAGACCTTACGTGCCTATGGCGAGACCTTTTGGCGCGCGGGGTTTCAACTGCACGCCCATGCCAATGGTGATGCCGCCGTCGACCGCTTTCTGCGATTAATCGCCGGGTTGCAGCACGACTTCCCGCGGCCCGATCACCGCGCCACGATTGAGCATCTGGCCTACAGCACCGAGCAACAGAGCGCACAGCTGGCCAAACTCGGCGCACAGGCGTCGGTAAATCCCTACTACCACTACATTCTGTCTGAGGCCTACGCCGGCGACTGGTTAGGGCCCGACCGTGCGGCGCAGATGACCCGACTGGGTTCTCTGGAGCGCAACGGGGTGCCACTGACACTCCATTCCGATGCCCCTATGGCACCCCTGTCACCCCTCACGTTGGTGTGGGCCGCCAGCGAACGCGAAACCATTAGCGGTGCCAAGGGCCTGGCGACCGAGCAGCTATCGCGGGCTTCAGCGCTGGAAGCAGTGACCTCGGGCGCGGCGCGGGTCATTGGGCGCGAGAACGAGATCGGCTCCATTCGCGCCGGCAAGCGGGCTGACTTTGTGGTGCTCGACGCCGACCCGATGACCGTGGCGGGCGCTGAACTGCGCGATATCAAGGTGCTGGCCACGGTGTTCGCCGGAGCCGCCTACCCGACACCGCCCTGAAGCATCAGCCGGCGCGAACGCTGATCAAAAAGGCAATGCGGGTACCGCGACCGAAAGGTGCGCGATGGCATCGCGTGGCGCTCGTCGGCAGAGCGTGAAACTGCGCGCAGTTAGCCGTAGCGGGTATCGGCGACAAAGGGGTTGCTGGCGCGCTCCTGGCCAAAGGTCGAGTCGGGGCCGTGCCCTGGCACAAAGCGAATGTCATCCCCAATAGGAAAAAGCTTCTCCCGTATCGAGTGAATCAACTGTTCGTGATTACCCATGGGAAAATCGGTTCGGCCAATGGAGCCCGCAAAGAGCACATCGCCTACCCAGGCGAGTT
>JAYPXQ010000150.1:0-3806 GCA_038135595.1 Halieaceae bacterium
TGTTCAAGTTCTTCAAGCTGACCCCGCGCGTATTTGACCCCCTTATCGATGAGCCTCGGATTGCCCTGGCAGCCGTGCGCGAGCCCGAGCGCGAGATCATGCGCATTGTGGTTCGCGATTGCCGCATGGATCGCAAAGAGTTCATCAAGAGCTTTCAGGGATCAGAGAGCGACAGCCGCTGGGTGGGGCGTGTCGCGCGCAAAAAAGACGTGGGCCCGCGCATCAACCAACATAAAGACGAGATTCAGCGCCTGCAGCGCCAAATTGGTAACGTCGAAGAGGCAACGGGTCTTACCATCGCCGAGATCAAGGAAATCAATCGCCGCATGAGCATGGGCGAAGCCCGTGCCCGTCGCGCGAAGAAAGAGATGGTCGAGGCCAACCTGCGTCTGGTGATTTCGATTGCCAAGAAGTACACCAACCGCGGTCTGCAGTTTTTGGATCTGATTCAGGAAGGCAACATTGGCCTGATGAAAGCGGTTGATAAATTCGAATATCGCCGCGGCTACAAGTTCTCGACCTACGCCACCTGGTGGATTCGTCAGGCCATCACGCGATCGATTGCGGATCAGGCCCGCACCATTCGTATTCCTGTGCATATGATCGAAACGATCAATAAGCTGAACCGCATCTCGCGCCAGATGCTGCAGGAGATGGGCCGCGAGCCCACGCCGGAAGAACTCGGCGAGCGCATGGACATGCCCGAAGATAAAGTGCGCAAGGTGCTCAAGATCGCTAAAGAGCCAATCTCCATGGAGACGCCCATTGGCGACGACGAAGACTCGCACCTGGGTGACTTTATCGAGGATCTCACTATCGCGTCGCCCATCGACGCTGCCACGGAGGAAGGGCTCACCGAAGCCACTCGCGACGTGCTGGGTGACTTGACCGCGCGCGAAGCCAAGGTCCTGCGGATGCGCTTTGGTATTGATATGAATACCGATCACACCCTCGAAGAGGTCGGCAAACAGTTTGACGTAACGCGGGAACGCATCCGTCAGATCGAGGCGAAGGCCCTGCGCAAGCTGCGCCACCCCACCCGCTCAGACTACCTGCGCAGCTTTTTGGACGAGTAAGCCGTGCATCGCTTCGCCACACTGCTCGCCCTGTTGGGGTGCCTGCTCAGTTGTGGCGAAGCCAATACACCTCCCCCAGTTGACGCTGGGATGACAGCATCCCTTGCCGGTGCGCCGGCCGAAATCATTTGGCGTGGTCAGTGTGCGGCATGCCATGGCAGCTCGGGCGAAGGTAATCGCGCCCTGGGCGCACCCGCACTCACCCAGCTCTCCTCCGCCTACCTCAGCCGCCAGCTCACCCATTTTGTGAGCGGCGTGCGTGGCGCTCATCCAGATGATGCGGCGGGTAAGCGAATGGCACTCAGCGTAGCCACCCTCACTCCTGAAGGCATCGCCGGCCTCGCCAGCTATCTCTCCAGCGAGCTATCCGGCACCCGGCCCACCGCCGGCCTCAAAGGCGACGCCGCTCGCGGAGAGGACTACTACAGCAATTTATGCAGCGCCTGCCATGGGGGCAACGCACTCGGTAATGACCTGTTGGGAGCCCCAGCGCTGGCGGGCGTCAGTGACTGGTATCTGCTGTCGGCTTATCAAGGCTTTCTCAATGGCCTTCGCGGCCAGCACCCCGACGATACCTATGGAGCACAAATGGCCAGGCTTGCGCCTGCGCTCCCCGACAGTGACGACCTGCAGGACGTCATCGCCTTCATTAACACGCTGCCGCCCCAGCGACCCTGACAGCTTCCCTATACTGGGCAGCGAATAGAGGGGTAGCTGCGATGAGTAGCAAACGCAGAGCACAGTTATTGTTGGGCGCCTTCGCGGCGCTCATTGGGCTAACGCTCCATGCCGCTGGCGCTGCAGCGCAATCCCCCAGCCCTGCCGAGGCGCCCGCTCGTGACTTTATCCTGAGCACCACTTGCCCGGCGTCGTTTACACCCAATAACGCGGGAGGCTGCGTACTCCGCAACCGCTACCGCGACTATGCGTCGCTTCGCGACGCGGGCGTAGGTGGTCTCAAAAGCGGGTTACCCCCGCTACGCGAGGGGTTCACCCCTGAGCAAATTGATCTGGGACGCTACTTGTTTTTCGATCCGATCCTGTCGGCAGACGGCACCGTATCCTGCGCCAGCTGCCACGACCCGGCCCTCGGCTTTGCCGATGGCCAGGCGCAAGCCACAGGCATTGGAGGGCAAACACTCAAGCGCTCCGCACCGAGCTTATGGAACGTGGGCTTTTTATCGGCCTTACTATGGGATGGCTCCAAATCAACCCTCGAGTCGCAAATGCAGGGGCCCCTTTACTCGCCCATTGAGATGGGCAATACCCCGGCGCAACTTTTAGCCACGCTTAACGCCAACACCACCTACCGCCCGCTATTTGAACAAGCCTTTGGCACGACACCGATATCACTCGAGCACATCTACACCGCCATTGCCGCGTTCGAGAGCTCGTTGGTCTCGCTCAACAGTCGTTACGACCTCTATGCCCACGGCTATCACGCAGCGCTGAATGAAGAAGAGATCGCTGGGCTCAATGTGTTCAGATCGTTTGTGGCCCGCTGCGCGGAATGTCACACACCGCCGCTCTTTACCAACCAGCAGCTAGCGGTAATTGGCGTAGCGGATGCCCCCGGTGAAATACTCGATGCCGGCGCCGGGGCCATCACAGGTGATGCCACGCAACGCGGCGCGTTTCGGGTGCCGAGCCTACGTAATGTGACGCGCACCGCGCCGTATATGCACCGAGGCCAAAAAGCGACGCTGGCGGATGCCGCCGCTTTTTATACGGGTGGCCGCGGCCATGAGGTCCCCGAGGGAGAAGCGCTCATGATCCACTGGCATATATGGGAGCCCCGCTTAACTGATAAAGAAATTTCGCTGCTGGTGACGTTTTTAGGCACATTGACCGACGAGGGATTTATGCCGGAAATTCCCACGGCAGTGCCTTCGGGGCTGCCCGTCGGGCACGCGGGCAACGCCGCTAAGGTCTCTCGGGCAACGACAGATTATTTGGTGCACAATAATGGCCGGCTCGCGGAGTAACCGCTTTGCTTTAACCGCGTTAAAACAATAAACCGCGACCACGAATCACCGAAACAACACGTCCGCACAGACGGACGACTAAAACACGGGCAATACTGACCGCCCTCGGGGGGCACCGCAAAATGACCACGACCATCGCCATGCTGAACACCCGCGTTAACCACTGGGCTGCAGCCCTGGCCGTCGGCGTGATAGTCAATATCGCATCGATTGCGCAAGCCGCGGTGATCGAAGTCCGCGAGGGTGACCGCATTCAGGACGCAGTCAATCAGGCCGCCTCCGGTGATGAGATTCGTGTGTATCCCGGTCTCTATAGCGAGACGGTCTACGTCGACAAAGACGACATTACCCTACGCGGTGTTGTCGAGGGCGATAACTGGCCGCATCTGGACGGCAACAAGCAGCTCAACGACGCCATTTTGTATTCCGGCAATGGCTTTTCGGTGGAGTGGTTCAAGATCACCCACTACAAGGGCAATGCCATTATGGGGCAGGCGGGCAATAATTTTTCCATTCGCAACAACTGGATCATCGACTCGGGGGTGTATGGCATCTTCCCCGAGTTTGGCGAGAACGGCCTCATTGAAAACAACATTTTATCGGGCATCGAAGACGCCGCCATCTACGTGGGCATGAGTGACTACATCGATGTGCGCAACAATCAGGTGTTTGACAACGTGGCCGGCATCGAGATCGAAAACAGCCGCCACGTCCTGGTAGAGGGTAACCTGGCCAAAAACAATAC
>JAYPXQ010000151.1:0-3798 GCA_038135595.1 Halieaceae bacterium
AACTATTTGAGCAGGGCGCGCTCGATAAAGATTGTATTGTCGTCGCACGATTTCAGGGCCCGCGGGCAAATGGCATGCCTGAGTTACATAAATTGATGCCGATACTGGGGGTGTTGCAGGATCGAGGTTTTGCGGTCGCTCTGGTCACAGATGGCCGCTTGAGCGGTGCCTCAGGGAAGGTGCCCGCTGCCATTCACGTCACGCCGGAGGCGGCCAACGGCGGCACCATCGGATTGGTGCAGGATGGCGATCTGATTTCGCTGGACGTTGCAGCGGGCAAGCTGTCACTTCATGTCGATGCAGCGGCGTTGGCCATGCGAGTCCCGCCCGATTCACCGCCTTGCGACAACACTATTGGTCGAGGGTTATTTGTCTTGAGTCGAGCTAATGTGACCGACGCTGAGAGTGGGGCCTGCATGTTGTTTTCAGCGCTGTCCCCACAGCGGCAGCCAGCAGACCCTGTTGCGCATCAGACCGAGCGTGCAAATTATGGTGCCTGATAACCCCACAACGACCCGGTCACTTTATCTGCTGGCGGATATTGGCGGAACCAATGCGCGTTTTGCTTTCGCTGAGCCCGGGCAGGTGGATCCTGTTGCCATAGCGAGTTACGCGGTCACGGAATTTCCTTCTTTCGAAGGTGTGTTGAGCCAGTTACAGCGGGACTGGCATGAACTTTCAGTAGCCGGTGCCGCGCTCTCACGCATTTGTCTGGCAGTTGCGGCCATTCCTGATCAGCCCGAAATCAGTTTTACCAACAATCCCTGGCGCTTTACTGCCCAGAGCGTTGCCGCGCAGACCGGCTGTCCTCATATCAGTATTGTGAATGATTTTGCCGCGGTTGCGCGATCGTTGCCCGCCCTAGAGCTGCACCACCTAGAAGCTATCGGTGGTGGTGCGGTCATCAAGGGTGAGCCCATGGTGGCGATTGGTCCGGGAACCGGTACCGGGGTGGCGACGCTGGTTTTTGACAGGGCCGGTCGGCCACTGGTCGTGCCGGGTGAAGGAGGGCACGTCGACTTCGCACCCATTACCGATATCGAAGCCCAAATCCTTTCGCGATTGCGTGCCCAATTTGGTCGTGTGTCCATAGAGCGGCTGCTATGTGGTGAGGGCATTATGAATATTTACCGCTCCTTGGCAGATATTCGAGCGCTTCCGGTGATTCACCTTACGCCCGAGGCCGTCGGAGAGGCGGCGCAACAGGGAAATGACGCACTGGCGTTTGAGGCCATGAATACGTTTTTCTCCGTGTTGGGCGCAGCGGCAGGCAACCTTGCGTTGACGCTCGGTGCGCGTGGTGGCGTTTATGTGGCGGGCGGCATTTCACCGCGCTACATCGCACTCCTGCGGAAAAGTGATTTTCGAGCGCGGTTCCTTGCCAAGGGTCGTTTCGCCGATTTCAACGGCGGTATTGCAACGTACGTAGTTACCCATCCAGACCCCGGTCTCTTGGGTGCCGCGATGTTATGTGTTGAGGGTGACGAAGATGAGCAGTGAACTCATGCTATCGGGGCTGTCATGCCCGGTGATTCCGGTAGTTGTGATAGAAGACATTGAGCATGCCGTTCCATTGGCGGAGGCGCTATTTTCGGGGGGTATTGCCGCGCTTGAAATCACGCTGCGAACGGACCTGGGTCTGAAGGCAGTTAGCAAGTTGAAGGCTGAATTCCCCGACAGACCTGTCGGCGCTGGCACGGTCTGCACCTCAGATCAGTTTGCTGCGGCAGCAGACGCCGGTGCTGATTTTATTGTTTCCCCGGGTGCCACACAGGCATTGCTTTCGACTGCGTCAAATCACGCCCTGCCGTTTTTACCGGGTGCGGTGACGGCCTCAGAAGTGATGCGTGTCATGGAACTCGGCTTTTCCGTGTTGAAGTTCTTCCCCGCTGAGACATCAGGTGGTGCTGCCGCGTTGCGTGCCCTCGCAGGCCCGTTTCCTTCGTTGCGCTTTATGCCGACAGGAGGAATTACCCGCGACAACCTGGGGGACTATCTACGCCTTGATAATGTACTGGCGGTCGGCGGTTCCTGGTTGACACCACGTGCGCTTTGTCAGGCTGAGCGGTGGGATCAAATCGAGCAGCTGGCCAGCGAGACGGCGGAATTGGCGCGGGCACTACAGAGTGAGGTGTCGAAATGAGCAAGGTTGACCTAATCATTTTTGGCGCCACGGGTGATTTGTCGGCGCGCAAATTGTTCCCGGCACTGTTTCACCTCGATGCGGCGGGGCTCTTACCGGAGGACCTTCGAATTGCTGCCGTCGCAAGGCAAGTGCAAGAGGCCGCTGTGTTCAGGGAAGAGCTCCGGTTAAAAATGAATTCCTACTTGCGCGGGGATGTGAATGACAGCGTCTGGCATCACTTTGCGGAGCGCATTGATTACATTGCCGCTGACTTTTCTCAGCCAGAAGCCTTTGAGGACCTTCGGTGCTGGCTGGACGACTCGCGAGTGAGTCTGTTTTATCTGGCGACACCCCCATCTCTTTTTACGGTCATCTGTGAGCACCTGAGTGCGGCAAATTGCCTGACCGGACCGTGTCGTATCGTGCTTGAAAAACCGATCGGCGAGAATTTGGTGACCTCGAAACAGGTTAACGAAACTCTCGCGCGCTTTTTCGATGAACGCGATATTTATCGTATAGATCACTACCTCGGCAAAGAAACGGTCCAGAATCTGCTGGTGCTGCGATTCGCCAATCGCTTCATCAATTCGCAATGGGACCAAAGTTGTATTGATCATATCCAGATTACTGTGGCCGAAAAGGTGGGTATCGAGGGTCGATGGAGTTACTACGACGGGGTGGGTCAGCTGCGAGACATGGTGCAGAACCATTTGATGCAACTGTTGTGCCTGGTCGCTATGGAGCCTCCCAATTCTCTTGAGGCTGAGAGCATTCGTGACGAGAAGGTAAAGATCGTCAAGGCGCTACGGGTCATCGACAGCAGTAATGTCAAAGAACATGTTGTGAGAGGCCAATATGGCCAAGGAGTCATCGATGGAAACGCGGTGCCCGGTTACCTCGATGAAGAGGGGTGCCTGAATACCCAAAGCGATACCGAGACTTTTGTCGCTATTAAAGCTTACGTGGATAACTGGCGGTGGTCAGGTGTGCCGTTTTACCTGCGCACGGGCAAGCGCATGCCCGAGAAAGTCACAGAAATTATCATTCAGTACAAGGCATTGCCCCATCACATCTTTGGTGAAGGCGAGTCCGCCGAACCCAACAGGTTGATTATCCGCTTACAGCCCAATGAGGGTATCGAGATGAGTATGGTCTCCAAGCGGCAGAGTCTCAAAGACAAGCTCTCGCTGCAGACGCACACGCTCAACTTTGATTTTCGAGAGGACGCGGATATCGATCGCATTCCCGATGCCTACGAGCGACTGATTCTGGATGCGATCAACGCTGACCCTTCCTTGTTTGTTGGCCGCGAAGAAATCGAGGAGAGTTGGCGTTGGTGTGATCAGCTGATCTCCGCGTTTGAGCACTGCAAGCTAAAAGTGAATGCTTATCAGGCGGGTAGTTGGGGTCCCAGCAAGGCTGAGTTACTGATTGATCGTGATGGTCGGACCTGGCATGTCTGAGATGCGCGCTTTTGAGAGTCGACAGGCGTTGGATGCTGCGCTCGCGCTCGAAGTGTCAGAGCGGTTACAGGAAGCACTAGCGACCCGCGACAAGGCTTATCTGGTGGTGTCCGGGGGCAGTACCCCAGCCAACTTATTTGCAGTGCTTGCAGATACGCCTATTGACTGGCGCCGGGTAGTGGTTCTGCTGGCAGATGAGCGCTGGGTGCC
>JAYPXQ010000152.1:0-3727 GCA_038135595.1 Halieaceae bacterium
CATCACTGATCGTCTTCGTGTTGCACTCGATTACCACGACTCCAAGGCGGAGCGGGAACCCAACAGCGTCTACGGTAGCTCAGGCAATATCAGTATCGCGGCGTTCGGTCGAAATTCGGCGAGCGTGAATTACAGCACCGAAATTCCCGTGACGACCATTGGCATGAATGACCCCCTGTCTCCCGATGACATGCGTATCACGGGTAGCGTATTCGCTGCGGACTGGGCAGAGATGAACATTGAGCAGACGCAGTTCACGGGCGCCTTTGACCTCGATGACAACATCACCATCGTCGCAGGGGCGTCTTTCATCGACCTAGACAACTACCAAGCGGGATCGATTGTGCAACGCAACACCTGGGGAGCAAACCAAGCCTCCGCCTATGGATCAATTACTGACATCCTTGTCCCAGCCTCGCTGGCGGGTGTTTACGATGAGCTTGAAGGGGGTGATCAGGTCACCAATAACTTCTTCATGTACAGCATGAGCGACATGGCGGCCCGCGCCGAATTTTTGGAGGCGCTTTCGCCCAACAACCCGCTGTATCTCGCCCCCGCAGCAGGCAATCCCACAGGTAGCTGCGGAACTGCCTTTTGCGCCGACCTGGACGCTGGGTTTGGCAACCAGTTCCGCGAGGAAACCTGGGCCGCTTTTATGCAGCTGAACTTCTCGGGCTCAGTGTTGGACCGCAATTTTAATTTCCGCGTGGGTTACCGATACGAAGAGACTGACGTCACTTCGAGCGCAGAATCACAGTCTTTCTCTAGTATTGTGTGGGCATCAACCAACGAGTTCACCGCGATACCGGCTACGGGCACGACGCCCTCTGGCCTAACAGGCACTTACGACGTGGGCTTGCCCAATATCGATTTCGATATCGAGATCATGGATGACGTCATTTTTAGAGCCTCTTACAGTGAAACGATCGCTCGCGCAGGCTATGGTGCCTTGATCGGCACGCTTAATGCACCCAGTGTGCTCCGGGTAGTTGAAGGAGAGCACACGGCACAGGCATCGGCTGGTAACCCAGGACTGCTCCCCCATGAATCGGAGAACTTCGATTTATCGCTTGAGTGGTACTACGGCGATGCGAGCTACGTTTCAGTGGGGTACTTCGACAAGTCCGTTGAGAATTTCGTCACCGCCGGTGAAATCCAAGATGTCGTATTGTTCCCCGACCTCGCTCACCCGGCACTGGGTCCGCTTTACCAGCAAGCCACAGATGCGCTGGGTATTACGGCTGCGCCGCAAGATATCCGCGATTATATCTTCACCAACTTTGCATCAGAGCCTGGCGTTGACGTGGAGGCACAGACCATCACGGGCGTTGTTGGCCGCGACGACCCCGCCTACTACGACCTTCTCACCAATGTGAACTCAGATGAAGTCGCAGATATCGACGGCTGGGAACTTGCTTGGCAGCACAATTTCTGGGACACCGGCCTTGGTTTTATTGCCAATATGACCCTCGCCGACGGTTCCGCTACCTTCAATCGCTTCTCGGACGAGCCGCAGTTTGCCCTGCCAGGCCTGAGCGACACGCGCAACTTCATTTTGTTTTATGAAGGCTTCGGCTTCCAGGTGCGGGTGGCTTACAACTGGCGTGATGAGTACTTCACAGGGGGTGTGACACAACCCGCTTATAACGAGGAGTACGAGCAGTGGGATGCCAGCGCCCAGTACGAGGTGTTCGACGGCTTTACCGTCTTTGTAGAAGGTATCAACATCACGGACGAAACCTATCGCGCCTTCGGCAGAGAAGAACTGCAGTTCTTTAATGCTGGCCAAATTGGCGCTCGGTACAACGTGGGATTCAGATACACCTACTGATATTCAGTCACCGGACCAACTCAAAAAACCGCTCTCAGGAGCGGTTTTTCTTTTGTAGAGAACCCCCTAAAATTTCAGCTTTAGGACTCAGCCAATCGAGATGAATGCAACACCCCATCACATCGTGATACTTGGCGGCGGCACCGCTGGCTGGCTCACCGCAGGGGTACTCGGCGCCGAATTTGATAGCGCAACCATCAAGGTCACCCTTGTTGAATCGCCCACGACGCCCACCATCGGTGTGGGCGAAGGCACGTGGCCGTCAATGAAATCCACACTCCTCAAAATAGGCCTGTCGGAGCGCCTCTTCATAGAGGAGTGCTCGGCTGCACTGAAGCAAGGCACACACTTCAAAAATTGGCTCCATGGTAAAGGGGAAACCTATTACCACCCTTTTACTCTCCCCCATGGCTTCGCTGAGCTCAATTTGGCGGATCACTGGGTCAGGGGGCATCTGGGAGATCAACCATTCGCCTCAAGCGTGACGCCGCAATTCGCTGTCTGTGAGGCGGGACTGGCGCCAAAACAGCTGAGCGTTCCCGAATATGCCTACACCCTCAACTATGGCTACCATCTCGATGCCGGTAAATTTGCGGCGATGCTCTCAGCGCATGCGATCAATCACCTAGGGGTGAATCATTTAATTGCCGATGTTACTGGCGTAACCTCACTTGAAAACGGTGACATCGAGGCGCTCCTGACCGATCAAGGCCCCATCACCGGCGACCTCTTTATCGATTGCAGCGGCTTCCGCAGCGTGCTTTTAGGTGAGCACTACAAGGTACCTCTTGTCAGTCAAAAACACGTGCTATTCAACGACAGCGCGCTGGCGGTTCAGGTCCCTTACGGCCCGGAGGCCGTAATAGCGACAACCACCAAATCGACCGCCCACACAGCGGGATGGATTTGGGATATCGGCCTCCAACACCGGCGGGGCGTCGGCGCCGTGTTCTCGTCCGCCCACGCCAGCACCGACACGATAGAAGTGCAATTGGACACCTACCTGAAGGAGACCGGGCACGCTTCGGGCCTCTCGGAATTCGAGCCACGGCTGATTCGCTTTGATCCCGGCTACCGAGCTGCCTTTTGGCATAAAAACTGTGTTGCAGTGGGGCTTTCGGCTGGATTCATTGAGCCACTCGAGGCCTCGGCACTGGTGTTGGTAGAGCTCAGTGCAAGAAGTATCGCTCAGCAATTCCCCAAAACACGCCAGCAGATGGACACGGTGGCGCAGCGATTCAATACTGAGTTTCTGCAGCGCTGGGAGCAGATCATTGAATTTCTCAAACTTCACTATGTCCTTTCACAGCGTGACGACTCTAGCTATTGGACCGAGCACCGGCTGGCGGCGTCAGTGCCTTCATCCTTAACTGAAAAGCTGGCCGACTGGCGCCATCGTTGCCCCTGGCATCTGGATGAGCGGCGCGTAGACGAAATGTTTCCTTCCGCGAGTTACCAATACGTGCTGTACGGCATGAACTTTGAAAGCGAACTCGGCACAGACAGTCGAAGGCATTCTGAGGCGAGTCTCGCGCGGGCCCACGCCCTCAAGGCTGAGGTGGACGCCCAATCCAGCCAATATCTTCAGCATTTACCCTGCCATCGTTCGTTGCTGGACCAGGCCATCGCGCGTGGCTTTGCCGGATGACCATCAGATGAGCAAAGATCAACTAGCCAAACTCAACAGCGCCGATCACGCACTACTTCGCGTCTCGCCGAAATACGGCGTCGAAACCGGTGATAACGTGATGACCTGCCTGGTCTTTACCACCGAAATGCGCACACTGCAGGGTACTTATCCACTGTTACTGCAAAACATTGAGGGCCACTCAGCGCCGCTACCGGTGGCGCTGATGGGCCTCGAAAAAGATGAAAATCTGTTTCTCGACGACTCTG
>JAYPXQ010000153.1:0-3703 GCA_038135595.1 Halieaceae bacterium
GGAAGCTGTGCAGAAGCTGACGGACAGCTATGTTGCGAGGGTCGAGTCGGCATTGTCGGACAAAGAAACCGACCTGATGGCGATATAGGGCGTCACAGGAAGCCCAGTGAAAGCCTCAGACATCCAGCTCCGAACGGTCCCAAGGCACCTCGCCATCATCATGGATGGTAACAACCGCTGGGCGCGCCGGGAGGGATTTCCCGGTGCTGCTGGACATCGTGCTGGCGCGGAAGTCGTCCGAGAAATTATCGAGGCGTGTGAGGCGCGGGGCATCCGGTATCTGACATTGTTCGCTTTTTCCAGCGAAAATTGGGGACGGCCTAGAGCTGAAGTGCGCGCGTTACTGGCGCTGTTGTCCCGTTATCTCCGTAATGAGATTGCCAAACTGCAGTCAGATGGGGTGCAACTGCGAGTCATTGGGCGCCGTGACCGGTTCAGCCCTCGACTACAGCGCCTGATTTCAGATGCCGAGGCGGCCACCGCATCGGGAGAGCGCGCAACGCTGACCTTGGCGCTCGATTACGGCGGTCGCTGGGATATGACCCAAGTAGCGAGATCGATTGCCCGCGATATTCAAGCGGGTGCTTTAGGCTTAGAAGACATTGATGACGCCTTGATTTCATCGCGTTTGTCTACAGCAACGCTGCCGGATCCCGATTTGTGCATTAGGACGGCGGGCGAGACGCGCGTCTCCAACTTTCTGCTTTGGCAGTTTGCCTACGCCGAATTCTGGTTCACCGAGGTGCTTTGGCCTGATTTTGACGCTTCGGTGCTGGATTTGGCTCTCGCCGATTATGCGGTGCGAGAGCGTCGTTTTGGTGTGCGGCCGCTGGTGACCGGTTACTGATCGATGCCTCAGGTCTCCTCGATGCTCCGGCAACGTGTGATGACGGCTCTCGTTTTGGTAGTAGTTTTTTTGGCTACCCTCTTGTTTGCGCCGTTTCCTGTGCAGGCGATCATCTTCGCAGCGGTTGCCTCTGCCGGTGCCTGGGAATGGTCGAATCTAATCGTCATTCGCTCTCCTCTGGCACGCTTGGCCTTCGCATCGTTAGTACCAGTGACCTGCGTCTTTTTGTGGATCAAGCTCGACCTCGCTGGGAACGGCCCTGTGCTCGTCGGGCAACCTTTGCTGGCGGGTAGTGCGTTTCTCTGGTCCGCTATGCTGGTGGGTTTAAAGTACTACCCCGGTGGCGGCTGGCTGTGGGGGCAACCCTGGATCAGAGGGTTGATGGGCTGGTTGATGCTGAGTGCAACCTGGTTCGCGGTCGTATTTTGTTTGCGCTTTGATTATGGTCCGACGGTGTTGTTCCTGATGATCCTGACGATCGCAACGGCGGATATAGGCGCTTACTTTGTCGGGCGCCGATTTGGTCAACACGCCCTCGCACAAGCCATTAGCCCGGGCAAGACCTGGGAAGGTTTTTGGGGAGGTTTGACCTGCGTCGCGCTACTGACTGCGCTGGTTTGGGCAAACCTGCCGATCGCCTATATACATTTAAATCTGGGGTCATTGCTGGTATTGGGTCTCGCTACAGCAGGTGCTTCGGTGGTGGGGGATCTCACCGTGAGCCTGTTAAAGCGTCAGGTTGGCCTGAAGGATTCGGGTTCTTTACTGCCCGGTCACGGAGGCCTGCTTGATCGACTGGATAGTATCTGCGGTGCCGCTCCTATTTTCGCGTTGGGCCTGCTGTTGGTGGGGTACTGAAGCATGAGGCAGATTGCCGTTTTGGGTGCGACCGGCTCTATTGGGCGATCGACGCTCGACGTCATCGCGAGACATCCTGATCGTTATCAAGCTGCGGTGCTCGCCGCTCACCGCTCGGTGGACGAGATGGAGGCCCTGTGCCGAGAGCACACACCGCGATATGCGGTCATGAGCCACCCTGATGCGGCAGAGGCGCTCGGAGAAAAATTGCGCGACATGTCCACTCAGGTGTTGTCGGGGGCTGACTCGCTGGATGAGTTGGTCACAGATCCAGCGGTTCACAGCGTAGTCGCCGGCATCGTCGGATTTGCCGGTTTACGTTCTGCCCTCAGTGCCGCGAGAGCCGGTAAACACATTCTGCTCGCCAATAAGGAGGCGTTGGTCAGTGCAGGTGGCTTGTTTATGGAGACGGTGCGCTCGGGCGGAGCAACCTTGCTGCCAGTAGACAGCGAGCACAATGCGATGCACCAGTGCCTGCCTACTATAAGCGACGGCCGGCCCGACATGACTAATGTCGAGAAAATCATTCTGACCGCCTCTGGCGGGCCTTTTCGAGGGCGATCCCGGGCGGCGCTCGATAACGTAACGCCGGAGGAGGCGTGTGCACATCCCAACTGGTCAATGGGACAAAAAATTTCGGTAGATTCTGCCACGCTGGCCAACAAAGGCTTGGAATTGGCCGAGGCATGCTGGTTATTCGACCGGCACCCCGATCAGATCGAGATCGTGGTTCACCCTCAGAGTATTGTCCACTCGATGATCCGCTACCGAGACGGCTCCGTGCTTGCCCAATTGGGTCAGCCCGATATGCGAACGCCCATCGCTTATTGTTTGGCGTGGCCCGACCGCATTGATGCGGGTGTTGCACCGCTGGATATTATTGCCGCGGGAAAGCTGGACTTTGAAGCGCCCGACCTCATGGCGTTTCCCTGTCTCGCTTTGGCGCAGTCGGCGATTACCCGGCCCGGTGGTATGTGTGCGTTCAGTGCCGCCAATGAAGTCGCCGTCGCCGCGTTTCTGGCGGGGGACATTCGCTTTACCGATATCGATAGGGTGATTGCATCTGTATTGCAATCGATCAATTTGATGGAACCCGACACGTTGGATGCGGTCCAACGGTTGGATGCAGATGCCCGGGAAGCGGCAACCCACTGCGTTACCCTGATGGCCACTCCCAAAACACAGTCTTGAGCGCAATTTTATGCTGGATACATTGCAAACCTTATTGATTGCTTTGGCCACTTTCGGAATCGTCGTGACCGTGCACGAGTACGGCCACTTTGTGGTTGCCCGACGCTGCGGCGTTAAGGTGTTGCGATTCTCGGTGGGCTTCGGTCGCCCCCTGTTTAGCTGGCAGGGCCGGGATGGCACAGAGTACGTGGTTGCGATGCTTCCTCTTGGAGGATACGTACGCATGGCCGACGAGCGGGAAGGCGACCTTGAGGAGGCCGATCAGCCGCACGCTTTTAATAGGCAGCCAGTGCTGAGCCGAATGGCAATTGCCGCTGCCGGCCCGTTGGCTAATTTTTTGCTGGCGGTGCTGGTGTTGTGGGGCCTGTTTTACCGGGGCGAGGCCGGATTGGTGCCGCTGGTTGATGTTGTTGAACCGGCGAGCCTCGCGGATACCGCGGGAATTGAGTCTGGATATGAAATTGTGGCCATAGATGGGCGCTCAACGCCGACGGTCTCGGCAGTGAACTTTGCGCTTCTGGAGCGTTTGGGTGATTCGGGCACGCTGAGTGTGGCGATGAAGTGGCCTGAGTCGGATGTGGCGCGGGAGTCCTCAGTCAACATCGTTCAATGGCTCAAGGGGCAAGAGGAGCCGAACCTTCTGAAAGCCTTTGGGGTGTCGATAAGAATGCCGCCGGTCATCCCCCGAGTGGGCGCCCTCAGCGAAGGCGGGGCGGCCAGCGCGGCGGGCTTTCAAGTGGACGACGTTATTATCGAGGCCGATGGCCAGCCGATGCCTCTTTGGATGGATTGGGTTCAGCACGTGCG
>JAYPXQ010000154.1:0-3644 GCA_038135595.1 Halieaceae bacterium
AATGCCTGCACTATAATCGACACAGGCACGCAATTGATCTCCCGTAGCGTATGGCTCGCAAACACCGGATCACCAAAATCCATGTCTTTGACATTGTGGGCGATAAAATCGATATGACCGTCGAGATCATTCTCGAGAATCTCCATGACCCGATCGCTGCCCAGAGTGAACTCCCAATGCCCCGTCATGACATCGACGCCGAGCAGCTTACTCGCGGCCACCATGTCCTGACCCTGGGTCCACAAAGCGGTGGCCGATCCCTGCCAGAGATCACCCCCATCGAGCAACAGCGCGCCGGGTCGATCCGCCCGGAGGCGCTTGATGAGCGTCGCGAGGTGTGCGAATCCGCCCACCTTCCCGAACTGCTCCGCCGCCGCGACATAATCGAGGTAGGTCATGGCGTGAGCGGTACTTGAACCCGACGGTATATTGAACCTTTTGAGAAATGACTCGCCCACGAGATGCGGCGGTCGATTACGCGCCTCGTGCAAACCAATATTGACTGACGGCTCGCGGTAATGGATGGGCAAAAGTTGGGCGTGTACATCGGTAATGTGCATCAGGTGCACATTACCCACTCGAGGCACGTGATAGGCGTCGCCGGCACCACTGGCGCGGAGTGATGAAGGTAAAGCGAGTCCCGCCGCTACCCCGAGTGTTAAAAGCTTGTGAAATTCTCGTCTCCGCATTGGCGCGCCGCGACAGATTACAAGTCTTGATTGACAGGGGACGCGGGGTCGAGCAGAAACGCCATAATGTCCTTGAGTTGCTGCTCTGTCAGAATTCCCTGAGCACCAAATCGCGGCATATGCGAACACAGGTTGTAAGCATGGGTATCCCACAACTTGGTCCAGGTATAGCGCAGCATGGGCTCGGACTGTCCGCGTGCACCATAACCCGTCAACGAGGGCCCCAAAGTACCGTAGGCCGCCTCATCGGGCGCCAATTGATGACAGGCATAACAATTGCCACCGTTAGGTTGGGCGGGATCATCGCTGGACTGCAAGCCGCGCCCGTTATCCGCCACCTCAGCACCCCGTTGCCAGTCACCCAGAAAATCGCCGTCCGCGGGAAATACCACAGCGTCGAGTCTTTCCTGACGTAATGATGTGGCTGTCGCTACATCAGGCGGCGTCGATCTCGAGTGATGACAAGCCTGCTGCACCGGATCCTGTTGCAACCGATCCACCGTTGCCTGCCCGTTGTCTACAAAGGAGCGCTCGAGTACTGCATCGAGTCGTTCCGATGACCCGACGCCAGACGACAATGTCAACGCCCCCGCCAGCAAAACACCCGTTCGAAGCATTAATCTCATCGCTTTAACCCCGGCGCGGTCATTACGCCTCCTGCGGCGTTCACCGCCATATAGGTCTGCAGCGCCACACTGACCTCTGATCCTAGCTTGAGCCCGGGCCATCGCTGCTGACGGAAACAGTCCTGCAGACGCCATCCCATAGTGCGCACCAAACCCTCGGAGATGCGATAAGCGGGCCAACTACCAAACGTTTCTGCCGCGTCCTGATGTTCCGTCAGATTCGGCAGGGCCTGTAACCGAATACGCATGTCGGACTGTTCGTGACAGGTAGCACAAGAAAAGTCATGGGGTCCGGCACGGTAGAAGAACACCTCCTCGCCTAGGGCATACATCGCCCGCTCAGTCGGATGCGCTTGCTCGGGTGCGATCACTGCCCCCTCCGACTCGGCGGCCAGCCAAGTCACCAGCGCCTCCAATTCCGTCCCCATATCTCCGCGCAACGAATAGGGCTTAGCGAGCAAAGTGTCACGATCACGTCCTTGCAACTGGTGCATGCAGTACAGAAGTCTCGACTCGATATCCATGACCGTGTCAGTGTCTTCGAAATATCGAGGAAATCGCGCATAGGCACCGGCGGTCACCCCCGGACCCAAGCCCAGGTCGCAGCCCTCGAGCGACGCGGAGAGGGGGCCCTGAGGTTCGAACCACAGCGCCTCTCCCTCATCGATGACGAAAATGGCGGGGTTATCATCGCCCATCAAATCACGATATTCATCAAAGATGCCGTCATCCGACAGCGCCGGCATCGCGAGAATCCCGATTAACCAAGCCCATTTTTTTATCATTTTTTCAGCCCCCCGAGAGTAGCGGCAAGCTTTCAACGGATGGTTGTTTCACCCTCGCCCGTGCCGCCCTGATTGTCTACCCAAGTGACCTTAACAGTATCACCCGCTTCACCGCCCTTGAACCGCACTCCCAAGAAAGGATTAGCCGAGACCGCGGCGCCCCAATAACCCTGCATCACCGTGCGCTCGCCATGAAAAACCGCTACCTCAGTAATAAAGTGCGCTGGGATAGATTCGCCCGCCTGATCCTTACGCATGCCCGTTTCCATAGGGTGACGCATCAACGCCTTCACTTCGGTAACGCCGTCGGCTTGCTGTGCTCGAATTTTAATTCTGCTCATTTTCTTCTCCTTATCCGCCGCATCCGCCGAGGGTCACTTTGGTCTCACGGGACTGCATATAAAGCGCCCCGTCCGCCTCCACTACCGCATAGAGGTTACAGGTTTGCGCCACCTTCACCCGGGTTTCGATATAGACCTCGGTGTCCGGTGCAATCTCAAAGACGGCTGCCATCGGATTGGGATTCATTTCCACGAGAACCGACACTTTGCTCACATTGGGGAGTGCCGCCGAATCGACCTCGATCCTGATGGGCACCACCGCGCCATTCTCCGCGATATCGGGCGTGGTAAATTGAATAGCGTCATGTACGGTAGGTGTGCCACCAAGTCCCGCCAGCGCAGTGTCGATCCCGGTAGCCGCAAAGGCTGCCTCGGGTCTCGCCCATGCCCAGACCCGTGCGGGCAACGACACTGCTACGCTCAACAGCGCGGTCCATCCTAAAAAACGCCGGCGGGAAAGCCCTGCCAACTGGGTTTGCTCATTCATCAAGATTCCTCCCCTGAGTGATCAGCGGCTGCGGTGAGCCAAGTAACGATGCTTTGTAATGTATCTGAATCCAGACCTGGCATGGGAGGCATGGGGATACCGCCCCACACTCCCGCGCCTCCGTTAACAATCTTTTGCTCCAAGTAGGCCGCATTTTCGGCGCCGGCGTAGCGGGCTCGAATCGCATCAAACCCGGGACCCACCAGCTGTCCCGCCATTTGATGGCAGCCGGTGCAACCCGACTGGCCCAACAATGTTTCAGGAGCGGCGGCAACGGGGGCGGCGGCAACCTGAGCGGCTTCCTCGGGGGCTGTCCACAAGCCCGCGTAAGGACTCACACTCCTGACCTGCTCCGCCAAATTGCCGTGGGCGTTCATGGCGTAATCGGGTAGCGATGACGATACGGTCAGATCAACTTCGCAGTCCGTCTCACAAGTATCGCCATTGACATCCGGCTCACCGCGCAAAGACCACAGACCGTGGTCCTGACGCATGCCGTTGCGATTAGGCATCCGCGCCTGAACCTCGTCGATATTGGCATCCGATAACACCAGATCCTCATCGACGATGTAGCCGAGGTTGAGAATGTAGGCGAGCAATGCGTAGACCTCATCGGGCGTCAGCGACTTGGGTGCGTTCCATGGCATCGCGCGATAGATGTAATCCCACAGGGTGGACAGGGTTGCCACTTTCATCAGTGTCGTGCGCGCGACGGC
>JAYPXQ010000155.1:0-3509 GCA_038135595.1 Halieaceae bacterium
GCCAAAATTTTACGTTCGCAACATTGAACCAAAAGGGATCGTCGATATCTAATGGGTGGGAATGAACACACGTGGAGGCGCATAAGATGATGAATAATGGCGGGGATTTTAGGCCGTTGAATAGCAGTCTTCGACAAACGGGTGCGCTTTCCGCCTCCCACTTGGCGTTACTGGCTGTGTTGCTAGCCGCCGCGGCGGGCGCCGCCTATTACTTTGGATTAGGTGAAACACCGGATATAGCGCAGGGCGAACCCGAGCCGCCTGAAGCAATTACAATCTCTTCCCCGCCGCCGCCTCCGCCCCCCCCAACCGAAGACGACACCGCTGCGATCAAAGAGGAAGCCGACGCGGCGCCAGCGGAGCCTGTGCTGCCCGAACCGGTGGCACCCCCACTGCCTCCACTGAGCGAGAGTGACGATGCCGTCCGGGATGCGCTAGGAGCCATACCGCTTGGCACCCCCGGGCAGCAATACCTCCTGACTTCGAACATCATCGAGCGGAGTAGCAGCGCGCTCTATCTGATGGCACAAGGAGACGTACCCTACAAACTGATACCGATTGCTCGGCCCAAAATACCCTTCCCTATCAGCGACGATGGCCTCAAGGTCACGGCAGACCCTGAGGGATTCTCTCGTTATGACAGCTTAAGTAGCTGGTTGCGTCAAATCGACATCGCGGCAATCATCGACGCCCTCCATTGGTTTGTGCCACTTTTTAGGGAGGCATGGAGCTTCTACGGAGATTCGCCCGAGGAATTTGATGCGGCCGTACTGAACACGCTGGACGCGATCGTCAGCACCCCTGAAATAGACCTGAGCGAAGCACGTTTGATCCGCAAAGAGGCCGTATGGATTTATGAGGACCCCGCGATTGAGTCGCTCGCGCCGTTGCAAAAACAAATTTTGCGAATGGGACCGGACAACGCACTCATCATAAAGGCCGTCGCCGGCCAAACACGCGACATCTGGCTCAGCACCATGGGTACGGAATGATCTCGCTTTGAGTCACTCTTTGGGGACGTCCGGATCCTCGTCGGCACTCACCAGCTTTCGGCTGATTTCCGCGCTGAACCCCCTGTATTGTAGGAAACGCAGTCGTTTGGCCTTTTCTTTCTGGCGGCTCTGGAAGTCGCCCACGATAGGCGCTCCCTGATATTTCTTTCTGTACACCGCAGCGGCGTGACAAAACCAATCGTCAGAGGCCTCGTTGGCATCGTCTAATGCACTGTTAACAAAAGTCTCCACACCTTGCTGGCGCAGATCCTCTCGGATGCGATTGGGTCCATACCCCCTGCTCGTTAACTGTCTGGCCCGCGACGTGGCATAACGCGCATCACTGAGTAAGCCATCACCTGTCAGTTGCTGTAAGGAGTGCTCCAGCGTTTCCTCATCTAACTGGCGGCCGCGAAACCGTTTTCGCAACTTAGTCGACAGCTCGCGCAGACTATGCTCTCGCCGGGCCAGCAGATCCATTGCCGCTCGGCGAAGCTCGAGCGGGCTAACCGATTCACCCAGATCAACCACGACTCGCGCTAAGGCCTCAGGAAGATTCGGCCGCGTCGCTCCTCTCGGCATCCTCTTCCGCGGCTGCCTGCACCGGCTCAGAGGCCACCGCAGCCAGCGGCAAACCCATCATTTGATGCCGAATTTGATCTTCGATCTCTTTAGCAACGGTGCTATTTTCCTCAAGGAACCGCGCCGCATTCGCCTTACCCTGTCCAATTTTGTCACCCTTGTAGGCGTACCAGGCACCGGACTTATCTACCAGATTCAGCTTCACGCCCCAATCGATGACCTCTCCCATGTGGTAGATACCGCTGCCATACATAATCTGAAATTCGGCCTGCCTGAATGGAGGAGATACCTTGTTCTTGACGACTTTCACGCGGGTTTCGTTGCCCACCACTTCGTCGCCCTCCTTCACAGCTCCGATGCGGCGAATATCGAGACGAACCGAGGAGTAAAATTTCAGGGCATTACCGCCCGTGGTGGTTTCTGGGCTACCAAACATGACACCAATCTTCATGCGAATCTGATTAATAAAGATCACCAGACAGTTGGTCTGCTTAATGGCACCGGTGAGTTTCCGCATCGCCTGACTCAGCAGGCGCGCTTGAAGTCCCACGTGTGAATCACCCATCTCTCCCTCAATCTCCGCTTTGGGGGTTAGCGCCGCAACCGAATCCACCACCAGCACATCAACCGCACCGGAGCGCACCAGCATCTCCGCGACTTCAAGCGCCTGCTCACCGGTATCGGGCTGAGAAACAATCAGGTCGTCGACCTGGACACCCAATTTATCGGCGTATTGTGGATCCAACGCATGTTCCGCATCGATGAAAGCCGCTGTGCCGCCCGCTTTTTGCGCCTCTGCAATCACCTGTAGTGTCAGCGTGGTCTTGCCCGAGGATTCCGGTCCATAAATCTCAACAATTCTCCCCTTTGGCAGACCGCCGATACCCAGTGCGATATCCAATCCGAGGGAGCCGGTGGAGATAGAGGGGATCGCAACCCGCTCCTGATCGCCCATTCGCATCACCGTGCCCTTACCAAACTGGCGCTCGATCTGCGTTAATGCCGCGTCCAATGCTTTTTGCTTGTTCGGATCCATGCTCTGCTCCTTTTCCCGTTCGCTCACTGTGCTATGTGTTTTTTGAATGCCTGAACCCGCGTTGGGCGGACTCATCGACCAGAGCCGCGGCCCTCGCCTCGACACTAACGCGCTTCCCATACCCCTATTGCTTGCTCGGGAGGAACGCCAGCATCACCCGCAAAAGTACTGTATATATATTCAGCTTTTTTGGCCGGGATTGCAATGCAGTTTAGCGATCAATTTCGATAATGTGAGTGTCGCTTTGGCCAACATGTCGCCAAAAGCGACACCTTATCGCCTCGGCTGGACGTTATTCGCTGTTTTATAAAAAGGCGTCACCGCCATTGGGGCTCAAACACTGGCCTCGAAAATGAGAGGCGGCATCGCTGGCCAAAAAGACGTAGGCACCCACAATATCCTCCACCTCTGCGATACGGCCCGCCGGAATCTTCTGGCGGATGCCCTCCAACACATCTCCGGGCACGTCTTCAAGAATCGGGGTCATGGTGGCACCGGGTGCGACGCAGTTCGCAGTGATGGGACGCGCGCCAATTTCGAGGGCCACACTTCGCGTAAAGGACAGGATCGCCCCCTTGGCCGCCGTGTAGTGCGAGAAGCCCGGCGCTCCGATATAAGCCAACTGAGAGGCCGTATTGATAATGCGTCCGCTGTTTTGCGCATACATGATTCTCAGCGCTGATCGTGTGCACAAAAAAGTCCCCCTCACGTGCACCGCCAGTAAGCGGTCAAAATCGGCCGCGTCCATTTCCTCGACAGGGCTCGAGTGGGCGATTCCCGCGTTGTTAACGAGGATATCGAGTCCCTCTGCCGCGACGCTTTCAAACATCGCTGCTACCGCAGCCTCACTGCTAATGTCAGCCTGGACTGCAGCTGCGTTACCCCCCGACGTACGGATT
>JAYPXQ010000156.1:0-3495 GCA_038135595.1 Halieaceae bacterium
ACCTATATCGCGGTCACGCTGGCGGCTATCAGCATCGCGACTGCGCCCGCGAGCGCGCAATGGCTCATCGCGATCATGATTTTCCTATGGGCCGGGCGGTTGGGCAGCTTTTTGTTCCGACGCATCCACGCGGCGGGTGGCGATCAACGCTTTGATCACATCAAGGTGTCTTCGTCGCGTTTTTTTGTCGCCTGGACGCTGCAAGGGGCCTGGGTGGTGATGACCAGTTGCGCCGCCCTGACCGCCATACTGAGCACTGAGCAGACGGCGGTGGGCGCTGTTTATGCCATTGGCGCTGCGATGTGGGTTGCTGGCTTCGCTTTCGAGGTCATCGCCGATCGGCAGAAGTCTCAGTTCAGAGAGGATCCGGCCAATGCGGGGCGTTTTATCAATACAGGATTGTGGGCGCGCTCTCGGCACCCCAACTACTTTGGCGAAATCCTTCTGTGGGCCGGCCTTGCGGTGATGGCCATACCCTATCTATCGGGCACGCAGTGGGTGGTGATGCTCTCGCCGCTCTTTGTGTACGCCTTGCTCACACGCATTAGCGGCATTCCCACATTGGTGAGGCGAGGTCAGGAGCTGTGGGGTGAGGATCCCGACTACCAGGCTTATTTGGAAAATACCCCGCGACTGTTGCCTCGTCTCTTTTAAGAGCAGCTCGCAGGGCGCTTGCCCTGATCGTGTTCAGCTGATAGTCAGCCCCGCGAAGGTCTCCGCATTGCGCCACTCGGCGAGTAGGTTAAAGAAGGGGATCGGCCCCTCGCCGTAGGACACCATCTGTTCAAAGTGCTCTCGCGGCTTGCCTTCGTTGTTGTAGTAACCCGGTGTGCAGGTTTGGTCACCAATAATCCCGCCACGAACACCCTTATTCAGAATCGTTTGCACCCAGCCGGCTTCCGCTTCAGCGCTGGTTTCCACGACCTCTTTTTCGATCGCCAGCGCATGGCCCACAATGTGGGCGACGTGGGTGGCGACCTGATCCAGCATGTGGGGGTAGTTAACGGTGAAGCCGCCCTGAATGGTGCTCATCAGGAAGCAGTTGGGGAATCCATGGATGTGCATGCCGTGCAGCGTGCGAATGCCATCGGCCCACTTGTCACTGAGTGACAGGCCATTACGACCGTAAATCTCAAATCCGCTGACGCGCTGAAACCCGGTGCCGACCTCAAAGCCCGTGGCGTAAACGATGCAATCTACAGGGTACTCCACGCCAGCCACGACCACGCCTGACTCAGTGATCCGCTCAACACCCTGGCCCTCGGTGTCGACCAACGTGACGTTGTCCCGATTGAAGGTTTGCAGGTACTCATCATGGAAGCAGGGCCGCTTGCAGAACATGCGGTACCAGGGCTTGAGCGCTTCCGAGGTGTCGGGGTCTTCAACGAGCGCTTCGATTCTCGCGCGCAGCTCGTTCATTTTTTCGAGGTTTGCGAGATCCATGATGTCAGGCAGGCTCAGCGCTTCGCCGTCCTGACTTTCCAGATAGAGCCGGAGCATCTTGCCGATCAGAGAGGTCCAACCATCGTCGACCAGATCGGTTTCCTGTGGCTGGCCCGAGACCAAGGCATTGAAGTTATCCATCCGCTCTCGCTGCCAACCGGGCTTGAGTTCAGCGGCCCATTCGGGGTCGGTGGGGCGGTTGTCCCGCACGTCGATACTCGACGGTGTGCGCTGGCAGACATAAAGATGCTCAGCACTCGCCGCAAGATGCGGCACGCACTGCACTGCCGTGGCCCCCGTGCCGATCACCGCGACGCGTTTATCTCCCAACTTGTCCAAACCGCCTTCGGCCGTGCCGCCAGTGTAGTCGTAGTCCCAGCGACTGGTATGAAAAGTATGGCCCTTGAAGTCGCGAAGGCCGGGAATGCCCGGGAGCTTGGGACGGTTCAGCGGACCGCTGGCCAGGGAGACAAAGCGGGCGCGAATCACATCACCGCGATCGGTGCTGACCAACCAGCGACGCTCGTTATCATCCCAGCGCAACTCTTTGACGCCGGTCTGAAACAGCGCCCCGTCATAAAGATCAAAGTGCCTGCCAATGGCGCGGCTGTGCTCGAGAATTTCCGGCGCATGGGAGTACTTTTCTTTCGGCATGTAGCCGAGTTCTTCGAGCAGCGGCAGATAGATATAGGACTCCACATCACACTGCGCGCCGGGGTAGCGGTTCCAATACCAGGTGCCGCCAAAGTCGCCGCCCTTCTCGACGACACAGATATCTTTGACGCCGGCCTGCCGGAACCGTGCGCCTGCCAGTAGGCCGCCGAAGCCACCACCAATGATCAGCGCGTCGACGGTCTTGTCGACGGGGTCCCGCTGAAATCCCGGTTCCACATAAGGGTCGTCGACGTAGTGCGCCAGATCCCCGGCGATTTCGACGTACTGGTCGTTGCCGTCCTCACGGATGCGCTTGTTACGCTCCGCGGCATAGCGACGCCTAATGGCTTCAAGGTCTTCAAGACGTGTGCGTGGTTGGGTCATAGGGTCAGTGAGCGTGAGAGGAAAATGTGAGTGACGCCAAGCTATACAACTTGCGACGAAAAACCAAGAAACCTAAGCGGAATCGGCGCGGAGCGCCTTTCGCGCGAGGCGGGCATCAAGGAGTGCGGTGATCGCCAGCATGAAGAGCCCCAGTAACAGGCGCAGGTCGCCGAGATAAATCCGCGGCTCGATGGGGTAGGCAATGGTCTTCTCGAGGCCCGCCAACTTGAAATCGTGCCGCCTGTAAAACTCGGGATTGCCGATAATATCGATAAACGTTCGCCGGCTGCGATACCGCATGATCGCGCCGTCCGACCACGCTTCGGCCCCTTCAATCCCCAGTAGGTCCAGACTGTTGGCGACCGACTTGCCCACCACGACAGGGTGATTCGCGCGGGAAAGCAGTGCGGGAATCATGTGTTCCATGTACAGATCGACCAGCGTTTGACCGTCGGCATCGGGCGGTGCGCCCTCCATCTGGGGTGGATTCTTCGCCAGATCGACAGCGTTGAACATCAAAAACTGGCCACCCGTGTCATTGCGCAAAAACTCAAGTAGTGCTCCGCGAGCCGAGGGGTCTCCGCCCAGGTCGAGGTTTTCGGTCTTGCTGATATACGCCTGTATTTCGGCTTCAGTCAGCGGACCACCGAAGTCGGTGTACCAGCTGAAGAAAAGCGCATAGAGCACGATGGAGCCGAGCCACAGTTTGCGTCGTGATGTCATACCGGCAGTCTCCATAGTGATCGACAACATGTCAGGCACCGATGCCTGTTAAGAGTCTTGTCAAAGCTGACCGTAGGCAGTGCCTAGAAGCTGCGACCTCAGCCCTCATACGCGCTATGGCGAAGGCGTTTTCGCAACACAGAGACGATCCTCTACGAACGCCCAGTGGTTACTTATTGGCACTATCTATGCCAATATATAGACCGCTTCAAGACGCCGCAAGGAGTTCCAAAGATGTCTCTTGAACCCGTCCAGCTGGTGGGGGGTACCGGCTCGCCCTATACCCAGAAG
>JAYPXQ010000157.1:0-3492 GCA_038135595.1 Halieaceae bacterium
GGAATCGGGGATCGGTAAACCAGTCGTAGGTGTATTGGGTGCCCAGTTCAGTCAGATACGCAGCGTTGAAGTAGCCGTGCAGAAACAGTGTGACCCAGCCCGCGATGACCACGCCGAAGGAAAAGCTCGCCTGCGAACCCGGTTGCACCCGCATGAGCAGCGGGGTAATCAACGCGCGGTTGGTGTAATGCATCATCCAGATCGCCAGGAAGAAAAGTGGCACCGGTTGGTCCGCATTGCTACCCATGAAAAAGACGACCGGAAACACGGTCAGTCCGGGCAACTCCATCAGTACCCAGCCCTGCTTGGCACCCAGCTTGAGACCTTTGGCGCGCTTGCCGCCACCGAATCGGCCGCCGTAAGCGGCGGTGCCATAGAAACTGCTTACCAGCACTAGCGCGGCGTAGGCAAAGCCTATCAGTAACAGCGTGTCGTAGAGGGCGTCGCCCGTGTACCAGGTCATTGCAAGTTCCTCCATAAAGTGAGCCGGTCTTGGTCGATAGCATTGTCGGTTGCTGCTGGTCGCGCTACAGCCCCCGTACGGACTACATGCTATCGTCCAAACGGGGGCTGCGTCCTTGCGCGGAGCTGCCTACTGTGGGGCCCGAGCGGCACCGGCACCCTGCGCGGGACGGTTGGCGCGAGGAGAGGGGATAACGCGTGGACTTTTTGCCACTGCCTGTAA
The DNA here is from genome assembly GCA_038135595.1 of Halieaceae bacterium. Taxonomy (GTDB): domain Bacteria; phylum Pseudomonadota; class Gammaproteobacteria; order Pseudomonadales; family Halieaceae; genus Luminiphilus. The sequence goes on from JAYPXQ010000157.1 coordinate 686, forward strand.
CTGAAGTGACGCAATGGGCCGGAGAGACCGATGTGCTGGTCGCGGGTTTCGGCGGTGCGGGCGCTTGTGCGGCGATTGAAGCGGCGGACAGCGGCGCCGACGTGATGATTTTTGAGGCAGCATCAGGGGCGGGAGGTTCCACCGCGCTCAGCTCGGCTGAATTGTATTTAGGGGGCGGCACCTCGATTCAGCAAGCCACGGGTTATCAGGATACGGTCGAGGCCACCTACGGCTATTTGATGGCATCCAACGGGCCTCAAGCCGACCCAGAGAAGACCCGCGCCTACGCCGAGGGTGGCGCGGACCACCTCGCTTGGTTGGAATCACTGGGTGTGGTCTTTAAACCCACCGAATACCCCCACCGCGCCATGATGGCATTGACCGATGATTGCCTGCTCTACACCGGGAGCGAGAAAGCGTGGCCTTACTGCGACGAATTTGCGCCGGCCCCGCGGGGTCACAACCTCAAAGTGGCGGGTGATAATGGCGGCCCCTTGCTCATGCGGCTTCTGGAAGCAGCCGTTCGCCAACGCGGTGTGACGGTGGCACTGGAATCACGGGTGTTGCGGCTGATTGTTGATGACACGGAAGGCCCGTTGCAGGTCGTGGGGTTGGTCGTTCGCCAGGACGGCGAGGCACAGTGTTATCGCGCACACCGTGGTGTTGTGTTATGCCTCGGAGGATTCGTGATGAATGCCGACATGCTCGCGCGCTACGCGCCGCGGCTACAGAAGGCGACGATTCCTATTGGTAACCCCAATGACACCGGTGCCGGAATCGCCATGGCGGAGGCCGTTGGCGGACGCCTCATTAATATGGATGAGGGTTTTGTCAGTTTGCCATTTTATCCGCCGGCGTCATTGACTTTCGGAATTTTGGTCAATGGAGAGGGCAAGCGATTCATTAATGAGGACGTGTATCACGGTCGTGCCGGCACGCTGATACTTGATCAACCGTGGCCGGTGTATTTCATTGTCTCGGTTGAGGATTACGCCGATTACGAGACGGTCTCCTATTTGGGCGCGCCGATCGCCGGCACTGGCGAGACACTTGAGGAGCTCTGTGCCGAACTGGATCTGCCCGCGGGCGCGTTGGCACGCACCGTTGAGGCGTATAACGCCGATGCGGCGGCGGCTATCGATGCTGATCTGCACAAGCAGGCCGAATGGTTGAAGCCGCTTAAAGCGCCCCTGGTAGCGCTCGACTGTACGCCGGGCCATGGTGCTTTCTTTCCCTACTTTACCTTGGGCGGGCTGGACACCACAGTGGCTGGCGCAGTGCTGTCGACGTCGGGAGAGCCGATCCCGGGATTGTTCGCGGCTGGCCGCACCGCCTGTGGTGTGCCGCGTCGCGGCGACGGTTATGCTTCGGGAAGTTCAGTCGGAGACGCCACATTTTCTGGCCGTCGCGCGGGCCGCGCAGCCGCTATGGGAGGGAGTGCACCATGAATCACAGCGAGGAACTGTTAGCGAGGGTAGATCGCCTCGAATCGCTGGATGCGATTCGCCAGCTGGCGGCGAAGTACTCTTTGGCGCTGGATATGCGTGATCTGGACGCGCTGGTCAACTTGTTTCCCGAGGACGTGAAAGTCGGGCGGGATAAAGTGGGTCGCGCACACTTCAAACAGTGGATGGATGACACCCTGCGGCAACAGTTCACCGGTACCTCGCATCACATTGGCAATCACATTATCGAGTTCGAATCGCCAGACCGGGCGGTAGGCGTGGTGTACTCCAAGAATGAGCACGAAACCCCCACGGCTGATGGGGGGTGCGAATGGGTGATCATGCAGATGATCTATTGGGATCACTACATTCGCCACGAGGGTCGATGGCTATTCCATCGGCGGCTCCCTTGTTATTGGTACGCCACTGACCTCAATCGTCCGCCTACGGGCGAAAATAAAATGCGTTGGCCCGATCGCGCCGCCTATGAAGGCGAGTTCCATTCGCTCTTTCCCTCCTGGCGGGCTTTCTGGGATCACCCGCCCGGCGACGAACTACCGCAGGTCGCGCCGCCGGCTCCGGTGGAAAAGTTTCTCGAGACCTTGCGCGCCGGCGCGGCGGACCCCTCTATCCGGACCCGCTAGCCGTGCCGCAACAGTGGGATTACATCATTGTGGGCGCCGGTGCAGCCGGGTGTTTGCTCGCCGAGCGATTAACCGCTTGTGGTCGTTATCGCGTGCTCCTGCTCGAGGCCGGCCCAACCGGGCGCAGTCTCGCCTTGGGGTTGCCCATTGGTTGGACATCGGTTGCCTACGGCAAAGCGTTTAACTGGGGCTTCATGACCGCGCCAGAGGCTGGCGCCGCAGGTCTTCGGGTGCGATGTCCGCGTGTGCGAGTTCTCGGCGGCAGCCCCGACATTTGCGGCATGATCTAGGTTCGAGGTCAGCCGAGCGACTTTGACGACTGGGCCGAGGGGGGCGCGACGGGATGGGACTGGCGCAGTGTCGAACCTTACTTTCACCGATTTGAAAATCACAGTGCATCTCCGGTAGCGGGTCGACTCCATATTCAGCAAGCGAAACCGTCGCTCTGGGGTGAGCGCTTTATCAGCGCCTGCGAGGCGGCGGGCATCCCGCGTAACGAGAGTTATCTCGAAGGCGAGACCGGCGGCGCGGGCTATTACCATCAGAATGTTTTTCGGGGTTGGCGACAAAGCGGCAGGCTGGCGTTTTTGAGCGTCGCGCAACGACGGGCCAATCTCACAGTAATGACCGATGCGTTGGTTGATCGTGTGTTGATTGACGAGGCGCGGGTATCAGGGGTGCTATGGCGCAAGGGTCAGAGTGAGCCTCAGGCGGCGAC
>JAYPXQ010000158.1:0-3354 GCA_038135595.1 Halieaceae bacterium
CCCATTGGTCTTCGCTCGAATCCCAGCTTTCAGTGCCCATGGCAAAGCCACCAGCAAGATTAATCAGGCCGTCGAAAGGCCCGAGACTTTGTATCAACTCAAGGGTAGCCTCGGCATTCGTGAGATCCACCGAGTGACTATCAGCGAGGCTCTCGTCGCGGGCAATATCCAAGCGAAGGACTCGGGCGCCCTGAGATTCAGCCACCGCGCATACCGATGTGCCCAGACCGCCCAATGCCCCCGTAATAACAACAGTGCGATTATCCAATGGTTTCACTTGTTGGCTCCCACCGTGATGAGAGTAATGTTGCCAATGCTAACGGGCATGCGTTTCACTCCCGCAGGTCCGGGCAAGGAACGCCAGAATGGCCGCATTAAACTCGTCATTCTGATCGCCTGCCACCATGTGCCCCGCCGCCGCAACATCTACATGGCTCGCGTGGGGTATGAGCTTTGCCAGCTGCGCCACACCCTCCGCACTCACCACCCGGCTTTGCGCTCCTCGCACTACCAGCGTAGGCAAATCGATTTGCTTGGCGGCCTTCTCCATTCGCCGCGCCATAGCTTCCATGTGATCGGTCGGCCCTTCATGGGCGTGTATCGCAGGATCCCAATGCCAGTAGTAGCGGCCGTCGTCACGCTGCCGCAGATTCTTGAGCAGACCGTGCGTGCTTGAGCGTTTGGGCCGATGCGGCAGATACGTTGCCACCGCCTCAGCTGCCGCATCGACAGACGCAAACCCGCTGGGGTTGGCCGACATAAAATTAATAATCTCCCGAATACCCTCAGCCTCCATGCGCGGTACAACATCGACCAGCACGAGAGCGCTTGCGCGGGGCAGCCGCTGTTCTCCCTGACCCACTAGCGACACCACACCGCCCAGTGATGCTCCCACCAATACCGGGGCCGAGCGCAAAGAGTCTATGACGACGTTCAAATCGGCAATATGATCATCAAGCGAGTATCGGCCCTCTGGGCACCACTGGCTCTCCCCATGCCCTCGCAAATCAAGAGAGATCACCCTGTATCCCTCCCCTGCCAATTCCAGTGCGGCTTTCCGCCAGGAATGGCGCGTCTGGCCTCCCCCATGGAGCAGAATGACCGGTTGACCGGATTCGGGCCCGCCAATGTCTGCCACGAGTGTCAGGCCAGTCGAAGTGTTGAATCTCGCTTCCTGCAAGTGATCTGTAGATTGCAAGCTCGAGCCCTACTCTATTAGGGTAATAGCACCTTCGGGACACCAGGAAGCGCCCCGCTTGGCGGCTTCTTCCTGCCCTTGGACAACAGTGAAACTACCCATGCTGTTATAGCCGGTGTCGTCCAATTCGTAAACTTCAGGCGCCTGAGAGGCGCATAGCGCGTGGCCCTGACACTTCTCACAATCGACCTGGATCTTCACTGATTCACTCCTGACCGCAGCCTCGAGACAGCTGGCGGCGACGTCAATATACTATACAGATATGTAAAGTTTATTTATCATGGGACTGAGTGTCAATGTGTCCAACGCTGGTGATCAGCGGACGTGACGATAAAAGACGGATAACAACCTATGGCCTTACCAACTCATTTTGACTCACTGTACATCGGCGGGAGCTGGGTAAAGTCAGTAGGCGGTGAAAACTCCGCAGTGATAAACCCCGCTACCGAGGAAGTCATCGGCAAGGCACCAGTGGGAACCGCGGCCGACGCCGATGCAGCCATCGCCGCGGCACGGGACGCGTTCGACCATGGTCCTTGGCCGAAAATGGCATGGCGGGAGCGCGCTGGCGTCTTGCAGCAATTTCATGACGCCCTGATGACACGGAAAGAGGAGATTGTGCAGCTTTGCGTTGCTGAGGCCGGCTCAATCGTTCCCGTTGCCTCGATCATGCAATTCGATATGGCTATGGATGGCCTGCAGTACTACATCCATCAGATCGAACGCCGCGAATTCGTGATACCGAGCTCTGTATCGGCCCACACTAACTGGGCCACCGGCGGCGAAACCCTCGGAAGCACCGTCAAGGTCTACGAGCCACTGGGTGTGTCGGTGGGCATTACCGCCTATAACTATCCATTTTTCCTCAACCTTGCCAAGCTGGGCCCTGCCCTTGCATCTGGCTGCACGTTTATCCTCAAACCTGCGCCGCAGACGCCCCTGGAAGCCCTGATTCTGGGCGACATCGCTAGCGAGGTCGGGCTCCCCCCGGGGGTCTTCAGTATTGTCACCGGCGGGGCTGATGTGGGAGAAAAACTGACCACTGACCCGAGAGTAGACCAGATATCATTTACCGGGTCTGACAAAATCGGGGCGATGATTCAGGCACAGGCGGCACCTACTCTGAAGCGGGTGACCCTCGAACTTGGCGGTAAATCCGCCATGATTGTTTGCGAGGATGCCGACCTCGAACAGGCGGCTTTCGCTGGCTTGATCAACCTCACTAATCAGTGCGGTCAGGGCTGCGTGCTGCAGACCCGGCAGCTGGTGCACAACGCCATCAAGGATCAATACATTGAGATGCTCAAGGCAATGGCAGGTCAGGTCAAACTAGGCAACCCCGCCGACCCAGAAACGGGCATGGGCCCCCTGATCAGTGCCGCGCAGCGTGAGCGCGTGCTCGCCTTCATTGAGCAGGGCAAAGCAGACGGCAATACTCTGGTGTGCGGCGGCACTATCCCACCGGGTATGGATAGCGGTTTTTTCATCGAACCCACGATCTTCGACTGCCCCAATAACAGCACTGCGATTGCGCAGGAGGAAATTTTTGGGCCAGTGGTCTGTGTCATTGGCTTTGACACTGAGGAGGAAGCCATCGCCATCGCCAACGATTCTCAATATGGCTTGAGCGGCGGCGTCTTCTCGCAGGACCCGGGCAAGGCCTATCGCATCGCGATGAAGATGCGCACTGGCGGCGTGTTGATAAACGGGGGTGGTGGCCGACTGAATCCCGGCGTACCCTTTGGCGGCTTCAAACGATCTGGCATTGGCCGTGAATACGGTGAAGAAGGGTTGAACGAGTACCTCGAAATCAAGGTCATTGATTTTCGGGCCGCCTGAGCCGCCGAGACGCCCCAATGAAGACACATCAACAGAAACCCGAGGAATAGCTGAGCAGTGGAGACAAACTCGCCCAGAACATTACCTGACCTCGAGCCCCACACTGAGGCATTCTGGACGGGCGGTCAGTCGGGGCGCTTGATGATCAATCGGTGTCAGGCCTGTCATCGATACGTTCACCCCCCCGTGCCCATGTGCCCTACCTGTCATAGCCGGGACGTCACGCCGGAAGCGGTGTCGGGCAAGGCCACCGTGGCATCCTTTACCGTCAACCATGTGCCTTGGGTACCAAATCTGCCCGTACCTTATGTTTTCGC
>JAYPXQ010000159.1:0-3351 GCA_038135595.1 Halieaceae bacterium
CGCATCCGGTTTTCGTAATTACCGCCCCAGGAATCAGTGCGCTGGTTCGTTTTTTCCACCAAAAAGGTAGAGAGCAGGTAACCCGCGGAACCGATAATTTCAACGCCGTCGTAGCCGGCTTGTCTGGCGAGTTGCGCACAATGCGCGTGGTCGGCAATCTGCTTCTCGATCCCTTCCTCATCCAACTCATTGGGTGAAAACGCACCGATCCGGGATCGAATTGGCGATGGCGCAACCGCACCCGCGTTATAGGCCAGCGGGCCCATGTGGAGTATCTGCAAGCAGATTTTGCAATCGGGTGCAGCGCTGTGTACCGCGTCAGTTACGATTCGGTGGCCCGCAGCCTCTTCTTCGGTATTCAATTTGGAAGCCGCCGCCAATGGCTTTCCATGCTCGTCGGTCACCACCATGCCCCCCTCTTCGTTAGGGGAAATACCACCGGTGATGATCATGCCTACTCCGCCAGCGGCCCGCTCGGCATAGAACGCGGCCATGCGTTCAAACCCGTCCGGCTGCTCCTCAAGGCCTGTATGCATCGACCCCATAATGCACCGGTTACGCAGTTGTGTGTGTCCCAGGTCCAGCGGTGAGAAAAGTTTGGGGTATCGGGTGTGTCCGGGCAGTTCAACTTGGGCATTCATAACAATGACGGTTCTCAATGAGTTGCAGGTTGGGCGGGCACCTTAACTCAGGCGTCCGCATGAAAACAGAGGCGCCTCTCTACGGTGCAACAAACCCTCTGGATAAGCTATCCACTAGCGGCCGGTGCATCGGGCTCAGCAAGCGCCACTGGTTCGCTGGTGTTTTACGCAAACAAAGTCTCGCTGTATTACTTCACCTGCCGTCGCCCGCCAAGGCGGACTCGTGCCCGTCACAGTGATCTCCGCGGCGGGTCTCTCGGTGGCACTTTTCAGCGGCACTTTTCTTCAGCACTTTACGCCCGGATTACGTCTAGATTGTTTGACATAAATACAGTACAACTATTAGTACAAAAGGGCAGTAGTGGCTCGGGGGCGTGGTGAGAACCGCACTTTTGACAGTAGGACGGTTTCCCAAGGCGCTGACCTTGGCAAGAGCGCTGCATCGCAATGGCGTTCGAGTGATCGTTGCGGACCCACTCAAGCGTCAACTCTGCTCCGTCAGCCGGGCAGTGGCAAAAAATTATCAGGTCGCTGCGCCCAACACTGATATTGCCGCCTGGGAACAGGATATTCTCGACATCATCGAGCGCGAGGGGGTCACAGATTTGATCCCCGCCTCCGAGGAAATTTGTCATGTGGCCAATCTCGTTGAACGTCTGCCACCCGAGGTCCGATACGTGGGCCCTTCCGCCTATTGGATTACCCAGTGGCACGACAAACTCCTGTTTGTTGACCACGCTATTGCCCGGGGGGTGACCGCACCCTCAGTCTTCACCAGCGCCGACCCCGAGACACGGACACTGATCAGACAGACCGATTGCGTACTGAAGCCTCGGCGAGGTTGCTCGGGAACAGAAGTGTCATTTATTGATCGAGGCAGCAGTCCACCCGCCCCCTCGCACGAGATGCTATTGCAGCGCAGAGTCGTTGGCACCCACCTGTGCACCCTGAGCTGGGTCGACAACGGAGAGGTGAAAGCCACCGCCAGCTACCGCGGCAGCACACACAGCGGCACCGTCGCGGTTGGATTTCAGAGCGCCCCCACACCGTTCTCCGTCAAACGCTGGATCGATCAATTTCTCGCTGATACCGGCGTGACCGGCTTCATTAGCTTTGACTTCATTTTGGACCACGGCGGCGTCCCGTGGGGTATCGAATGTAACCCGCGGCTCAGTAGCGGCATTCACTTTTTCGACGAAGCATGGCTGGGAGCGGCGGTGATTGGCCAAAGCACTGAACCCGCCCCCATCAGCACGGCCGGAAAGCGTGCCCAGTGGAGCTATTCGACATTGACCGAAGCCTACAAACACCTGTTCCGCTTTCAGCTTGGCGACCTGCTGCGCTGTCTGCGCGACCTGCTGACCTCTCGTGATGCCATCTGGTCCTGGCGGGATCCTTTGCCCTTCTTACTGATGACACCCCTGTGCTGGGAGTTTATCTGGCGATCGATTCGTCAAAGAATCACCATCGGCGATGCGAGTCAGTGCGATATCGCCTGGCATTGGTTTGAACAAAACTCCTCGGCGGAGGCCGAGGCTATGGAACGCGGTGAGCGACGTGAAGCATGATCTGATTGGCCGGGCGGGTCGTCATTCGCGCAGCTGGACGGACCGTTTGACCTGGTTGCAGCACCCAGTCGAAGTGCCGAACCAACTCGGCGAGAATCAAAACGCTCTCGGTCTGAGCAAACCCCGCGCCGACGCAGGTATGCGGGCCTTGACCAAACGGAATGTAGGCACCGGGAGTCAGTGCGCTTTCGTTTTCGGGCAAAAACCGCTCTGGCCGAAATGCGTGAGGGTCAGACCACCACTTCGAGTGACGCTGCAGGGTCCACGGCGCGATCATCACCAAGGCGCCCTTGCGCAATCGCCTCCCCGCTACGGTCGCCTCCCGCAGTGCCACCCTCGGCATAAAGGTAATGGGGGGATAGAGTCGCAGCGTCTCTTTGAAAAAAGCCTTGACCAGCGGCAGCTGCCGGGTCAACTCGAAGGTGATCGGGGCATCTCCCGCAACACGATCAATTTCTTCTCGGAGGCGCTCCAGCCACTGAGGCTGAGCGGCGAGAATATAGAACGCCCAGGTCAACGCACTGGCTGTGGTCTCATGGCCTGCGAGGAAAAATACGCCGAGCTGATCAATCAATTCTTTCCGCGTAAAGGGCGCACCGGTTTCTTGATCCCGCGCCGCAATAACGCTGCTCGCAATGTCATCAAAATCATCGGGCGCGTTGAGGTGCGAGTCCACCAGCTCCCCCAAGTGGTGGCGAATGCGCTCACAGGCCGCGAGCACCTCGGGTGGCTGCGGCGTGTCGCTCCAGGCGGGCTTCACAATCAACCGCAGTACGTCGACCTGCACCGCCGAGCGCTCGAAAAGCGTGAAATCCTCGAACACATCAACCGCCACCCCAGACTGCAGTGGCGTGGAAAACACGGTTCGACAAATGATGTCGGCGGTCAGATGGCTCATCGCCAGGTCGAGCGAAAACACCTCGCCGGACACTGCCCGTTCTCTCAGCGTAACCAGATGATCGTTAACGGCTGCCTGCATGGCCGCAAAAGCATGACTGATCCGCATGTGCGAAAAAGCGGGGTCAATCATGGCGCGCTGCCGCTTCCATCGCTCGCCATCCGTCACAAAAATACTGTCGCCGATGAGGTGCTCGAGGGCGTTCACCATCAAATCGCTTTTCGGGAACACGCCTTCGGCATCT
>JAYPXQ010000160.1:0-3269 GCA_038135595.1 Halieaceae bacterium
ACTTGACTCCGCTCGCTGCGCTGCCGTCGACCATCTGAGGATTGCACAATCTTTAATGCCAAAGGATCGCTCCCCTCTACTGCTTCGCCACTAATGGCAGTGAGTATGCCATGACATGGGCGGGCGCCCAAACCTGAAAGCTGATCAAGGTCCGTTACCGCTGAGAAGACGCCCTTGTACTGATGGCGGCGAGATTGGACTGATGCCCTTGTTTGTCGAGCTGATAAAAACGGAGCGCCAACAGCATGATGGCCCACAGGAGCCATTGCGATGACACCAGTAACGCGCCCAATTGCATCACGGACTCAGTTGGCACCTCCGCCGGCGCACCGCCACGCGGGAAGGACACCGCGGACAACAAGAGCCCGGCAATAAAGGTACCAATGCCTTGGTTGGTTTTTCGGATAAACGTCAGGGCCGAGTAAAAAATACCCTCACTCCGCCGACCGGTTCGCACTTCGGAGTGCTCCACCAAATCTGCCAGCATGGAAAACAGAATGGCCTGCATGGCAATCACAAATGCTAGATCGATGGTGTTGATGACGGCCAGTATCGGGAACAAGGCAGGGTCGCCATTTTCTGGCATCCAGCCCAATAGCCTGAATAAAACAGGCATCGGCTGAATCGTAAAGGCGATGATACCCAAACCAATGGCGGAGGCCTTTTTGCCCCAGCGCTGCGAGGCCCAAGGCGCCAAAACAAATCCCAACAACGCCGACACCACCACCAGCGCAACCCAGTAGAAAATCTCGGTAGAGGAGAAACCCCAAAAATAAGTGAGCATCAGAAAGGTCAAGGCCGCCGTAAGGCCGGTGGCTACCGAGCTTGCGATCGACGACACAAACAACGCGAAAAAACTTTTGTCTCTCAGCGTCTCAAGCACCTCGCTAAAAACCCCCTTAATCCCAGCAGTGGCTCGGGGTGCGGGATCGGCCAACAGGTCAATGCGATGATGGGTACCCAGCGCAGATACCAGAATCGTCAATAGCATGACGCCGCTGGCAATCAGACCTCCCGTCTCGTAGCCCTCTCGGTTCAGCGTCCCAACGGGATAGTCCGGGGTTGGCACCAGCAAAAACGCATACATGAAAACCGCCATACCCGCACCGCCCACCCAACCAAACAGGGATCGCCACGCCTGGATTTTCGTGCGCTCGTCATAGTCTGGCGTGAGCTCGGGCATCAGCGCTGAACTGGGGGTTTCGTAAAGCGTAATCAGTGTGCGCACCAGAACAGCCAATACCACCAGATACAGGAACAACGCGTTGTCGCTCCAATCAGGCGGTTGCCAGAGCAGTGCATAGGAAATCGCAACCGGAACAGCTGCCGCATACATAAAAGGATGCCTGCGACCCCACTTGGAGCGCAGATTGTCGGACCAGTAACCGACGACGGGGTCGCCGAGGCCGTCGAGCAATAGCGCTATCAAAAGCGCCAAGCCCGCGAGCGCGGGATCGAGACCCACCACCGCGGTATAAAACAGCAAAAGGAAATAGGCGAAACCGTTGTCTTTGATGCCGTAGGCCACGGCACCGAGGCCGTAACTGAGTCGGATACCGAGACTCAGCGGTTGTTGATGTGCAGACTCGGTCTTTATGGTTGATCCCCCTGCGGCCTCACGGCGCCCTCTTGGCACTGCCTTTACTCGCGCGCTTCTGCCAGGAACTGCCCGCGCACCAGAGTATCAGAGTATCCCGGCCGACAGGCATCTGCCTGCCTACGCTGTCTTAACCCGACGATAACCATGATCGGAGTAGGCGTCTCGCTCGCAACCGAACACCACCTCCGAACCTTTATCGATTAACACGCGCTATCTCGACCTGTCTCAATCTCACTTAAAGGGGGCGTGCACAGCCCGTTTGACATCCCATCCCACGATGCACAACTGATCAGGTGCCCCAGCACAGAGCGATACCGCCGGATGTCGCTAATGGTGGAAAAGTGCCGTCTACAAGCCCCCAAAAACTCTGATAATCTAACGCGGTTCTTCAGGGAGAAGCTGGCGCATCGCCGGTGCCGAAGGAGCAACCGCCCCGGTAAACTCTCAGGCAAACGGACCTTAAGAACTTCAAAACTCTGGAGAGTGGCGCCTTGAGCGCCTGCCGAAGGGATAACGATCTCAGGCACAAGGACAGAGGGGGCATCGCGGCACAACATCTGTGCTATCGCGGTGCCGGGCCGACCCCGGTAGTTTGCCGGGAGGCCTGAGTGGACAACCTGAAACAACTTCCTCTTCATTCGTTTCACGAGGCGAAAGGCGCCAAACTGGGCCCCTTTGCCGGCTATCTGATGCCCGTTCAGTACCCTCAGGGAGTCATCGCAGAACATCTTCACACTCGCGCCAAAGCATCGCTATTTGACGTTAGCCACATGGGGCAAATAATCCTGCCCCGCGACAGCGGCGACGCGCTCGAGTCGCTCTCTCCTTGTGACGTCGAGGGGCTCAGCGAAAACCAGCAACGCTATGGGTTGTTTACCAACCACCAAGGCGGCGTGGTCGATGACTTCATGTTGGTGCGGCGCAGCAGTGATCTTTTTCTAGTAGTGAATGCATCCAGAACAAAGCAGGATCTCGCGCTGCTGCGAGGCGCTATCGACCGCGTCGAAGAGATCACCGATCGCGTATTACTCGCGCTACAGGGCCCCCTCGCTGAGCAGGCGCTGGCTCGGCTGATGCCCACCGTGACAGAAATGACATTTCTCACTGCTGTCACCGCGGCGTGGGGGGAAACTGAAGTCTGGATAACCCGCTCCGGCTACACCGGCGAGGATGGCTTCGAAATTTCAGTGCCAACCAATCATGGCAACGCATTCTGTGAGGCGCTGCTTGCGATGGAGGAGGTTGAACTCGCGGGACTGGGCGCTCGAGACACCTTGCGCATGGAGGCGGGACTGCCGCTTTACGGACAAGACCTGACCGAGGAAATCACGCCGATCGAAGCGGGGTTGTCATGGGCCGTTGGCAAGGCACGCAGGGCCGACGGCATTCGAGCGGGCGGCTTCCCGGGAGATGCGCTGATTCTCGATCAGATAAAAACACGACCCCAACGTCGACGCGTGGGTCTGAGACCTGAGACCAAAGCGCCCATGCGCGCTGGAGTACCGATCTTTGACCAACAGGCAGCAGGGCAACAGGTCGGCGAAATCACCTCGGGCGGGTACTCCCCTTCTCTTGGCTGCCCGATTGCCATAGGACTGATTGATACCGAGGTGCCACACACCTCCCCTCTGTTCGGTGAGTTGCGTGGCACCCGAATACCGATAACGCA
>JAYPXQ010000161.1:0-3256 GCA_038135595.1 Halieaceae bacterium
CCAGTGCAGTCTACGGAAAGATTTTTAATGGGCACGCGCAAATCAGGGAGTTCTTCGAGTCTGCGCCCGACTGCCTGGGGCATCACGCAACCGGTTTCTATTCCGAGGTGGGCAGCAATACGCGCGCGACCGCGCGGCTGAAGATGCTGACCTTATTCAAGCGCAATACCTTCACCGTCGACTATGACTGGGAGCTCAGCAAGGTGGGCGGAGAGTGGAAAATCGCCACCCAGAGTTTCAGTATTTTGGGTAAACAGGATCTCAGCGTTGCTTGACAGGCTTGCTTAAAGTGGCAGTTTTGACCGGAGGAGCCGCAAATTTAAGTTTACATGTATGTAAAATAATATTATTCTCGTATGACTGGGCGCTGGGTCATGGAGCGGCGCTCAGGATGAGAAACCTCTCTGCTGGACGCCGGCTCGATCGCCGGGTCCAGCTTTTTTCGTTTCTAGGTCTTACAGGTCAAAGCGTGACTGTTTAATTAAGCTATTGATTTACACTACCGTATAAATACTTTTAGATCTTTCGGTAATAGGGGGGTAGCTATGGATCTCGAGTGGTTGCGTGTGGCCGCTATAAGGACGTTGCTCGTTCTGACTCCCATAATGGGTGTTGGATGTACGTTGGAAACCAATGATCGGCCACCGTCCAAGCCTTTGGAGGGCGATGCAGAGTCGACGGACTGGGCAGTGCTCGGTAATTCCTCCGATATGCAGCACCATTCTGACCTAACGCAGATCAACACCCAGACGGTGTCAGATCTGGGCCTCGCCTGGGCGGTTGACCTCCCCACGCGGGACGGGCTTGTGGGGAATCCCCTTATTAGCAATGGAAGAATTTTCCAGAGTGGATCGCAGAGTCAGATCTTCGCCAATGATTTGAAGACAGGCAAACTGCTTTGGACTTTCGAGCCGCTTGCCGATAGGCCCCCCAGTTCATTTCTCGAGACGTGGTTAAGGAGTCTGAACCGAGGGCTTGCGCTCTACGAGGATCTGGTCATTGTCGGCACCTCCGATTGTCGGCTGGTTGCCGTCGATCAAGAGACCGGGGTCGAGCAATGGCAGGTCGAAACCTGTGATAGCGAACAGGCCTACATGATTTCCGGCGCACCTCGCGTTGGCGGAGGCAAGGTCTTCATCGGTAATTCCTGTGCTGATATGGGCCTCAACCGCGGCCATGTGGATGCCGTGGATGCAAAAACAGGAGAGCACCTGTGGCGCTTTTACACCGTGCCGGGGGACCCCAATGAGCCGCAGGACAGTGAGCTTTACGAAATGGCGCTGAAGACTTGGGGTGAGGGGTGGTATGAAAGCACCCGAGGCTGCGGCAGTGTCTGGGATGCCATGGTCTACGACGATGAGTTAGATCAGCTCATCATCGGAACCGGCGCGCCCGCACCTGCTGATCCCACGAAGCGGGGCAAGGACGCGGGCGATGAGTTGTTCACAAGTGCTGTCGTTGCCCTCGATGCCCAGACGGGTGCGTACCAGTGGCACTTTACTCAGGTGCCGGGCAACGCATGGAATTATGAACCAGCGGTCGGGCTAATGATGGCCACTCTACCGATCGATGGCGCGGACAAGCGCGTCGTCGTAAGCGTTCCGAAGAATGGCTTCGTCTATGTTTTGGATGCGGAGACTGGCGCATTCATATCCGGGCGCAACTACGTGCCGGTTAACTGGGCGAAAGGTCTCGACAGCGAGACAGGGCGCCCCATCTTTGACCCAGCTGCACGCTATTGGGAGGCGGCCGACGGTGAACCCACAATTATCCTCCCGAGTAATGCAGGCGCACACGATTGGACTGCTCTCGCATTCGACCCTGAGCGCAACGTGCTTTTCATCCCCGCGCTGACCACGCCGGAGCGACGCGAGCGCACCGCAAGTGGGGAGTACAGCTATGACCACCGCCACAGCAACGACGACCCCGACTGGCAAGCGTTTGGAGAGCTTCTTGCCTGGGACCCGGTAAGCCAAAGTGAGATATGGAGACAGCGTCTTGCATTGCCCTATAACGGCGGGGCGCTACACACGGCGGGAGGGGTCGTCTTTCAGGGGACGGCTGAGGGTTACCTAAATGCTTATGACGCTATCTCGGGAGAGCAGTTGGGCGCTTTCGTTGCGGGTGGTGCGATCCGCGCAGCACCGTCGACCGTTGTTGCTGATGGCATACAATACATTGTCGTGCCGGCAGGCGCTCCCTCTACATCGGCCGCTTCCTCCGGATTGACGGACTTCAGCTCGACCGCAGAATCACGGAGCCGACCACGCTTGTTGGCATTCGCATTGGGGGGTGACGCACCGGCCCCCGGCTGGGCGGCTAAGTTGACCTTTCCAAAGCCGCCGGTCGACCGATACCCAGCAGAGGTGGCGGCGATGGGTGAGACTATTTATGAACTTGCTGGTTGCGTGGCATGCCACGGATACGGCGGCCAATCCGTCGGAGGGGCGGCCGCTGACCTGCGCATGCGCCTGCCAGTGAGTCTCGAATATCTGAAGGCCGTGCTCGGTGGGCTGCTCGCCCCGCGTATGCCACAGGTCGAACTGGACGATGCCAGCGCAGAGGCGCTCTACGCTTACCTTGTTAACACCGCCTGGAGTGCGTACGAGGGTGACAATGTGAATTGATAAGTGGCCGCGGGATTGAGCGTTTGGCGCGGCCACCGAAGCCGTTTCAAGCAACTATGGTTGACGGCTCAACCCTCACCAAGGTGGAAACAGCGGGCTACAAGCCTTCTGCTTTTGCCATGGCTTTGGTTTCGACAACAACCATTTCCCGATAATGACTCGTCATATTCCACGTACCCAAGAAGCCCTTGGGGACGAGGAAGTTTTCGCCTGCTTTGAAGGTGTTTTCGTTGCCATCAAGGTCGGTCAGCGTGACCTCTCCCTCAAGGACATGAACGTACTCGTCATAAGGGAACGGTTTTTTTATCTCAATCAACACAGGCGTTGATTCATACACGGCGACCGTGACTTCACCCGAGTGCAGGACGGTCATCCAATTGCTTTGTGGTCCCCTGCGCTCATCCTCAGGGAACGGTGGAATCTCATCGAGCTGCTCGTTTTTTACGGCTTCCGGATACAAAGGGATGAGCTCTGGAGCGGCTTGGCTTTGGGTGCTCGCGACTGCAATTGATAGCAGTACGGCTGTCAGCGTATTGTAGACAGGTCTGTAAAACAACAATATACTTTACATTGTTGTATAAATATAAGTTCGCAAGCTCAAGCAAAATAACGGGAGTGGTGGAATGAAA
>JAYPXQ010000162.1:0-3229 GCA_038135595.1 Halieaceae bacterium
ATCCGTATTGACGATGTCAGGGGTGGCCTGGATTCCCGTCGCTGGCCCGTTACCGGTGATAACGTCAGCCTTTTCTGGCAGGGCCTGAACAAGAATAAGCGCTCGGTGGCGATCGATATCCGCAAGCCCGAAGGTCAGGAGCTGGTGCGGGAGCTGATTTGTGCGCCCGGGGAAGATGCAGGCCTGTTCCTGACGAATTTTCCGCCCAACAACTGGCTCAGTTACGAAGGTCTATGTGAGGCCCGCAAGGACCTGATTCAACTCACAGTTATGGGTGACCGACATGGCGGCAGCGCTGTCGACTACACGGTCAACCCTGCTGTGGGTGTGCCGCTTTTCACTGGGCCCGAGGGGCATGAGGTGCCGGTAAACAATGTCCTGCCTGCCTGGGATTGCGTGACGGGACAAATGGCCGTCTCAGGACTGCTGGCCGCTGAACGGCACCGCAGCAGGACCGGCGAGGGCCAGCACATCAAGCTCGCGCTGGAAGATGTGGCGATGGCAACGATGGGGTCATTGGGGTTTCTCGCTGAGGCCGAATTGGGCGCAGAGCGAGAGCGGAGCGGCAACTATCTCTACGGTGCGTTCGGGCGCGATTTTGTTTCTGGTGATGGCGTCCGCTTCATGGTCGTTGGGCTGACGCCGAAGCAGTGGAGGGGGCTTTGTGATGCCACCGGGCTGGCAGTGGAGTTCGAGCGTCTCGCCACTTCTGAGGGCCTTGATTTTTCACGGGAGGGCGACAGATACGCCGCGCGGCGGGAGATTGCCGCGCTCTTTGAATCATGGGCTGTTGAGCGCTCTATAGAGGATATTGAATTGGCGTTCGTGAAGGAGAAGGTCTGCTGGAGCCGTTATCGCACCGTGGTGGATATGGTGCAGAACGATCCCGATTGTTCTGCCGACAACCCGATGTTTGTGCGCCAGGAGCAACCCGAAGTGGGCGAGTTTTTGATGGCCGGCAGCCCACTGGACTTTGGCGGGCTTGACCGTGAAGACACCGATATTGCTCCGCGACTGGGCGAACATACCGAGGAAGTGCTGTCGCAAGTACTGCACTTGTCCTCGGGTGAGATAGGGCGCCTGAGCGAGCGTGATGTCGTGCTCGTCGGATAACAACGATATAGCGTCAATACGAAAGAAATGAGGACAGCATAATGAGATTTGAAGGAAAGGTAGTGATCGTAACGGGCGGTGGTCAGGGTATTGGTGAAACCTACGCCAAGAGTTTTGCCGCCGCAGGGGCGTCCGTAGTGATCGCCGAGCTCAATAAGGAGGGTGGCCAACGTGTGGCCAATGAGATTACGGAAGCGGGTCAAGCGGCTTTTTTTGTCGAGACGGATGTCTCATCAGAGCAAGATGCGGCGGCTGCCGCGGCGGCGGCGCAGGACCAATTTGGGGGTGTCGATATTCTGATTAACAACGCGGCGATATTCCATGGCATGCGCTATGAGACGCTGCTCGACGTCGACATGGATTATTACTACCAGATAATGAAGGTGAACATGCACAGCCCGCTGGTGATGACGCGCGCTGTCGCAGCGTCGATGGTCCAGCGGGGCGGGGGCTGTGTGATCAACCAATCCTCGACGGCTGCCTGGAAGGCGCAGGGCGGTTATTACGGCGTGGCGAAACTCGGTGTTCAGGGACTGACGATGTGCCTCGCGAGTGAGCTGGGTGATCGCAACATCCGCGTCAATGCGATTGCGCCGGGGCCGACCGATACCGAGGCTACCAGACAGGTCCCTGCGGAGATTCTTGACCACGTGGTAAACGGTCTGGCGCTCAAGCGCTTGGGGGAGACCGCGGATGTCGTTAATCTGGCGAAGTTTTTGGCCTCTGACGAGGCGGCGTGGATCACGGGTCAAACCTTCCGGGTGGACGGTGGCGATACCCTGTTGCCAGCCTGAGTGGGTCGCCGGGTCTGAATTCAGGAGGTTCCAGTATGAAAATCCGAGAAACCTTTGTTTGTGAGCCCCTGAGAACCCCAGTCGGGAAGTTTGGCGGTGCTTACAGGGAGGTTGATGCCCCTTTTCTGGGTGCAGCGGTTGTGTCTGGCCTGCTAGAGCGTTCGGGCCTGCCCGCCGAAGCGGTTGAAGACGTCTTGTTTGCGCAGTGTTATGCCAGCATGGAAGCCCCAGCGCTGGGGCGTGTTGTGGCGTTGGACGCGGGCTTGCCCATTACGGTAGGCGGGCTCCAACTCGATCGTCGCTGCGGTTCCGGACTACAAGCGCTGATCTACGCGTACCTTCAGGTCGCGACCGGTGGATCAGATGTCGTGATTGCCGGCGGCGCGGAGTCCATGAGTAACGCGCCTTTTTTTACCCACGGTGCGCGCTGGGGCGTCAAGGGTCCGGTGCTTGAGTTGCAGGATGGGCTGGTGCGGGGTCGAGTCACGGCGGGCGGCCAGAATTTCCCGGTTCCCGGCGGTATGTTGGAGACGGCCGAAAATCTGCGTCGCGAATACCAGATAACCCGTCAGGAGCAGGATGAGTTCGCCGTTGAATCGCAACGTCGCGCGCTGGCAGCGCAGGAGCAAGGTCGGCTGGACGAGGAAATTGTTCCGGTAACAGTGCCGGGCCGAAAGACTGACACACTGGTTTCCAGGGATGAAACGCCGCGGGAGACGACGCTCGAGGCGCTTGCTGCCCTAAAGCCGATCAGGGCGGAAATCGACTCTGAATCAACGGTGACCGCTGGTAACGCCAGTACCCAGAACGACGGCGCATCTGCCAGTATCGTGGCAAGTCAGGAAGCGGTAGAGCGCTACGGGTTGAAGCCGTTTGCCCGAATGCTGTCATGGGCTGTGGTGGGGGTTGAGCCCGCAAGGATGGGTATTGGCCCGGTGCCAGCCGTCGAGAAGGCGCTGCGGGCCGCTGACTTGACCATGGCCGATATCGATCTCATCGAACTTAACGAAGCGTTTGCTGTCCAGGTGCTGGCTTGTACCCGGGCGCTGGATTTCAAAACAGGAGATTTCGACAGGCTAAACGTCAATGGCTCGGGTATTTCCTTGGGACATCCGGTCGGGGCGACGGGTGGACGGATACTCGCCACCCTGTTGCGGGAAATGGCGCGACGCGATGCGCGCTACGGGCTAGAAACTATGTGTATAGGGGGAGGTCAGGGGCTGGCTGCCGTATTCGAGCGCGTTTAGCGCTTCTCTAATCCAGCTCGGGTGGTGGCGGCCACTCTGCTTTTGCCGCCGAGTTAAAGATGCCCTCGAAGACGA
>JAYPXQ010000163.1:0-397 GCA_038135595.1 Halieaceae bacterium
GTCTTTACCTGCGTCGTGATCCATGTGTCGTTGGTGCGAGTGCCAGCACTGGTTTCTGGTCCGATTTCCAGCTCGTTATAAATGCGACGCACCCCGTCGATCTTGCGAACGACGTCGGTGGCCAATGTCTTGAGGTCTTCCGAAGGTACCTGCCCTGCCAGAAGAACAAATCCGTTAAACGAGACGATACTGAGATGAGCCTCTTCATAATCCGCAGAGGCGGCATTGATATTGACCTTGGCTTTGGTCTCAATGCTTTCGTCCTCCAGCTGCTGGGCCAAGGTGCGTTCGCTGACATCTTCTTCAATCGGGCCGGCGCCAGCGCTGGCCATAATGCTGCCGCACCCTTGCAAGAGTGTGTAAAGCACTGCTGCGATGAGCAAGGGGAAGTATCGAT
>JAYPXQ010000163.1:407-3195 GCA_038135595.1 Halieaceae bacterium
TACAAAAAGGGCAAAGTATCGGTTCATGAATCAGTCCTCCACTGGACCAAAGGTGTTAGTTTCAATCAATCTGGCCAAGCAGATGGCAATCGCATGATTCAGGGTCAGCCGGGATTCCACAGAGTCGTCGGCTGATATCAGACTCAGTCCCTGACCGCCTTTTCCAAACCACACGGGGATAATCTGCCGTTGCTCGGTAATGACCTGAATCCGCTCAATCTCAGACGCTGCCAGGTTGGCGGCAAAGATGATGCCGACGTCACCCGATTGTCCAAGCGCCTGTAGTTGCTGACTTACCCAGCTGATACCCGTTTGCGCAGAGTCAATTCGATACTCTGCCAACTCAAGAACGGGAAGGCTCGGCCGCTCTCTCAGTATGCCATTTTGCAGTAAGCTGGCCAGCATGATCGCGCTGGCGGCATCGGCACCAAGGCCAATGCTGAACAGTTTTTTTTCCGAGAGAATGGCATTGGACGCAATGTCCGCTGCCATACCTGCTATTTCTGCGACGTCATCGACGGAGAGACTCGTGCTCTCGATGTGGCGATGAAAAAAGTTGGCGATGAGCGGATAGGCGTCCACGATCTTGTCAGTGCCGATTACCATGTTGTCGCTTCAAATGCGCCTCGAAGCCAGGTGGCGTCGGGCAGTGAGACGTTCGCATCATAAGCAATTACGTCGAAGCGACAAGGGTATTCGGACCAATTTGGGTGTTGTTTACGAAACAAGTTGGCGCATTGGGTTAGACGTTCTCGTTTTTGCGGTGTAACGGTGCCCGCAGCCGACGCAAACCTTGAGCCCCGCCGATAGCGAACCTCCACAAAAACCAAGTGCAAACTGTCGTGCATGATGAGATCAATCTCACCCAGATGAGTCAGAAAATTGCGGGTCACCAAAGTCAGGCCCTGCCCTTGCAGGTACATTTCGGCTCGTTGCTCCCAGTAAGCACCCACTTGGCGCATGGCGTCTTCATCCTGAACTTAACCGTCTCAGGGTAGCGCGCTGTATCGGGGCTCCGCGCCATCAAAAGTTGCCAGTTCCGACGCTCTTTCGATCAGCCCGTTGGGTTTTCTCCGCAGTATTCCGGTGTCTCCGCGAATGATCCAACCGTCTGTGACGGCCGCTTGGTGCCAATGCTGCGCCAGCGACAGCGCGTCTCGACCCAATGCGCGGAGTCGACTCAGTCTATCGCTGACATAGGGCGGGAGCATCGCCGGAATCTCAACGAAGAGCACGCCATTGAGGTCCCCGTTTCGGGAGTCTTTGACGCCATCATTGATTGCCGAGGTGGCATAAACCGGTGTGTCGCCAGACATGTGGAATACCAGTAGAGGCCGCCATGCTCTTGCCGTTGTCGGGTCCGGCGCCAGCATGAAGATGCATTCGAAATCACTTCGGCCGCGACCCCTGGCGTCTACCGGCAGATCAAAGGCGGTCTCGATCGCGCGGATTCGATCATCACTCGAGCCTGACCCCAACAATTCCCCTAACGCTTTGTTCGCCTCAGACGATTGTGCGATAACAAGACTGTCACGAATGTTGCCGCCGATCCGGGTCCATCTAGGCGTGAACGCGCGGAGTAGTCGACTTCCTCGATCACCGGCGGCGGCGATGACGATGGCATTTCTACAGCCTCGACCAAACGCTATGTCCGCTATTTGTAGCGCCTCGTCCTCCGACGCGAGGCTAAAATTGAGTCTGTTTTTCTGTTCTGACTCGGGGTCTTCGTCAATTTGATTTAGCAGAATGGTTGGGATGGGCAAGGGGCCCAAATCAAGCAGGCTAGAGACCTCGGTTTTGGTAAGCGGACCCATTATCAGATCTGGATTTTCTCCTACTGCGCGCTGATAGGCTGCACTTGCGCTGTCGTACTGCGCAGAATTGATCGCGGTGAGTTTTGGCCGTCGGGCAGGGTTCGGATATTGTGCATAAAGTTGCTCAACGGCACCGGCCAAAACAGCTTCTCCCGCCGCAGCGAGGCTGCCGTCCAAGGGCAGAATGATGGCCAAACGATCGAGATCGCGACCCTCTGCCCACGCCAGAAGGTGTCGGGGTAGTGCTGGATATGACACTCGTCCCGCGTTGCGGTCGAGCCAAGCTGAGAACTGGATTTGATCTGCCCGGTAAGGTTTTTGCATTTCCAGCCAAGCGCGCCAGACAGGGTCTCCCCCAGACACTTTGAGGTGCTCGTTAAGGGTGGCATCTGGAAGGCGCAACAGATATTGGAATAGCCTCTCGCCGAGATCTCTATGATTGCCAGATGGGCCACTCATCTTTGCCTGTTGATAGACCGCCCTCGCGGCTGCCAGCCAATCTCCCGATGCCGCCGCTCGGTACTCGCGCTCCTCGTGGACGAAGGCCAAAGAGGCCGTATTGTCAGCGCCCAGCGTGTCGAGCAGTGTGGCGGCTGTTTTGGTATCGCCCGAGTACCAGGCCAAGCGGCTATCTATCGCCATCAGTGTTGAGGCGTCGATACCGGCGGCTATCGCCTGATTCCGATAATGGCGAGCGAGCAGGAGCGATTGGTCTCGAGCAATGTTCGACAGCTGCGCTATCGTCGTTAAATCTAGCTGCTCTCCCTCAAGTGGCGCAGCTGGGCTGCCGGGAGCCACAGCGGAGACGGCTTCGGTCTCGGTATCGGTGGGGGGCGTTGCGCAACTGGCGATTAACAGCGAGACGCTCAATGCCCAAATGCCGACGAGAGCAGGGTGCCGACCCTGTCCGGGATACCGACAAGATGGAAGAAGATGACCTAGAGGCTGCATCACGGCAGTATAGCTGTAACCGG
>JAYPXQ010000164.1:0-3191 GCA_038135595.1 Halieaceae bacterium
GCATCGATTTCAGTTGGTAGCAGTAAGCAGTTGCTCCGCCCTGGAAATGCACTCCCTTGGCGGGTCGCAACACTACCGACCACTTAAGGCCCCGATGGGGCCTTTTTTGTAGCGACTTAGCGCCGTTACATCGTGAGACTCCTCTGACCCTGAGTACTTAACGCGGCAGCTTTGCTAATACTGTTTGTGTACGTGATACCCAAATCGGGGAAACCATACGTGGGCCTCTGCACCGTCCAATGGCGTCGTGGCAATGACCACCTGATGCTGATCGACCGCGATTAATCTGCCCGTCGCCATGCCGCGGTCAGCCGACCCGGCACTCACTTCAACCCTTGCCCCCAACCAATCCCTCAACGGTTCTGCCATCGGCGTGTCCGGCAAGGATTGAAAATGCCCAGCTCGCAACGCATCCCAAGCCGTCTCGAACGCTACATCTGTGCGTCGCCCTCGGCCCAGGCGCTCCATGCGCCCGTGCCAGTCCATAATCTCCCCGTAGCGCTCTACCAAAGGCACCAGATCTGGCAGCGCGCTGTAGATCATCCAGATCATGCCCCAAACATGCACATCCCCGCTGTCGGGTGTCTCACCCCCGAGAAAGGAAGCGCCGCGACCCAGTTGCGCTGCCGCTTCGCCCAGAAACGCATTGACCTGGCTGCGACGATCGGGATCTGCGATTTGCAGAGAATCAAAATCAACATCGGGGAACACGCGCTTTCTGTCTGCCAAAAAATCGGGCTCCCACTGGTTTTTGTAGGTGGCAAATGCCGAGTGCAACAGCGGGATAAACAGTCGCTCACACCATGCATATAAGGCGGCCGCCTCAAGTGGCCCTCGGGGAGCGAGTGGTGCCGCCGGCGCGCTGTTGTCCAGTGCCCGCGCGATCATCCAATTATCAATAAATACGTCCGCTCCCACTTGCAGTATCGGCGTCCCGCGATAGCCCCCGGTCAGCGCCTCGACATCCGGCTTGGGTGCGATCAGCGGCATCTCCACGCTTAACCAGTCGAGCCCCTTTAATCCCATCATTTTTTGCGCTTTTTGGGAGAAGGGCGAAATATCGTATTGATGCAGAATCAGCGCATTTTCGGTCATGGCAAAACCTCGTGGCTCGCGTTCAAACAAAAGTGAACCTGTTCGCCAGGACCGTCAAGCCATGCAAGATGCGGGTGCGCGTGTCACTCCCGCCCGATATGCATGACCGTCAGGATGCAGTAAATCGTTTGAGCCGCGCCGCGCTATAAAGCTAAGCTTGCCCCATGAATATCCTGCCCCAGTTCGCTCATGTGATCGCCGATGCCACCGCCGCTTTAGGTGAGCCGCATTTTGCCGAAACGCTGAGTATTGGCGTCAAAGAGTGGATCCAGGCCGACGATATTTCGCTGATTCGCTATCTCGACACCGGCGTCCCCAGGATCGAGTACACGCTGCCCCCCAAACGCCAGGGAAAGACAACTCTCGAGCGTTATATCAGCGGGCCTTTTTTATTGGATCCCTTTTACCGCGCCTTGGAAATCGACAGAAGATATGGCGTCTTTCAGCTGGCCAAACTGGCGCCCAGCGGGTTCAAAGAGTCCGAGTATTTCCGCACCTGGTATCACGAATGTGGATTTCAGGATGAGTGTGGCTTGCTCATCAAACTGAATCACGGCTCCGTTAACTTGGCGCTGGGAATGACCGAAGGTAGCCGTCACTTTTCCAAGCGCCAGGTCGAC
Organism: Halieaceae bacterium; assembly: GCA_038135595.1. GTDB lineage: Bacteria > Pseudomonadota > Gammaproteobacteria > Pseudomonadales > Halieaceae > Luminiphilus. The sequence continues at coordinate 1,716 of JAYPXQ010000164.1, forward strand.
AGACTGGAAGCGATCTTCCCCGCGATTGAAGCATTAATTCGCAAGCACTGGGGTGCCGACACCACTTCCACGCAAGAACCCTCTGATTTTCGGCAGCGATTACAGCAAGCGCTGGGTGCCTTTGGTGCATCCCTGCTGACGCGCCGCGAACGTGAGGTGATCGAATTAGTGCTGTTGGGTCACAGCACTCGACTGGTGGCCGAGAAACTCGGTATCTCAACAGAGACCGTCAAGCTGCATCGCAAACACGCCTATGCCAAGCTCGACATCTCCTCTCAGGCGGAGCTGTTCTATCTCTTTGTCGACGCCATAGCCGGGCACTCGGGTGAAGCCCACGAAGACCCCCTAACGTACTACCACGAGACCGCCCGACGGAGCGCGTCATGAACCCGCCTGATCAAGAGACCGCTCAGCGCCTTCAGGCAGGATTTGAAGCGCTGAATCGTGGGCAATTGGATATTGCAGCGAATGCCTGTCAGCAAGTATTGGCTGAACACCCCGATCTCGCCGCGGCCCACTTTCTGGTGGGTCTGGTCGCCGTGGAGGGCGACGAGCGCCGAGTCGCCCATGAAGCCTTCAAATCGGTGATCAAACTCGATCGCAATCATGCCGCGGCGTGGGCACAACTGGCCAGACTGAATGCGAGCGAAGGCCGCATTGCTTTGGCAGAAGACGCCCTCAAAGAAGTCAGAAGGATCAAACCCTCAGACCCCGCGGTGCTCGATCTCACCGGCACGGTGCTGAATCAATTGGGAGAATATGAGACGGCGAAAGCGTTCTTCGCCGCCGTTAATCGTGCGGCACCGGGGCAAACCCCCTATATGATGAATCTCGCCAATGCGCTGGTATTCAACGGCGATATCGACGACGCCGTCGACGTTTTCCGCGAAGTCATCCGACTGGATCCGCGGAGCGCACAGCCCCACTGGGGATTGGCCAATGCGGTTAAGGCCACCGACACCCAGCACATCGCCCAGATGCGAACGCTGGTGACAAAATACGCCGAGAATGATCGCGCGCAGAGTTTCCTCTACTACGCGATTGGCAAGGAGTGCGAGGATCTCGAGGATTGGACCGGTGCGTTTGAGGCCTTCTCCGCGGGTGCGGCGTCCCGACGTCGGACGGTGGAATTTGATGAGGCAGAGGAAGACGCGCTGTTTGCTTTGATCCGCGAGCGCTTCACGGCAGACTGGCTGGCTGGCTGCGCCTCCGGCGACCCAGACCCCTCCCCCATATTTGTGCTCGGACAGCCGCGGACTGGCACCACACTGATCGAACGCGTCATCGCCAGCCACTCGCTGGTGCACTCGGCGGGAGAGCTCCAGCAGTTCGGCCTCGCAACGCGCAGGGTGTCTCAATATGTTGACCGGAAGCGATTTTCCACTGGGTTGTTCGAGGCGGCAGCACAGGCTGACCCCGCGAAAATCGGCGAACTCTATTTGCAAACCACGGCTCGGATGCGGGGCACCACCCCAC
>JAYPXQ010000165.1:0-3173 GCA_038135595.1 Halieaceae bacterium
TAGCTACCTATTGCAGCGAGCGTTGCGCCTTAGAGGCTGGCGCGACAGATAAATGAAATTCTCTAGAATTTATTTGTCTCCACCATCTCATTAATGAGTCTCACAGTGGAATCTTTCGCCTTGCTGCTATTTTTAGCCTCGAAAGCCCGCTGCACGGGGGCCAAATTTAGTTGATTAACTCACTTAAAAGGCAAGGCGGATCTCAGCACCATACATACGCGGGGTATTCAGAAACGACATGTAGTTCCCTGCATTGAGCGGCGCAGCGAAACCTGCGGCGCTCTGATTCTCGTCGGTCAGGTTCTGTGCGTACAGCGCCACCTCCCACACACCCTCTATGGAAGCTAAGGCGACCCGCGCATTGACCGTTGTATAGCCGCTCTGATAAATCTCCGTGCCCGGTGCCAGCAGCATATCGTCCTGATATCGCGCATTGAGGTGAAGCGTGCTGATCAGCGCATCACCCACAGGAAGGAAAACAGTCGCCGCGCCCGTGACCGTATTTTCAGGCTGGGTAACGGGTCTCGTCCCGGAGACTTTATCCTCAGCATCCACGTAGGCGTAATTGGCACTCAACATGAGTGCAGCAGCAGGTCGCGCCGTGATGTCCAGTTCAAAACCAGTGACTTCAAAGTCGCCCTGCTGGACCTCGAATCCCGTACCAGTAAATATCAACTGCTGGTAGTCAGAAACATCCTGAGTGTAGAGCGCACCGTTCACCGAAACTGAGCCATCCGCCCAGAGACTGTTCCAGCCGAGCTCGTAGGCATCGACCTCTTCGGCATCAAACGCAAGGTCCAACGCGGAAGCGCCGTCGGTAAGCGTGATGCCGGCTCGATCCAAGTTGAATCCACCGGATTTAAAGCCACGCGAGTAACTGACGTAGATCAGCACATCGTCGGACGGATTCCAGGCCAGTTTGGCGGTTCCGGAAAACGCATCTTCACTAATCTCTTTTACATCGGTACCGTCAGCCAGCACATTGCCATTTGGGAAACACAGCAAGCCACCCAGTGCCGCCAAAGGCGTTCCCGCAAAGCCCTGAGCTACCCTGCATCCTTCGATCGGCAAACCCGTATCAGTGGATGCGAACCGGTAATCTAATTCCTTGGTCTCATCGGTGTAGCGCAAACCCAAAGTCATGACCAGCGCTTCACTGATCTTTATCTCATTGTGCGTAAAGATGGCGAATGCGTCGGTTGTTTGTTGCATGTCGTCTACTGCGTTTGGCGCCGGTGGTAGGTAGGTGGTTGCGAGCGCTGGGTTGGTAGCGGCCAGCAGGGACGGCGTAAATCCTGGCTGCATTGGATTGCTTGGTAGCGTGCCATAAGCCTGCAAACCCGCTGCGCCAGTAAGCGCCCTATCAACGTATGCTGACCACTGGCTGCCGTAGTTGAAGTCCCGGACCCAATCAACCTCATCGTGCATGTAATAGGCGCCGACTAACCAGTTGATTCGGTCGTTGTCGCCCTGAAGCCGCAGCTCCTGCGAGAAAACTTTATTGGCTGAGAACTGACCCGGATTAACGAGATCCACACCGCTCTGATCGCCATCAACCTGCGCCATCGATTCCCAGTCACGGTATGCCGTAATACTGGTGAGGTTACTGCCGCTAAGTGCTCGGTTGTACTCGACGGACAGACCCCATTCACTGATATCGTTGGTCGGCGTATTACTCAACGCGACTTCGAGATCACTTGGGTTACTGCTGCCATAGGCTGTTCTTCCCACCGAAGCTGCCAGCCCATTGAGCAGAGGATTAACCACATTGCTTTGGGTAAAAGCACCCGCGCAACATACACTTTCGTCCGACGCCCAATCCGCAATGAGACGCAGAGCACTGTTTTCACCCTCGTAGGCGAGTTGCCCTCGAACCATCTGGCGATCCAGACTGCCCACGTCGGTATTTGAATTCACATCGTCAAGAAAACCGTCGCGCTCGCGCAGCTTCGCGTCGAGCCGCCCGGCCCATTGGTCGCTCACCGCAAAGTTGATAGCGCCCTGTGCAACCTGCGTGTTGTAGTTTCCCGCAGACAATGTGAGGTAGCCACCGTCCTCAGGGTTTGCTCGGGCGGTGGTGATGTTAATCACCCCAGCACTGGTATTTCGGCCAAACAGAGTGCCTTGAGCGCCCCTTAACACCTCCACGCTAGCAAGTTCCGGCAACTCTGCCAGGGCGATACCGGTTCGGGCCCGGGATACGCCATCAATGACAACCCCCACCGATGCCTCAAAACCCACATTGTTGGAGGGCGTGGAAAGCCCACGCAAGCCAATCCGAGTCGAAGCGGGACTCTGCGCCTGCACGGCAATAAGACCGGGTGCGAGTGCAGTGAGGTCCGTCATCGCTTCGATTTTTGCGTCTCTCAGTTGTTCCGCGCCAAACACGGCGATGGAGGACGGTACATCTTGCACAGAAACATTCGATCGCTTAGTGGCGCTTACCACAACTTCCTCCAGCGCAGTAGTTTGTGCAAACGCAGCTGGCATCCAGCCGGCTACCAGCGCGCAAACGACAGCTCGCGAGATTGGCGCAACCGAACAGAAGGGTGCATGTTGAGTTTGGAGAGTGGACGCTGACATCAGGCTTACCTCTTTTTATAATGACACTGTTTATGCCAAAATAATATGATTCGGCATAGGGTATGTCAATATGTTTCAGCATAGACTATGTCAATACGTTTTGCAGTGGTCCCCAATCAGCCTAGTGAAGGAAAGGCGTTTTCGTTGCGAGGCAGGGCCGATGGTGAATATCAGCTGAGGCGTTCCGATCTTCGCGCGAGAGCTCTGGCACATCCTGGAAAGTAACCGATCGCGGCAATGGTGTACCAGAAGATGCGTTACGCTGAATATTTGAGCCGTTTTATCGAATTGAGGACAGCCGGGAGACGCGCTCCGGTAGTGGCCGAATCGATCTGGCAATTGCGAGTCGCGCAGTCCGCCTGCATGGCGGAAAGATATCTGCGAGTAACATTCAAGGAGTAGGATTGTCTGTCGGCTTCACGATGCCACTTCTCCATCCATAGCTAAGTGTTCAAAAAAGGCCTCGCGAGTCCTCGCCTTAGGGTGACTGGTGCGAGGTGCTCAGGAGCCACGCAAGCTCAAGTCTGCGATAGCACAGGATCTTTGCGGGGTCTCAGCGTCACCGCGAAGACGATGAGCAGAATCAACAC
>JAYPXQ010000166.1:0-3134 GCA_038135595.1 Halieaceae bacterium
GACGATTTCATAGCCCCGCGCTTCTGCAATCAAGTGCTGCCGGCGCTCAATTTCTTCGTCAATAAACTCGATCACCTCACTGCTATCGATGTCGACCATGTGATCGTGATGACCGTCTGATGCCATCTCGAAAACGGAATACCCCGCCTTGCCGGTCCGCTCCGGGTTGTCGTTGAAGTTATGCCTCTTGACCAATCCCGCGCTCTCGAACTGTGTCAGCACGCGGTAAACCGTTGCCAGACCAATATCTTCGCCCATGTCGCGAAGACGCTGGTAAAGGTCTTCCGCACTAAAATGTTCTCCCTGTTCGGAGGCATCGCTCAGCATCGAGAGGATCTTGAGCCTTGGCGCCGTGACTTTAAGCCCCGCCTTCTTGAGTTCGCGATTCTCTGAGGACATGCGTGAGTGGTTCTCTGCCTAGTGCGTTTGACGTTATCATGCCAGCCGCATTGCCACCTTGGAAGACAACGTGTTGAGAAACTGCTCGCATCCCCTGCTCTTGCCCGCTTGCTGCCTGCTACTGACGCTCGCAAGCTGTGGCAATAACTTTGGCTTTCCCGGTGTTTACAAAATTAATGTGGAGCAAGGCAATGTCGTTACCGAGGAGATGGTAGAGCAACTGCGGCCGGGCCTGAACCGGCGACAAGTGCGCTATATCATGGGGACACCTTTGATCGAGGACTCCTTTCACAGCGATCGCTGGGATTACCGCTATCTGCTGCGCAATGGCAATCAAACGATTGCCGAGACACAGCTCACGCTATGGTTTGAAGACGATGAGCTGGTGCGAGCAGAAGGCCCCGACGCGCCGGACTGGGGCCAGTCTCAGTCAGAGTCAGATGAGGACGCAGACGCCTCAGAGGATTGATCCGCGGCTGCGCGCGCGGCCTTGGCCTTCTCGGCCCTCGCTTTTCGAACGGCTTTAGGATCAACTTGCAGCGGACGATAGATTTCCACACGCTCGCCCGAGAGCACTTCACGATCATGGGTGACCGACTTACCCCACACTCCCAACTTCACATCGGGCCCCAGAACCAAGTCATCAAAAAACGTGTCGATCCCACTTTGCATCACCGCCTCCAGCGCCGTCGTGCCGGGAGGGACGTCGAGCTTTATGATGCGCTGCTTTTCTGGCAGCGCATACGCGACTTCTATGGGGACGTTTTCACTCATCTCATGCACAACTCTGATTCAGGCAATTGGCGCCAGTTTGACGACACGCGCGCCAATACCCGTAGCTCAGGATAACTCCTGGGTAGCGCGGGAAACCACAGCGTCAACCAAGTCCAGCGCGACTTTATCAAAGAGGCGGCCAGCGGCGACACTTGCCAAGCCACTCGCCATCTGAAAATCGAGACGCAGAGAGACTTTGCAAGCAGATTCCCCAAGGGCGCGGAACCGCCACATACCGGCAAAATGGTCAAAAGGGCCTTCCTCCAGTGCAAGTTCCATGCGCTCGGGACGGTGCAAGGTATTGCGGGTGGTAAAGCTGTGACTGACGCCGGCGCGAGACAGTCGCAAGGTGGCAACGACGTTATTCTCCGTGCGCTCATGCACCTCGGCAGCCACGCAGCCATCCAAGAACTCAGGATAGCGTTCAATATCTGCCACCAGACCAAAAACCTGCTCGGCGGCAAAGGGAATCAGCGCGCTACGTTCAATTACTGTCATGGACGTAGTGTAGTGCAACTCAACCCGGCTGAGCGTCTTTTACAATAAGCCTCTCATCAACCAGGCCACGCACACGGGAGGCACCAACCAGCGCAGCACCCGCCACCACAGCCAAAACAGCCAAAGAGGTTCTCGATAGAGCTCACCACGCAGCACGGGTCTGGGCATGAGCCACCCCACAAACAGGCTGGTGGCGAGCAAGCTGGTGGGAATCAGCCAGTCAACAGTAACAGTGGCGAGAGAGGTCAATAGTGTGGCGTCGAAGAACAGGCATATTGCGACAATCAGTATGATCAGCGTGTGCGCCAGAATCGCCCCGCCCAATCGGCCCGCTCCCCACTCCCGCCCGATCATGAGTACCAGGGGTTCTATCAGAACCACCGTTGCGCTCGCGGCCACAGCGCCCATGGAGAAATAGAATAGCGCGCCGTAGGTTTCGCCCAGTGGCAGATTGGCAAAGGCATAGGCCAGTCCAACAAATACGGTGGCCAAACCCTCGGCAGGCGCGACATTGACCTCAAACAGGGCGGCGCAAACGATAATGGCCGTGGTTACCATAAAGGCGGTGTCTAAAACCGCGACCGCTAAAATAGATCGGGCCCACGGCAGACCGGGGGGCGCCTGCGCGCCCAGCGCCATGCCCAACCCCAACCCCGCACCCAGAGTGAGCCCCGCCGAAGACAGCGCGACCCATAGGGCGTCCAAACGCCAGGCGGAAAGGTCACGTGCAAACAAGAATTCGCTGACCGCGCGCAAATCGGTGTAGAGAAAAATAAAGTCCAACACACCCAAAAGAGTAATGGCCACGACCGGCAACACCGCCCAGGCGAGAAAACCCATACCAAGACGGATACCCAGCGCGGATAAAAGACCCGTGAACACCACCAGGGCCAGGGCCGCCAAAAACTGGCGGGGGCCATCTTCGAAGTAATCGACATAGACCTCAGCAACATCGATGGCACTCGCAGCGGCAAGTTCGCCGCCGAAAATCACTGCCGCCCACCGAAAACACCACACTGCCATCAGCGTGGCCATCGCGGCCATTATCAGCCCCAGCAACCCCTGCAGGAGTGCCAAATACCGCCACCGGGAATCCACATTGGCCGCGCTGGCCGCCCAGTGCATAGCGAGCCCTGGCGAACCCCTGCCCAAACTGCCCAAAGCAACCTCGGCAATGAGAATTGGCACGCTGAGCAAGAGCACCGAAGCCGCATAGGCGAGAAAAAACGCGCCGCCGCCAAACTCTCCAATGAGATAAGGCAGGCGCTGCAAGTTGCCCAAACCTACCGCCACCAGCGTCAGCGACAGAACCAATGTGGTTCGCGCGCGCCAGGGCTGAGGCACGTTGTCATCGAGCACGCACCAGCTCCCTGCGGCCTTGGCTTAGCTGTAAGAATACCGGCGCGGTAAAAAACCGGCACCCGTATAATGCGGACATGGCTAAAACCAAACGTAAAAAGACG
>JAYPXQ010000167.1:0-3109 GCA_038135595.1 Halieaceae bacterium
GATCATCTGTGGCGCTGAGGCACTGGCCACTTCCCGTCAGTTGCAGCGACAGGGTTTGTCAGCGGACTGGAGTGACGAGCCGGAGGGTGAAACCGACGACCGTGGTGCCTGCACGGAGCTGCTCTTCGATGCCCAGCTCAATCGGCATGGTGCCTGGAACCCTGTCGATATCTATCCATTGCAAGAGCAGGTGAGGCGGGGCGAGATCGGACTTAGCAAATCGGCTTATCGCACGCAGTTAGCAGAACTGATGGCGCGCTTTAATAGTGTGGCGGCCGCTAACCCTTATGCCATGTTTGACGACGCCATGACGGCGGCGGAGATAGGCGAGGCGTCGAGCAAAAACCGCCTGATGGGTGATCCACACCTCAAATCGATGGTGGCCAAAGATGGTGTGAACCAAGCCTCAGCCTTGGTGCTGACCCGCTGGGAGACGGCGCAGTCCCTCGGGGTCGCAGATCGGGCGATTTTTCTCCATGGCCACGGGACCGGCTCAGAACCACAAGTCCTGAACCGACGCTCCATAGGGGAATCAGAGGCGATGGCGGCAGCCTACCGCAACGCCTTGGCAGGGGCGGGTATTGATGCTGAGCAGATTGGCGCGGCCGATCTGTATTCCTGTTTTCCAATCGCGGTGTGGGTGGCGATGGATGCCTTGGGTATGACGCTTGATGACCCACGGCCCCTGACGTTGACCGGAGGGCTGCCTTTTTTTGGTGGGCCGGGGAACAACTACTCCACCCATGGGATTGCCGAGATGGTGCATTGGCTGAGAGCACAGTCTAAGCCTGCATATGGCGTCGTTGGTGCCAATGGCGGGTATCTTTCCAAGCATGCGGTGGGCGTTTATGCCAACATCCCCGCCGAGTTTCCCGAGGCGGTCCCGGAGTTCAAGGCCCCCGAGGTTGTCGAGGTTGTCGCGGACCCGGAGCCTGATGGCGTGATTGAGAGTTATACCTTTCAGCCACAGAAAGGCGGCGCAAGGGCGGTTGTTGTGGGTCGACAGCTATCGGACGGCCGCCGGTGGGTTGGGGTGGCTGACCCGGAGGATGCCGAACTGCTTGAGTGGTTTGAAACCGCAGACCCGCTGGGTGAACAGATCGTGGTGTCCACCGGTGAGCGCAACATCGTGCGCCGAAGGGCCCAATGAACAGATATTAATTTGAATGAGTAATAGGAGTTAACACATGGATATCAATGGAAAAGTTGCAGTCGTTACCGGCGGTGCCTCGGGTATTGGGCAGGCCGTGACGCGGCGTTTGGCTGGCGCCGGCGGCAAGGTCGTCATTTTCGATCTCAATGAAGAGGCGGGGCAGGCGATGGTTGCGGAGCTGGGCGCCGATAACTGCGTTTTTGCGAACGTGAATGTGGTGGACGAGGCCTCGGTTAAAGCGGGTATCGAGGCTGCGGTCGCGGCTTTTGGCGCGATCCACGTGAATGTGAATTGCGCGGGCATTGGCAATGCGGCCAAAACGCTTGGCAAGGAGGGCCCGTTTCCTCTCGATCTCTGGAATAAGGTGATTGCCGTTAATCTCACTGGTAGCTTTAATGTGCTGCGCTTGTGTGCTGAGGTTATGGCGAAAAACGAGCCTGTGACCGATGACGGCGCGCGAGGCGTGATTATCAATACGGCGTCGGTTGCAGCCTACGAAGGGCAGATGGGCCAGGCGGCTTACAGCGCGAGTAAGGGGGGTATCGTGGGTATGACGCTACCGATAGCGCGCGACCTTTCAACGATTGGTATCCGCGTGAACACCATTGTGCCAGGACTCATTAACACGCCGTTGTTTAATGGCCTGACCCCTGAATTTGTGGAATCACTGTCGCAGTCGGTGCTCTATCCGAAGCGTCTTGGGCGCCCCGAGGAAATTGCGCAGTTGGCGGCCGCCATCATTGATAACGATTACATCAACGGCGAATGTATCCGCATGGACGGCGGTATTCGCATGCAGCCGCGATAACAGGAGATCGATCATGAGCGAAGAAGCAACAGTACTGACTGACGAGGCCGACGGCGTTCTCGTCATTACGATTAATCGTCCTCAGGCAAAAAATGCAGTTAACCGCGCGGTTGCCGAGGGGATTGCGGCGGCGCTGGAGCGACTGGACAGCGACGATACCCTGAGGGTGGGTATCCTTACCGGGGCGGGTGGCACTTTTTGCGCGGGTATGGACCTTAAAGCCTTCGTGTCCGGCGAGTTTCCGCAAATTGAGGGGAGAGGTTTTGGCGGCATGACCGAGCGTTCTGCCGACAAGCCGCTCATCGCCGCTGTAGAAGGTTATGCTCTGGCAGGTGGCTGTGAGTTGGCGATAGCCTGTGATCTCATTATCGCGGCCGAGAACGCTAAGTTTGGTATCCCTGAAGTGAAGCGCGGTCTCGTTGCGGCGGCTGGTGGACTGGTGCGCCTACCCTCGCAAATCCCGTACCGTGTTGCCATGGAACTCGCGCTGACGGGCGAGTTCATGGATGCCGATCGCGCCATGGCGATGGGTTTGATTAACCAGCTGACGACACCGGGTGAGGCGCTCGCTACAGCTCGCGCACTGGCGGCACAGATCGCAGAGAACGGACCGCTTGCCGTCAAAGTCAGCAAGGCCATTATCAAAGCGTCTCGTGACTGGACCGACGATGAAGCCTTCACTAAGCAACATGCGCTGACGCAGCCGGTATTTACCAGTGAAGACGCAATCGAGGGTGCCACTGCCTTTGCGGAAAAGCGCAAGCCGCAATGGAAGGGTCGCTGATTTTGGCAATCGGGTAATATGAATCAGTCAGCCCTCATGTGGGGTTGGCTGATCTTTGATTCGGGAGAGAAAGGATGAGCAACCGCGACCTCGACACCCTGCGCAAAGTGCTCGCACATGATCTGATGCAGGTCTATGTGCGCTTGATTCTCCTGTTTGCAGTGGCGTGGTTTTCAGTTCAGACCTTTGCACCGTTTCTCCCGTTGATGCTGTGGTCGCTGATTCTTGCGGTTTCCCTGAATCCTCTGAATCAGTGGTTATCAGAGCGATTGGGTATCGGCGAGGGGAAGTCAGCAGTGGTCTTTGTCCTTTTTGGTTTGTTGGTTATCGGCGTGCCGACGGTGTTATTGGGGGTGTCTTCCGC
>JAYPXQ010000168.1:0-3072 GCA_038135595.1 Halieaceae bacterium
TCCGCTGGTTGACCGAGCAAGCCAACGGCAACCTAGAGCACTCACCGCTGCCGGAACTGTTCACTGCGCCTGCGTCACTGCAAGCCTGGGCAGCGCAGTGGAACGACCGTCTAAAACACAACACCGGCGATCAGGAGCTCGTCATCGCGAACATGTACCGAGTGAATCCCGCTATTATTCCGCGCAATCATCTGGTGCAGCGCGCCATTGATACTGTCGAGTCAGGAAACCTCGAGTGGGGCCAGGCATGGATAGATCGTCTTGCCTCGCCCTATGAGTGGCGCGGTGGGGATGAAGACTGGGCGCGCCCACCCCATGAAGAAGAGCGCGTCACACAAACATTTTGCGGCACTTGAGCCCGAACGTCGGGCAGCCTAGCCCGGCGATTAACGAGACGGGTTTTAGCGGTACGTCGTATAATCCCTGACTCACCACGGAGGTATCATCTTGGTCACCGAGTTTCTCGGCAAACAGCTATCAGGGCCCTTCACCATACCCTCCGGCATTGTGACAACGACCCCCTCTATAATTCAGCGGGTGATCGATACGATGCCTGAGGTGGGAGTCATCACAACCAAAAGTATCGGATTTGAGCCGCGGCTAGGCTACCGAGAGCCCGTCTACAGCCAGTACGCACCGGGTTGCTTTGTCAATGCAGTGGGCCTCACCAACCCGGGCGTCGAGCAAGCGTTCAGCGGTCTCAGTGAGCTACGCATCCCCGAGGATCGATTTTTGCTGGTATCGATATTTGGTGGCTCTGTTGACGAATTTGTTGCGGTAGCCCAGCGCCTTGCCCCGGTTGCCGATGGCTTGGAACTCAATTTGTCTTGTCCCCACGCCAAGGGTTACGGCATGGCGATGGGCCAGGATCCAGAGATGGTGCGAGAAGTCGTGTCCGCGGTTTGCGCGGCGGTTGATATCCCGGTGATCCCTAAATTAACGCCCAACGTTGATGACATCACTGTGATTGGCCGCGCTGCCCTCGAAGGGGGTGCGGCGGCGCTTTGCGCTATTAATACGGCGGGGCCCGGCTATACCGAAAGCCACGGTCATCCCGTGCTGAGTAATGGTATGGGTGGCATGTCGGGCAAAGGGGTTTTACCCATCACACTCAAGGCCATCAAAAATTTACGCGCCATCACCGACCTTCCCATTATTGGCTGCGGAGGGCTCTCTTCAGCGGCTGACTGTCACGCTGCAATAGATTGCGGCGCCAGCATTCTGGGCATTGGTTCTGGCTTAAGCGGAATGAATACCGCCGCGATGGGCCGATACTTTCGCTCCCTTGCCAGCGATTTAGCTGACGGCACAGATCTGGCAGGGCAACAGACTCGCTACGACCTTGATATGGCGTTTACACCGTATACCGTGGCGGCAAACGAGACGGTGTGTGAAGACATCAGCATCATTACCCTCGATGGCGACCTCGACATTCAGGCCGGCGAGTATGTGTTCGTCTGGATCCCGGGGATCGGTGAAAAACCCTTTTCCTGTCTTACCCACAACCCGGTGCGACTGGCGGTGATTAATGTCGGAGAATTTACTCAACACTGCTGCAATCTGCAGGTGGGTGACGCGGTTTACCTGCGCGGTCCTCTCGGCGTGGCAGTGAAACCACCCGAGGAGGCGCACATTGTCTGTGTTGCCGGAGGTACTGGCCTGGCGGCGGTGTATCAGATTGCAGAAGACTTTGGTTCCACCGCGCAACCTGCCGATATTTTTGTGGGAGCGAGAACAGCTAACCGTCTCTATTTTCGCGAGGCGTGTGATCAAGTGGGACAGGTCACGATTGCAACCGATGACGGTAGCGCCGGCTTTGAAGGCCGCGTCAGCGACGCCTTAGACGCTTTCCTGTCAACGCAGACAGCAGCTGCCCTGTCGCGCATGGTTTTTTACAACTGTGGCCCTGCGGCGATGATTCACGCCAGTGAATCCGTACAGCGAAAGTACGTGGATAACCATCAAATTTTCAGCGCTATTGATTACCTCACGAAATGCGGTGTGGGGATCTGTGGTGCCTGTGCCGCACCGGACGGGCGCCGTATCTGTATCGATGGCCCTTTTATCTCCCAGGAAGTTGATTCGCACACGCATTAACGTTGGGGCCGTCCCGGCTTAAAACATTCGCCGATTGAGCGCACCTAACTCAAAAAAAAAGGCCGCTGAGGCGGCCTTCATTGAGTCACCTGCCCTATCGACTGATGCCGTGATTTGGCGATAGCAACGTAACGCGAGTACATGACAACCTGATGAATGGGTCGCTTCATTAAAACGAGGAGCCATGTCACAGCGCTGACGACAACGTCGGAGTCTACAAACTAGGACATGGCCTTAGTCATTGAAAGACCGAGTGTTCTTAGCAAATCATGACACCTCAATTCGTTTGGTTGACTGGGAAAGTAAAACCGCCATCATGGGCCGTGTTGACTGTCGAGACACGGGAGAGAAGCTGGCAATGAAGCATAATCTGCTTGCCCACGATGACCTGAGCTGGGCTCATTACCGCGAGGCCGATGACCACCCTTACGCGATCAGCTATTGGGGGCATATCCTCGATATCGATGACGCGGGTCACCTGAGCTTACTCTACCGATGGGACCCGCATAGTTACTGTCACTTCCATCGCCATCTCTGCACCACCACTTCGGTAGTACTCGAAGGTGAGTTGCACGTGAGCACCTATGAAAATGGTGAGCCCGTAAATTCAACCGTCAGGCGAAGGGGACATTACTCCAAGATGCCCCCCGGGGACGTACACATGGAGCAGGGCGGGCCCACGGGCGCCTTGGTGCTGTTTGAACTCTACGCACCCGACGGGCAACTGACCGAGCAGCTATATCCTGACGGCACCGTGAAACGCACGCTTACCATCGATGACCTGCGAAAAATGATGGATCGACAACAACAGCTGGTAGCGGCATAAGGCGACCACAACTTTTACTGACAGTGAGGCTAACGATATGTCCGGAGAGCTACACCCCCTGGCACCACATACACTGCCGCCCTTCGTAGGCGGCGCCGATGGCAGCGACCCGCTGTTCTCGGCCATCACCTTCATAGTGGTCGTAATGG
>JAYPXQ010000169.1:0-2159 GCA_038135595.1 Halieaceae bacterium
TGCTCGATAACAACACCCCCAACTTGGGCATTCCCGGGTCGCTCGTATCACAGATTCCCGCTGGCAGCGGAATCATTGTGATGTCCGGCGACGAGGTGATCATTGAAGACAACGTGATTACCGGCAACAACAACGCCGGCATCATCATTACCAGCCAGGATTTTGTAACCGAAATCGCCAGCGACACAGGCTCCGACCCCAACCCCGACAAAGTGCAGATCCGCGATAACGTGATGTTCAATAACGGCGCCTCACCTGAGGGTGATATGAAGCTGCTGATGCTGACGCAGTTCTCAACCACCGGCCCCGACATTTTTGCCTATCAGGGTGCGACCGATGCGGCGCGAGGGAGCTGCATCTCGCGGCGGGCGGCATACCGCACCCTCGGCGTTGATGAGTGGGCCGACTGCGACAGCCCGACCATCGCAGCCAAAGATGCCATTGTTGGGCAGGAACCGGCGGATTCCACTCGGGGCCTGGTGACTAAAATGTTGCCGGAACCGGCAGCACCGCGGGTGATTGAGGAGGATATTGCCGGAGCAGAGCTCGTGTATCAGGGTATTTGCGCGGGGTGTCATGCCTACAACATCCGCTTGATTGGCCCACCCACGCTGGCGATTCAGGCGCAATACGGGGCGGATGCTTCGGGCATCGCGGCCTACATTGCCAGCCCCGCCAAGAAGCGCCCCGACTTTCCGACCATGCCGCCGCAGGATCATCTGTCTGAGCCCATGCGCCAGCTGGTTGCGGAATACATGCTCGCACTGACTAACTGAGTCGTATCAATCGCGCTGCACGGTTTTTCATCGGACAAGAGGATCACTATGCCCGCCCGCCAACAGTTCGCCGAGGTACATGGCAAGCGCATCGCTTATCTAGAGGCGGGGACCGGCGATCCTATCGTGCTACTGCACGGTAACCCGACCTCTTCCTATCTTTGGCGCAACGTAATTCCCGAGCTCGAGAACAGCGGCCGCGTGATTGTGCCGGATCTTATTGGCCAAGGAGATTCTGAAAAGCTGCCCGCCAGCGAAGGGCCTGATCGCTACAGTTTTGCAGTTGCGTTTGATTATCTGGACGGCCTGCTCCGCAACATCGGTGCAGATCACAATGTGACCCTGGTGATTCACGACTGGGGCAGCGGGCTGGGCTTTCATTGGGCGCGACTTAACCCGGAGCGCGTCAAAGGCATTGCCTACATGGAAGCCATCGTTATGCCCATGACCTGGGAAAACTGGCCGGAGGGCGCGCGCGGGATTTTTCAGGGTTTTCGCTCCGCCAAGGGCGAGGATCTCGTATTGGAGCGCAACATGTTTGTAGAAGCAGTGCTGCCAAGCTCCATACTGCGAGACCTGACCGAAGAAGAGATGAACGCCTACCGCGCGCCGTTTGATACGCCCGAGCACCGGCAGCCAACACTGAACTGGCCGCGACAGATCCCGATCGAGGGGGAGCCCGCGCATATGGTCGAGTTGGTCGAGGCCTACGGCGCATTTATGGCCGCCAGCCCAATACCCAAACTGTTTATCAATGCCGATCCGGGGTCGATTCTGGTCGGTAAGCAACGTGAGTTTTGTCGCAGCTGGCCCAACCAGACCGAGGTCACGGTAAAAGGCCTGCACTTTGTGCAGGAAGATTCCCCAGAAGAAATTGGTCAGGCGGTCGCCGCCTGGCATGCCGGTTTGTAAGGAGTAAACCATGTCTGATGTCCCCGTTTATGTCGTCGCCAACTTCACGGTGCAGGATGCTGCAACGTATCGCGAGTACGAGAAGGGATTCTTTCCCATTCTCAAGCGTCACGAAGGTACTTTTTTTACCTACGACGACAATACGGTCACCTTCGAGGGCGCAAGCCCGCGCGAGGGCCGCATGGTGATGTTTACCTTCCCCTCCGAAGCCCACGCTGTTGCTTGGTACAACGACCCGGATTATCAGGCGCTGAGTGAGCACCGGCGCGCGGGCACGACGCTGGAATTTTTAACGATGGTCCATGGCCTACCCCCTCGAGGGTGAGCCTGCTACCAGAAACGGAGATCAGTGCGGTTTTTTTATTCTGGAGAACTGGCTTAAGCTCGCGACAAATGGCGCAATGGCGTTCAGGCTGAGGCGCAGTAACTCACCCCGAGCAACCTGCACCCGATTAACCCTCACCCCAATTT
>JAYPXQ010000169.1:2169-3021 GCA_038135595.1 Halieaceae bacterium
TGAAAGAATCACCCACTTACACCCCTCCGAAAGTCTGGCAGTGGGATCAGGAAGGCGACGAAAATCGCTTCTCCAAAATCAACCGGCCCATCGCGGGCGCCACGCATGAAAAAGATTTGCCGGTCGGTGAGCATCCTCTGCAGCTCTATTCACTCGCCACACCCAACGGGGTCAAAGTTACCGTGATGCTTGAGGAACTTTTGGCGTTGGGCATCAATGAGGCCGAGTACGACGCGTGGCTGATCAACATCATGGACGGTGATCAATTCTCCAGCGGGTTCGTAGCCGCCAACCCCAATTCCAAGATCCCGGCGCTGGTGGACCACAGCACGCCCACACCCACACGTGTCTTTGAATCGGCGGCCATCGTGATGTACCTGGCCGAGAAGCATGGCCAGTTTTTGCCCACCGACCTCAGCGCCCGCGCCGAATGCCTGTCGTGGGTGTTCTGGCAAATGGGTAGTGCGCCATTTTTAGGCGGCGGCTTTGGCCATTTTTATGCCTACGCCCCTGAGCGGCTCGAATACCCCATCAATCGCTTTACGATGGAGGTGAAACGTCAGCTGGATGTACTGGATCGCAACCTCGCCGAACGCGAGTTCATGTGTGGCGACGAGTACACCATTGCCGATATTACAATTCACCCCTGGTACGGTGCGCTGGCGATGGGCATGCTGTATGAGTCCGGTGAATTTCTCGACGTCAATTCCTATAAAAACGTGCAGCGCTGGACCAAGGCTGTGCAGGAACGGCCCGCCGTGAAGCGCGGACAAAGGGTGAATCGCGTCTGGGGTGATGAGGCGAAACGCCTCCCGGAACGACACAGCGCGGCCGATTTAGACGGCTGATAAT
>JAYPXQ010000170.1:0-2980 GCA_038135595.1 Halieaceae bacterium
AGAATCGTCAGGCGCTGGATAAGTACTGCGTCGATCTGACCGAGCGCGCGGAGAGTGGCAAGCTCGATCCGGTGATCGGCCGCGATGATGAAATCCGCCGCACCATTCAGGTACTGCAGCGCCGAACGAAAAATAACCCCGTGCTGATCGGTGAGCCCGGCGTGGGAAAGACCGCCATCATCGAGGGCTTGGCGCAGCGGGTAGTCAATGGCGAGGTGCCCGAGGGCCTCAAGAACAAGCGGATACTCGCGCTGGATCTCGGCGCGTTGCTGGCCGGTGCCAAGTTTCGCGGTGATTTTGAGGAGCGCCTCAAGGCGGTGCTGAATGCGCTTTCGAAGGAAGAGGGGCGCATTATTTTATTTGTGGACGAGCTCCACACCATGGTGGGTGCCGGAAAAGCCGAGGGCTCGATGGATGCGGGCAACATGCTTAAGCCTGCATTGGCGAGAGGCGAGTTGCACTGTGTCGGCGCGACAACACTTAACGAGTATCGGCAGTATGTTGAGAAAGACGCAGCTTTGGAGCGGCGGTTTCAGAAGGTGCTGGTCGAGGAGCCGAGCGAGGAAGACACTATCGCCATTCTCAGGGGGCTGAAGGAGCGCTATGAGGTCCATCACAGCGTCGACATCACCGACAGCGCCATTATCGCTGCCGCAAAGTTAAGTCAGCGTTATATCACTGACCGTCAGTTGCCCGATAAAGCTATCGACCTTGTTGACGAGGCCGCGAGCCGTATTCGGATGGAAATTGATTCCAAGCCCGAAGTGATGGACAAGCTAGAGCGCCGTCTGATCCAACTTAAGATTGAGCGCGAGGCGGTGAAAAAGGATGAATCTGCCTCTGCCGGCAAGGAGCTCAAGCAGTTGGATGAGCAAATAGACGCTGTCGAGCGGGAATTTGTCAGTCTGGAAGAGATTTGGTTAGCAGAGAAGGCTGCCGTACAAGGCACGGCCCAAATTAAGAGTGATATTGAGCAGGCCAAGCTCGACCTCGAGCAGGCGCGTCGTGCGGGGGACCTGACCCGGATGTCGGAACTGCAGCATGGTGTGCTCCCCGACCTTGAGCGGCAACTCGCTTCTGCGGACGAAGTGCAGGCGGAGCCGACATTATTGCGATCCCGGGTGACTGAGGACGAGGTCGCGGAAGTGGTGTCGAGATGGACGGGGATTCCGGTCGCCAAAATGCTAGAGGGCGATAGAGAAAAATTACGGCGTATGGAAGAGACCTTGCACGCTAGAGTGGTTGGACAGGATGAGGCGGTGACGGCGGTCTCTCACGCGGTACGCCGCGCTCGCGCTGGATTAGCGGACCCACAGCGTCCCAATGGGTCATTTTTATTCTTGGGGCCCACGGGGGTGGGAAAAACGGAGCTGTGCAAGGCGTTGGCCGATTATCTTTTTGACAGCGAGCAGGCCATGGTGCGCATTGATATGTCCGAATTCATGGAGAAGCACTCCGTGGCCAGATTGATCGGCGCGCCCCCCGGCTATGTCGGATATGAGGAGGGTGGCTATCTGACTGAAGCAGTGCGTCGCCGACCCTATTCGCTGCTGTTACTCGATGAGGTCGAAAAAGCCCATCCCGATGTCTTTAATATTTTATTGCAGGTGTTGGAGGACGGACGATTGACCGACGGTCAGGGTAGGACCGTTGATTTCCGCAATACCGTTGTGGTGATGACCTCTAACTTGGGCTCTGAGCACATTCGTGACGCGGTGGAACAGTCATCCCAGGCGGATATACAGGCCGCGGTGATGCATGAGGTTGAGGCGCATTTTCGGCCTGAGTTTCTGAATCGTATCGATGAGTCGGTGGTTTTTCACGCATTGAATGAAGCGCATATTGGCCAAATCGCGATGCTTCAGTTGACGGCATTGATGACGCGATTGAAGGAGCGGTCCCTGAGTCTGGTGGTCAATGATGAGGTGAGAGCTTATCTTGCCGAGCAGGGATTTGATCCTGTGTATGGGGCCCGCCCGCTGAAGCGCGCGATTCAGCGGTTGATTGAAAACCCCCTGGCGCACGCATTGTTAACTGACCAATTTACGCCCGGCGATGTCATTGAAGCGTCGATGAGTGGCCAACAGATTGTGTTTGCCAAGGCGGGCGAAATATCGCGAGCGGCATGAGGGCCTTATTGATCGGATGTGTCGATAACTCATCGGAACCATCCAGCGCGCTCTCGTATAGCCCCTAGGGCCGCTAACTTTCCCAACCTGAAGATTGGGCAAAGGCAGCGGCATGTCGACAAAGCACAGCACCCCGGGACGCGGTTTCACTTTAGTGGAGCTGATGGCGGTGGTCGCGATTCTTGCTATTTTCGTCGCGCTCGCCATGCCGTCTTGGCGCGCCACCGCCAACGAGGCCCTTATTCAACAAGCCAGAGTGGTATTGCAGCGTCTGGCCATTCGACAACACCGCTTCCTGAGGGGGCATGGGCGCTTTGCGAAGCAGGACGAGCTACCCACCCTTGATTCGCTGGGGCACTCAGTTGCGCGGCGTTACCACTTGGAGGTGGAGTCGGATGTCTCGCGGTATTCGCTCAGATTAATTGACCCCAATGGCGAATTGCCTAGCCTCGCTTTGAATCATCTGGGGCAGTGGGCCTCGTCCGAGGACGCTTCCTTGTGATCTGGGTGGACTACTTGGTGGCAGTGTTGGTGGGTAGCGTTGGCATGCTTGGGTTATCCGAACTGACCGTCGATGTCGTCACACTGAATACCCAAGCCTACGAAGTCACCTTGGCCATGTTGATTCTGAACGAAATGGCGACACTGTTCTGGCTGGGTGCGGACGATACTGTCCCGCTGTCGGCGTGGTGTGCGGTACTGCCCGACGCCGTGCGCGAGGCGCATTGCGATGGTTTGCGCGAATGGTTGGAAAGATTGGCGCAAAGCGAACTGCGAATCACCCCCGACGCTCGGATTGTGCTTGGGTGGCTTTCATCATCTGGCGAGCGCATCGAATTAACGCAATCATT
>JAYPXQ010000171.1:0-2919 GCA_038135595.1 Halieaceae bacterium
CCAACGACATGTCGTTCTGCATCGAGGGCTGGGCCATTGGATTGTTGGAGATCACAGCGCCAATCAGGTTTTTATCAATGCCCGCGTCGTTGATCGCTCCCATGCACACGTCGAGCAAGATATCCCACCGCTTGCGCTCTGGATCGCGACGCGTTGGCACCTCGGCGATACCCACTACCGCCAAACCTGATTTTGTCATCGCATTCCTCCCTTTTTTATTATGCGATCCGAGTCTATGGCGTCACGCTATGCGTAATCTGCGTGCGAGTACTCCGCCCTATCAACCAAATCGAGGTTATCGTCCACGCTCACTGCGAGCGGCCTGCGCAAGGCGACGGTATCGGGGTCGGTGGGAATCATGAACTCCCAAAGCGTGGCCGGCACAGTCGCCCCCGGGGATTTCCGCTTCACGGCATCCCAGCCCTCGGGCAGCGAAGTGGGTAGGTGCTCCAGCACGGCGTCTTCGCTGAGATCCGTGGCTTGGATAATGACCGACACCGCATCGTCAAGGAACCCTGCTCTGGCGTCGGCAACGCTACTGGCGCGTATCCCTGACGCGAGCAATGTGTCTTCGCCATCGTCTGCGCCAAACCAGCGCGCAATCTCCGCACCGCGCTCGGCAAGCGACGCCTTCATATCGGCGCGCTCCTCATCACTGGCCGCCAGCATCCAACCCTCCAAACCCAGGCGATGAAAATACAGCTCCTTACCGAAATGCTTCACCATGCCGGATAGCGCCTGGTCCGATCCTCCTAGAAAAGTGGAGAACAAACGCCAAACCGCACACTCGGTGAGGAAAGCCGTCATCAAAAAATCACCCCAATTCTGAGGGGGACGCGATAACGCTTCCAAATCATGGAGCGCGTCTGGCTGGCGTCCAAACTCCAACTGATGTTCGGGCAGATCGAGTCGGTCCTCGAGCAGGCGAAAAATCGCGCGAGTGTGTCCGAGACTATCCTGGCCCATGCCCGCAAAGGCCGTGCAATCCGGCAAGCTCCTGCCATTGAGCATTACCTTGATATACCAGTGCCCCAATACCCAGTCGGTATCGGCGATACACAGTAATTCCTGCATCAACGCTTTATCTGTAGCTGCCACGTTTTTCTCCTGGCTTTGGTCCCGGTCTCATTGACCGGGGAGTTTGTCTTGCCACTTCATCCAACCGAAGGTGGCTTCACACTGATTGCACTGCATGCTCATTTCAGACACGGTGCCGCCGAAGGGATTGGATACGCGGGTATCTTCGGATTCGCACCAGGGGCATGGCACAGAGGCATCGTATTTTTCGCCGAACAGTTCCCTCAGACTGTTGGAACGTGCCGTGCCATTTTTACCCGCGTCACGCATCGCTCAGGCAATCCCGATCATGTCGTTCACCGAGATCACGGGCGTCACCTCGGCCCGCGGGCAGATGCACATCTCAACCCAGGGCTTCTCGGAGTAAACCATCCGAGCCTGACCTACCGCCGCGGGCTTGTTGGGCGCGCTGACCGATCCAAGATGAAAGAGCGGGCCGTCGGGCTCCTCGCGGGCAAATACCTCGAAGTACTCCCAATCCATGGTGTTGCGCGCAGTTTTTTGCTTTACCAAACCCATGCCCTACTCCTAAATGCAGTAGCCGTGTTCACGGGCAATCAGGCGAGCCTCGGGAACAATGTCCTCCCGACTCCACTCGTGCTGCCATTCGATGCGCACCTTGGTGGAGCGAACGCCTTCGAGCCCACCAACTGAACGCTTGATATCGTTTTGAATGAGATCCCAGGCCGGGCAACCCACGCAGGGGAATACCAGCCCTACATCGACATCGCCCTCTGTCGACACCGTGATGCGCCGCACCATGCCCATGTCAGGGAGACTGACATTCATGTGCGGGTCCATCACGCCGTTGAGCACCTCGGCAACGGCCGCTTCGGTTACCACAGCTGATCTCCCCACTCTTCCCGCTGCAGCCGCTCGTAGCACGACGGACGCATGGGTCCACCCGACTTGAAGTTGCCGATCGCGCGATCCCAGGTTGTCTCTTCCCACTCCCAATCATGGTTAGCCGCGTCAAAGGTCATCGGATAGGGCATATCGGTGATGCGATACTCACCCGTCTCTTTGTCTTTCTCGGCCGGCACCTTCAGTCCGACCCTATCCGCGAAATCCGTTGCCGAACGCAGCCACTTCTTGCGCATGGTGTCGTTGCTCCATGCCCGGACCTTGTAGTTCAACTGGTCCGGGTAGCCCTTGAGATCATCCGGGCGTCCGTACCAGTGATAGCCCCAGGGGAAAATCCAGCGCACGGCATCCTCTACCAGCTTTTTGGTCTCGTCGTTCTGGTTGTAGTAGAACTCCGTCCACATTGCGCCATGGCGGAAGTGATACGCCTCCTCGAAGTTGACCTTTTTCAAGGTGCGGCGATATGGCGCGAAGCTACAGTTGAGTTCGATATCCCACGTGGTAAAGCGTCCCGCGCGATCCAGAAAAGCCTGCGACACGACGAACTCAGCATAATTGCGCACCGGAAACTCCATGATCGGGAGCGACCAGTACTTGCGGGGATCCGCCTCAAACGCCACTTTTTGCATGTCGAAACCGAAGCGCTCAAACAACATACCCTGTTGGTGGGCATGCCCCACCTCATCCTGGATCGTGCCGCAAATCGCTACCTTGGCGCCGATATCGGGGGCCACTCTGAAGGCGGTATAGGCCCATGTCAGCACTGTCACCTCTGACTGCGCCGCGATTTCGAGCGTGCGCTCTAAAATGGCGCGATACCGGGGAGTAAGTTCCTCCATATCCTCAATCAATTCACCCGCATGAATCCGCTCAAGAAGCGCCTGCTCCTGCGCATCGTCCAGCGTTTGCTCTGCTACGGCTTGCTGAGTCATACCTGTTTCCTTCTGAGCACTCGTTATCACATACCTACTATACGGT
>JAYPXQ010000172.1:0-2906 GCA_038135595.1 Halieaceae bacterium
CACCCCTTTATAGCGCAATTGTCACCATCTGATAACGATTGGAGCGAGACGCCTCGGGGCGTCTTTCTTGGCTATTGATGGTCACTGCTTGGGTCCGCGGCACGATGAAGTGGTGCAATAGGCGCCATCAAAAGAGCGCGAGCACAATGACTGTGCTGCACCTTGATGCTACTCAGGTACACCAGTATTCTCATGCCAAATGGTTAGGAGCATTCCCATGAATCAGGCCTTGCCCCCCCGCGCAAAGTTTCATCATATGAAAGATGGTACCCAGGAAGACTGGAACATCATTGGCGCGGAATTTTTCGAGTTCCGGAGCGATGTCTGTCGGCGACTCAGGGATCACCTGCTGTTGCTCCAGGGCGACTTCGGTGGCTTTCCGGTAGATCGTTTAACCCATTGCTTACAAACCGCCACCCTGGCCCATGATGACGGTAAGGACGAGGAGTATGTCGTGTGCGCGCTGCTCCATGACATTGGCGACACTCTCGGACCCGCCAACCACGCGGATGTCGCCGCCGTATTACTTGAGCCTTACGTGAGTGAGGCGAACCACTGGATGGTCAAACATCATGGCATCTTCCAGGGATATTACTTTTTTCACTATTTGGGCCTCGACCGTAACCTGCGGGATCAGTTCAAGGATCACCCGCACTATGCCCAAACACTCGAGTTCATCGAAAAGTACGATGCCCCCGCATTTGACCCAGACGCAACGTGTTACGAGCTCTCGTTCTTTGAGCCCATGATGGAGCGGGTGTTCAAAGAACCGCGGCGGTCTCTGTACCTTAAGGATTCAGATTAACACTGCTTCTAAAGTACGACTTACGTTGCTGGATTGAGGGCCTGATGAGGCTGTTATTCATCTGCACCCATAATCGTTGCCGCAGCATTTTATGTGAGGCCATTTCGCAGCAGCGCGGCGCTGGAGTGCTGCAGGCGGCCAGTGCGGGAAGCGCGCCGGTTGCTGCTGTTCATCCCCAGACCTTGCGGTTCCTCAAGGCGCGTGGCTACGAAACGCAGGGCCTGGTGAGCCAGTCCTGGGATGACCTCCAGTCGTTCGCCCCCGACAAAGTGGTAACGGTATGTGACGGTGCGGCCGGCGAAGCCTGCCCCGTTTGGATGGGTGAAGTGGAAAAAATCCACTGGGGTTTGCCCGACCCCTCTCGGGTGGAGGGTACCGATGCTGATATCGAAGCAGCCTTTATGTCGGTGATCGATCGCATCGAGGACAAGGTCGATAGCTGGCTGCGCGAGGCGGGCCGATGAACGCTGCTTATATGGCCAACACGTGTGATGCACCCAGCAAAAAATCCGGAGACGCCATATGACAATTGCCTATCAGCTCGATACTGCCGGTACTGCGTTTCGCCGCGCCGAAATAGAACGGCGTCCCCTTGGGCCGCGCGACGTACATCTCAATCTTCAATTCTGCGGCATTTGTCACTCCGATCTGGTCGCCGCCAGTGACAAGCTCGGGGGTGGGATGTACCCCATGGTGCCCGGTCATGAAATGGTTGGCATCGTCACCGAAATTGGCGCAGATGTTGAAGGCGTCAGCGTGGGTGATGCGGTTGGTGTGGGTTGTATCGCTGACAGCTGTCGCGTCTGCAGGTCCTGTTCGATCGGCGACGAGCATTACTGTGACACCGGCTTTACCTTGAGTTTTAACAGCAAAGACCGCGAGGGCAGGGTGAACTACGGTGGGTATGCCTCCGATTACGTGGTCGATTACAACTACATTGTGCCGATTCCCCAAGGGGCAGATCTGGCGCGGATGGCGCCGCTGTTGTGTGGGGGGATCACGGTATACACACCCCTGAAGCGCTTCGGTGTGGGGCCCGATACGACATTATGCGTGTTGGGGGTCGGGGGCCTGGGACATCTAGCGATTCAATTTGCGAGTGCAATGGGTGCGCGAGTCATCGTTGCCTCGCGTTCAGCGGCCAAGCGCGCCGATGCCACGCGATTGGGTGCCGAAGTGGCGTTGGATCCTGATTCGGCTGCGTTACAGGAATGGATGGGGCAGTGCGATCTGATTCTGGATACGATTTCGAATGCCCACGATTTGAATCGTTGGTTCCCGTTACTGCGGCGTGGTGGCAAGTTGTGCTTGCTGGGTGTGCCCACCGAGGATCTCAGCGTATTCCCCGCGCTGATCGTGTTTGGCGACCGCAGTTTGGAGGGCTCGCTGATTGGCGGGATCCCCGATACGCGAGAGATGATCCAGTTTGCTCATGAACACGGCGTGGGTGCCGAGATAGAGCTGATCCAACCGGATGACATCGAGGGCGCGTGGCACCGATTGCATGCGGGGGATGTGCAATACCGGTTTGTCATTGACCTCCGATCGCTGGGCGACGGCTGATCGTGCCCTCCCCGATACATACCCAGTTCACCCGCGGCTATCGCTGGTATGCCCTGTTCATTCTGACATTGGGGTACATTTTTAACTTTGTAGATCGGCAGGTCATGACGATTCTGCTGGAGCCGATCAAGGCAGAGTTCGGCGCCACCGATACACAGATGGGGCTGCTGACGGGGCTGGCGTTTGCGCTGTTTTACGCCACCCTCGGCGTACCGATGGCGCGCCTCGCAGATCGTTGGTCGCGCCGAAATGTACTGGCGCTGTCGATGACCGTGTGGAGTGCCATGACAGCGCTCTGCGCGACTGCTACGAGTTTTGGTCAATTGGCGCTGTATCGCATTGCCGTGGGGGTGGGGGAGGCGGGCGGTACGCCCCCGTCACAGTCGCTGCTTGCGGACTACTTTCCTCCCGAGCAACGATCGCTCGCGCAGGGCGTTTTGGCGTCGGGCACCAACATAGGCGTGCTGGTGGGCTTATTCGGGGGTGCGCTCCTCGCCGAAGCCTTTGGCTGGAGAAGCGTCTTCTGGATATTTGGTAT
>JAYPXQ010000173.1:0-2877 GCA_038135595.1 Halieaceae bacterium
GGTGGAAGGTCTCGCCACTGACAATGTCATCGGCGAGGTGAAACACAGTAGACAGTCCAACCTGTTCGTCGGTTGGCATTTTGTGCAAATGCAGTCGATTAAGGATGCCTGACTCAATCTGCGAAGCAGACTTCATCGTCTCTTCTTTATCGAAGAACGGCTCAGGCGCATCGACAAACTGCTCCATAAATGTGGTGCGTTCATCGACCGTTAATACGCCGCCATTCACCAGGCGATCCACCAACTTATTGGCGATTCCCGCGTGCATAAGATAACGCGACGAATTGCCCGCACCGCCCGATTCGGCGACGGTGCCAATAAGCCGCGACAGTGCCTTGGGCAAACTGTTTGACGCAGGCAACTTGGAGACCTCATTCGCCGCGAGCGCCATAATGGTCTCGTTGCTCAGTCCGTCCTTCAGGTCGCTCAGGATGGCCTTATGCACCTGATTGAGGCGCTTGTTCTCCAGCACCAGTCGGCCACGGCGATCAAACAGACCCGGCGCATCACCGAGTCCGCGCAGACGAGCTCCATCAACCGGTCCCGGTGCGAGCGCGTTGATCTGGATCTCCGGAC
This sequence comes from Halieaceae bacterium, assembly GCA_038135595.1. Taxonomy (GTDB): domain Bacteria; phylum Pseudomonadota; class Gammaproteobacteria; order Pseudomonadales; family Halieaceae; genus Luminiphilus. Next base: position 577 of record JAYPXQ010000173.1, read on the forward strand.
CCAAGTGGCGAGAGAGAATCTCGGCCAATACGCGCTGGCCAGCCTTAGAGACCGCGTAATCGCCGCGATTCGGATAGGCCACGGCAACGTACTTCTCACCGCCAAAATAGCTCGAGACATTGAGAATTGACCCTTTGCCCTTGTCTTTCATGACCGGACCGAACTTGCGGATCAGTGAGTAGTTCGAGATCAGGTTGGCTTCCATGGTGCGGTTCCAGTCCGCCAAGGTCATATCGACCACCATTTCCTCTGCACCCGAGATGCCCGCGTTGTTGATCAGGAAGTCAACGTTCCCAAAAAGTTCAATCGCGCGGTCGTAAAGGGCATCCAGCGCCTTGGGGTCGCCCACGTCAATGTCAGCCATGATGCTGACGCGGGTATCCGCCTGCGGATAACCAATCCCGCGCAATTCCTCGACGATTTCGGCCCGGGCCTCTTCCAGTTTGGCCGCGCTTCGGGCGCTCAAGAGGACGCGACAACCGGCAATAGCAAGGTATCGGCCCAGCTGCAGTCCGATACCCAAGCTACCGCCCGTAATCACCGCGGTTTTACCTTTGTGTAATCCGGGCAGCACTCGCATCAGCGGCGTGGGCATGGACTCCTTGCCAGTGGCGCGCTTGATGCTTTTTGGAATCCAGAGGTTGATCGGGTCCATCTGACGCACGCGGTTGGTCAGCGTTGCCGCCCAGTCGGCGGCAAACGTCAGGTTGTCCTTGTCCTCACTGTCGTAGCGCACCAGCTGATTGGGCCGCACAGCCCACTCGAGCTCGCCTGCGGTTTGTAGCGTCTCATCCTCGTGACGCCACCCGCGAATCAGCGCTTCGATCGAGGCGCGAATCACTTCGTTTAGCAGGTTGCCGTGGGTATCGCTGCCGTTTGTGGCGTAGGTAATGGCGGGAGGGTCACATTTGCCAAACCAACGCGACAAATTAGTGGCCAACATGCTGGCAAAGGCGACCGGTGCCACCACCTCCTCGCGTACAAAGTTTTCGACGTCTTCGTCGGTCGCACCGCAAAGTGAGTGTCCGTAGTGGCCGTTGGGTTTGCGTGGCAACACAATGACGCCATCGAGTCGACCAAAGTGGTCGTCGATGAACTGCATGGTGCGATCAACCGATTCGCGGCGCAGCGGGTCAAGGTGTGACAACTGGATCTCATCGAGCCCATTGGCTTGGATCATGGATCGCGCATGACCCACTGCCTCGAGTGATCGGAATGCCAACAATACATGGGCGCCACTCTTGATCTGGCGCTCAGCGTAGGTCAGCGCCTCCTCGTAATCAGAGCCGCCAAGGATGAGCACCACATGACCAGTCAGATCCTCGAGGCGTTTGTCAGGCCAGGAGACCAACTGCGATCGGCTTTGCGCCGGAACCTGCATGCCGTTGGTGACCTCAACGTGGTGGCCCGATACCGCTGCCGATTCCTCAGAGGCCAGCCAGACAATGCCATTAGCCACATCGGTTGGGGTAGGGTAGCGATAATCAAGACCATCCTCGGTCTTGCGCGTCGTGATCATCAGATCACGGAATTCCTGGCTGGTACTACCCGGCGGGATATTCTGCAGCTCATCCATGCGCGCGAAAACGGTGTCGATGCGCTCGGATTCAATCGGACCCGGGAAGAGGGTATTCACGCGGATGCCGCGTTCTTCCCCGAGTTCGAGTGCCAGGCCTTTACCCAGCGCGTTCAAGCCCGACTTTGGCACAACGTAGGGGATGCGGCCGTAGTAATGGGTGCGGGAGAAGATCGTCGATACGTTGACGATGGTGCCGCCATCGGTCAAATGTGCCGCAGCGGCCCGCGCCATATTCCAGGGCGCGCCAAGCAGATTCATGGCCGAATCGAACATGGTTTGATCCGACCCCGCCGCGCGCATTTCCACATCGGTAAAGGGAATGTCGCGCAGGGTGTACTTGGGTCCCGCGGCGCCGGCGTTATTGACCAGCACATCGAGCTTGCCGAAGGCACCCACCGCCTGCGCGACGATATCGCGGCACACCTGCGGGTCGGCGCAGTCACCCACAATCGTGGTGATGTTATCGGCGTCAAAGCCCTCTTCAGAGAGTTCCTCGACAAACGCATCGAGTTTGCTCTGGTCGCGCCCGGTCATCGTGACCAAGGCACCTTCCCGGAGCAGGTGACGTGAGATATAGCGACCAATCGAGCCCGCCGCTCCCGTCAGGATGACTGATTTGTTCTCAAGCCGGCGACCTGCCAGAGACTGTGAAACCACTGCATTGGATAGATTAGACATGTCGTTCATCTGAGCGCTCCGGCTGATCCTGTTTCGACTTTGGT
>JAYPXQ010000174.1:0-2831 GCA_038135595.1 Halieaceae bacterium
GTTGATGATGCGGAATCATGTTCTGCATGAATCCCACATCGTCTGCTGTGTAGCGCGTGTCTGCTACCGCGATTGCTGCTTCCTCCGTCAGCAGTGTGGGTGCCTCTCCGGGGGCACCGGGGCTGACAATGGGCGGTGATGCCCATGCAACTGTCGTCACAAAAAAAAGGGTCGCGGGGGTTAATTGACGTAGAGAAGGTCGCATAGAGACACCATCATGGTCGTGGAGACGCGCAAGTTATCAGAACATTCTTAACTCTGCGCTAGTCACGAGATTATTCTGGACTCAGAGTGAAAAGCTAGGCTCTCGCCAAGCGGGGGCTTCAGGACTTAGGGCAGAGACACTTTGTGGCGTCAGCGCTTCAAGCTGATGCGAAGGTCGACGATATGCGTCACTCCGGCCAACCCCAGCACCAGTCCGACAATGCTCGTCGATGCCTCACCCAGTGCTAATTTCATGCCCACTAACAGCAGGGCACCAGAGACGACGTGGAGCAAAAGCGGTGGAGGTGCTGCCAACGTTATCGGTTTCGTGCGCCACACAAGCCAGCCGGCCTCACACAGCATGCCCAACAGAATGAGATCAACCAGCAGGGGCAGGGTGAGCCACGCTGGCACGACCTATGCTCGTGCTAATCCGAGTAACTGCGCAACGTCTTTGAAGAAAACTCTGACGTGTGCAAGGGGACGCCGGCGCACCAATTTTTTGGTCGTATAGGATTGCCACGTTAAGGTCTGCACATCGGGATCACGGCACATGGCGACAAATTTTTCTCGCCGTTTATCCGTGCCGTACCAAAAGCGTTGCAATAGCCCTAGCACCCAGAAAACCTTGCCGTGGAGCTTCATGAATCGTTTTCGCGCCTGCGCCAGTTCCCGCGCATCGCCAGTGGCGAGGAACGCCTCTATCGCATGCGCTGCGAGTCTGCCGCACAGCATGGCGTAATAAATTCCTTCGCCGGACGCTGGTGCGACCACACCGGCCGCATCGCCGGAAACCAGCACCGCGCGGCCGTCGTCCCAGCGTTTCATGGGTTTCATGGGAATTGGCGCGCCCTCTTTGCGCTTGGTGACAGCGTCAGTCAGACCAACGTCTTGCCGGAGTGCCGCTACCGACGCTTTGGCAGAAAAATCTTTGTGGGCGCTACCCACCCCGATACTGGCATTGCGCCCATGGGGAAAAACCCAGGCGTAAAAATCCGGAGACAGGCGCCCCTGATACCAGACATCACAGCGATCAGGGTCATAGGCCGCCCAGTTTTGATCTTCCGGCACCTCGATAATTTCGTGATAGGCCAGCACCCAAGGGGTTTTATCGGCGTCGGGGATGGTGGCTCGCGCTACGGCAGATCGTGCGCCGTCTGCACCAAGGACGCTGCGCGCGGTCACAGTGATGATGCGCGGGTTGTCGTCTTTGGTCTGATAGGTCAAGGCTACCTGTTCGCCTTCATAGCGAAGTGACTTGAACACACCGGCCACCACATGAGCGCCGCTGTTTTGGGCGCGCTCGCGAAGCCAGGGATCGAATTCGTCCCGGTCTACCATGCCCACATAGGTGCCATCGATTGGCATATCCACGGCTTCGCCCCTCGGCGATACCATGCGCGCTGAACGGATCCGAGCAACCAATAGGTGCTCAGGAATGTCAAACTCGTCCATCAGACAGGGTGGTATTGCCCCGCCACAGGGTTTGATGCGGAAGCCGCGCTCGAGCAGGAGTACGCGATGCCCTCTCTGGGCCAGATCGTTTGCAGCCGTGGCGCCCGAAGGCCCTCCACCCACAACGATAGTGTCATAATCAGCTGTATTCTCGGTCATATCGAACCCCCGTCTCTGGCGCCGACCCCCGTCTCAGCCAGTGCAATATCGCCAAATGAGGGCAGCGTTGCGGCCCCTTGTGAACGCCAGTTGGCGATGTGGATATGGCGTGCCAGAGAGGCCGCCACAATAAAAAGTATGCCCTCGCAAGCAAACACCAGCCCATAGGCAATCGCGGGTTCACTCAGCCAGTATCGGGTGACATCAACAGCCACCGTGCCGAGGAATCCACCCAATGCAAAGGCGATGGCTTGAGCGGCTCCCCAGAGCCCCATGCGAATGCCCTCACGTTGCTGTTGGCCGCTGCTGGCGAGCACCATCATGGCGCCGATCGCGGCGACCGCGAATCCTCCGTTGGCGGTTCCCAGCAAAAAGACGTTGGCTTCGAGCGGCCAATCAGCACGGTTCATACCACCCCAACACAGCATGAACAGTGCGATTGCGGATAGCAGGCAACCTCCGCTGATCCAAAGTCGCAATAAGGCTGCGCCCCGTGATTTAAAGACCAGAGTCGAGATCGCCATGGCGGCCATACCCAGGAGTACGCCACCATGCTGGACCCCCGCCAATTGGGTGGACTCTCCCGGTGTCCTGCCAAAGACCAAGCCCGCAAAAGGTTCGAGAATCAGGTCTTGAGCGGAGTAGGCGAGCATGGATACAAAGACAAAGATGGTAAAGATTCTTGCCTGAGGTTCTTGCCAGATTTCCTGAAGCGCCGTCATGAATGAGTCGCCCGATGGGTCAGAAGCGCTCCGCGAGGCGGGGGTGGCTGGCGCCCGTTCCACGCCTCGAATGGCAATCAGGGTGACGCATATGGCGAGTATCGAGACAGACGCGGTCACCTGCATCAGGCGATCAGGCGAGTAGGGGTCCAGAAAATGGCCGGCGACACCCGCGGTTAGCGCAAAGCCCATGATCATCATGAACCATACCAGCGCTGCGGCCGCCGGTTTGCGCTCCGCCGCGACTTGTTTTGCGAGTAGGGCCAGCAGGGATGTTCCTGTAGCGCCCGT
>JAYPXQ010000175.1:0-336 GCA_038135595.1 Halieaceae bacterium
GGCGTTGGCCAAATCATTTTGAGAGGGCATGAGAGCTCCGGGGTCGCGTTGCGGGCGTATTGTCGGTGAAGCACAGCACCTAGGCAAATTTATTGTTGGTGCAGCGCCAAAAACTAGCACCAACCGCTCTATTGACCCGACAGCTGAGAAGATCTCGGGCCTGATCGGCAGCACCAACGGTGTACCATTGGATTGCTCGGTAGACCTAAAAGGTCTGACAGAACGAGACCCATATCCACACCATCATTTGGAATTCGTCATGGAACTCAGATCTTCGCCCCTGATGCGCCTTATTTTTTGGTCGTTGCCAGTTTCCTCTGTCGCATCGCTCATCGA
>JAYPXQ010000175.1:346-1651 GCA_038135595.1 Halieaceae bacterium
GCCCAGCACAGGTGAACGGCGTCGTTGGATTCAAGCCCACCGTGGGCTTGCTCTCGGCCAAAGGCATCGTGCCAATCTCACCCTCTCAGGACACCGCGGGGCCGATGACCAAAACCGTCGCCGATGCCGTGACCATGATGGATGTTTTAACCGACAGTAACCGCTTCTCTCAAGCCGAAGCCAAATCGTTGGACCAACTGCGTATTGGCGTATTGCGCTTTGCTCAGGGAGATAACAGCCACATCAACGCGCTTTTTAATCAAAGCCTCGCAAGCCTTGAAGCGGCAGGGGTGACCCTCGTGGACATCACCGAGTTTCAATTGTCGGACCCAGACTACTGGCAAAACGAGCTCGCGGTGCTGGAAATAGAATTCGCTGATTCTCTCAACCGGTTTTTGAGTGAGCGCGCGGACCGGTTGCCAGTTTCCTCTGTCGCATCGCTCATCGACTTTAATCTCGACAATAGTGTCGTTGAGCTCGCGCTCCTCGGTCAGGAGCATCTTATTTCATCGGCGGAGCGGCCCGGCGCTGGTTCTCCAGAGCACGAGATTGCGCTGGCCGCTATTCAAGTCGCGAGTCGCGAAAACGGCATCGATCAACTCCTTTTGGGTGCCGATGTCGATTTTTTAGTGGCGCCCTCGGGCCCAATCGCGCCCGCCATTGACCTGATCAATGGCGATGATTGGCCCGCCTGGGCGGGCGCCGGATACATGGCGGCGATCGCGGGATATCCCCATCTCACTATCCCAATGGGTACAGTGCGCAATGTGCCGCTGGGATTTTCCGTGATCGGCGCAGCAGATACCGATGCGCAGTTGCTCGCCACAGGGCTCGAGATAGAGCGGGTTCTAGCGCCTGGGCCTATCCCCGAGTTTCTGGGCTCCGCCGCTGAAAATCCGACAATCGAGGCGGCGATTCGAGGCACAAACCTCTCGTTAAAATAACTTTGTTAACTAAAAAAAGGGGCCTAGCGGCCCCTTTTCCTTTAGTGAGAACCTCAAATTTAGAATTGAATTCTCAAGTTGGCAGAGACATAACAACCAATCAGGTCATAAACGCCGATGGCGGCAAATGAGTTATGTCCATAGGGCGGATCTTCGTCAAAGATGTTACGGCCAGCGATCCGGGCCCAAAGCCTGCCCATTTGGCAAGGCAGAAAAGGCAAATAATTCACGGTTTTGATGCAGGGCTCGCCTCGTTTTAAAAGCTCACATCTTCTGGTACGGTAAAGCCATGATGTGAGTGGTTATCCGCAGGGACAGCTGCGGAGCATCATCGCGCAGAACGTTGACGGTCTGCACCAGC
>JAYPXQ010000175.1:1661-2727 GCA_038135595.1 Halieaceae bacterium
TCCTCAGCTTATGCTGTGGACAAGCATAAGAACAGCGCCCTTCAGGGTCCTGATTAATGACTCACGAAACACACCTAAGACGTGCCACTTAAAACGGAAGGAGAAAACCATGTCCGAGCGACACATTATGTCGGATGCAGTAAGGTGGGCTCTGGGTATTTTCGGAATTCTCGCGCTGAACATCTCAATGGTTTCAGCCCAAGACGCCGATGATGCCGATAGCGAAGACTCTGCAGAAGACATCGAAGAGGTTTTGGTCACGGGATCACGCCTCAAGCGTACTAACCCTCTCGAGGCCACGAACCCGATTGTCAGTATTGGTGAGGAGCAGATTGAGCTAACCGGCTCGGTCAACGTCTACGACATCCTCAACGAAATTCCCCAGGCCGGTCCTGCTGCAATTTCACGTGCAAGCACTAACTTCAGCGTGGGCGCATCGGGCCAGCAGACCATTGACCTGCGAGGCTTGGGCGCCGGTCGAACCCTCACGTTGGTCAACGGCCGACGCTGGGTGGGCGGTATCCCAGGTACGAACATTGTCGACCTGAACTCAATACCCTCAGATCTTATCGAGCGACTCGAAGTCTCCACCGGTGGTGCATCGGCGGTCTACGGTTCTGACGCCATCGCTGGCGTAGTTAACGTGATCCTCAAGGACGACTTTGAGGGCGTATCGCTCGAAGCCATGACCGGCGCCTATGACGCAGGCGACGGCGAGACAAACCTGTACTCGCTGACAGCAGGTGCATCATTTGCTGAGGATCGCGGTAACGCAATCATCAACCTGAGATACGACGATCAGGGCGGCGTAATGGCTCGCGATCGCGCTCCCAACACCGGTAGCGATGTCTTTTATTATGGTTGGTATTATGGTGCGGCCTACGGTGAGCCCTACAGCTCGTTCATCGCTGACCCTGCCTATAGTTCTTATCCACCCCAAGGTCGTTTCTTCCCGAGTGGTAACGCCGGTGACTCTACCGGTATGCTGACATTTGATTGTTCAAATCGAAATGCATACCGCGTTGAAGCGTCTGACTCGGTTGTAAGCTGGGCAGGCTCCGGTGGA
>JAYPXQ010000176.1:0-2638 GCA_038135595.1 Halieaceae bacterium
GAATGTAAAACCCGATCCACGGGTGGTCCTGCATATTCGTGTTAAACCCGCCCGCAGCGTATCCCAATTGTTCCTCAGTACGGAGAGTGTCGAAGACCCGATTTCGCAAATGTTGGCCCAGCACAAGACCGTTCGCCTCATTCTCCACGCCTGAGGCAGGCGCGGCATACAGGAGCATCATGCCGAGGTCGTCGACCGGCAAATCGGTGTTGTAGGTCAAGGTTTGACCCGCAACAGGGGCGTAAACGGCGGGGCGGGTATAGGGAGCCGCTATCGGCCGTCCAGCGGGAAGCACCTCCCTAATCGTGGCCACCGTCTCCTGCGCATAAGCTTTATCGTAGTTACCAAACAAATACACCCGAACCAGCGCACTATCCAATATCGCCTCGACAAAGCCGTTAAAGTTTTCCAGCGTGATGTCATTCGCCGCCCGGCGGACCGAGTCCTCATCGTAGTAACCCGTCTGTGTCAGGCTGGCGAGCACCCTCCCCAGCTGGCTCACGGGCAGATCCCTTTTGCGATTGTCCAACCCGCGCAAGAGTCGATCGATTGCCTGCTGCAAGGCCTGCTCATCTGGATTCACACTGAGACCCGACAATGCCGCGGCTAGCAGGTCCGGCTGCTTGTCGGTAAAGCCCGAAAGGGTCAACCTGAGTCCCTGATCCAGCGCAAGATTGAGGCCCATCCCTGCAATGCCCGCCTCATTGATCAGGGCTGTCTGGGTCAGATTGTAGAGGTCACTCCAGAGCACCAGCATCACGGCCGCATCAACGCTTTGTTGTCGATAGGGCGTATTGAGATAGACCTGGGTGTAACCCCGGGGTAACGCCGAAAATGCCTTGCTCCCCTGAAGCCATACGCTGATATCGGGGGCCGCCACCACCTGCTCGGGTTGCTGACTGGACTCAACGATCGCAAATTGCTCAGGCAACAAGCGATTTTCTGCGGGTAAACGAAGCTGATAGCTCGCCACCGCCTCACTGAGGACCGAGGCTTCGGGCAGCACGAGCGCCTCAACAGCATATTGGCCGTCATAGAAATAGAGCGAATCGGTGGCGCTCTGCTGTTGATCAATCTCCCAGACGTGCAAACGCTGGGGAATGAGTTGCGCCAGCACCGCCTCCACTGCCTCTTTGTCGAACCCGGTAAATCGGTAAGGCGCTGCAATAGCAAATTGAGCGGGGTAGGTTTGCATCGCCCGCGTCAGCTCGTGCGCGTAGCTAAAGTCATTCATTTTTTCAAGAAAACGAAAGCGATTGGCAAGGGAGGTCCCGAATTCATCGGCGTAGCGCGCATCGACCCCCTGCTCCCGCAGCATGGCGATGTAACCCAACAACATATGGGTGATTTCCTCGCGGTGTGCTAACCCCTCGGGTGTCAAGCTGACCGAAAAAGTGAACAGACCATAGTTGCCATAGCGCGAGGGATCAGCACTGACGACCAGTGCACTGGCCCAGCCTAATTCTCGCAATGTGACAGCAGGCGTTCCGGGCATCTCAGAGCCGAGGATGTAGGAGAGATATTCACTGGGTTTGGCGTCATCGCGATCCCGGTTGTTGTCGATGACGAAGTCCAGGCGCAACTCGCGGGTGTCATCTTTGGGCACGTAACGCACCCGCTTAGACCCCACCTCGGTAAAATCTAGGGGCTCCGCTATTTCTGGCTTGGGAAGGTTTTTATTCGGGATATCGGCAAAATAGGTCTCGGCCAGCTGCCGAAGTTCGGCGAGCGAGCGATCACTGATCAGCGAGGCTTTCATTAAGTTAGCGCTGTAATTCGCCTCAAAAAATGCCACCGTCGCTGCATGAAGGCCGCCCTCGGATTTATCCGCCAAGGACTCAAGATTGCCGATCTGGAAACGGTTGGCGGGGTGATCCCCGAGTAATTTCCGCGCCAGCCGGTAGGTAATACGAAAGTCCTGCTCTCTCCGCATGGACCATTCGGCGTTGACGGCATTCTTTTCTTTATCGATATACGTGGGATCCAGTAACGGATCGGTGAAGAAGCTGGAAAAGCGGTCCAGCGCCTCGTCAAAGGCGTCGTTTTCTACCGACATCATGTAGTTGGTGATGTCTAAACCTGTATAGGCATTGGACATGCCGCCGTGCTCGGCGGTAAACGCCATAAAGCCATCGGGCTCTGGATACTGCGCTGACCCCATGAAGAGCATGTGCTCCAAATAGTGCGCCATTCCGGGGTACGCCTCTGGGTCGGACGCGGCACCGAGACCCACACTGAGCGCGGCGGCCGATTTTTCCACCGTGGCGTCGCTGACAAGCATCACTTGCAGCCCATTCTCCAGCTCGACCAGGTCGTACAGTCGCTGATCATTTGGACTAATGACGACGCGCGCATCGGCGCTGGCACTCTCGACCGTCTCATCCGGCGCATCGCAGGCATTTAGGCCAGTCAGCAGCAAAGACACCAGCAGGATGCGACCAAAACTGGCGAACCCTGAGCGCGGACTGTTTGGGTATTCACGGCCGGGCCTACTTTTCGCCAAGTTCATCATCGATCGGTTCACTCCATTTGAAGGGTTAAGCACGGTATCACTGCGGGGTTGTTAACGCGGGATGGCCGGCACGGCGTCCCGGGCGGGCCAGGCGGAGAGCAGCGCATTCACCATGGTAGCGAGAGG
>JAYPXQ010000177.1:0-2636 GCA_038135595.1 Halieaceae bacterium
CGCTACAGACACCGCCCGACATCGATGCGTGGCCGGATATCAGCTGGGAGCCGGGGGAATCGGTGCGTCGAGTCGACCTCGATACTGTCACGCGCGAGGATATTCACGGCTGGCAGCCCGGAGAAACGCTTTTGCTGTCGGGCACTATGCTCACCGGACGGGACGCGGCGCATAAGCGAATGACCCAGATGCTGGAGCAGGGAGAGGCCCTGCCCGTCGATTTGCGCGGCAGGTTTATTTATTACGTCGGACCCGTAGATCCGGTGCGAGACGAGGCGGTGGGCCCTGCCGGCCCCACCACCGCCACGCGCATGGATAAGTTTACCGATTACATTCTTGAGCAAACCGGCCTCGCCGGGATGATCGGCAAAGCCGAGCGAGGCCCTTTGGCAATTGAAGCCATCAAGAAGCACGGCGCCGTTTATTTAATGGCAGTGGGGGGTGCCGCGTATCTCGTCTCCCAGGCAGTCACCAAGGCTGAGGTGGTGGCCTTTGAAGATCTGGGTATGGAAGCTATTTACGCTTTCACCGTAAAGGACATGCCGGTTAGTGTGGCGGTAGACAGTCGTGGCGAATCTGTCCACATCACGGGCCCGCAAATGTGGAAAGCGCGAATCGAAGAGCAGGCGATTGAGCTCATCTGACTCTTTTTACTGGCACGATTACGAAACCTCCGGCAAAGATCCGGATCAAGATAGACCCTGGCAATTCGCAGGCGTGCGCACCAACGCGGCGTTGGAAGTCATTGAAGACCCGCTCATGCTCTTTGCCCGCCCCAGTCCTGATCGCTTGCCTCATCCCACTGCGATCAGGGTGACCGGTATTACGCCGCAGCAGGCAGAAGAGAAAGGGCTACCGGAAACCGCGTTTATCCAGCGCATACATGATGAGCTTGCCCGGCCCAAAACCTGCGCGGTGGGTTATAACTCCATCCGCTTTGACGATGAAGTTACCCGCTTCACCCTGTGGCGGAATTTTCGCGATCCCTATCGACGGGAATGGCAAAATGGTAACAGTCGCTGGGATTTGCTTGACGTAGCGCGAGCCCTGTTTGCACTCAGGCCTGAGGGAGTTGTCTGGCCGAGACACGATGATGGATTGCCCAGCTTTCGGCTCGAAGATCTGACGGCGGCGAATGAGATTGATCACGGCGCGGCCCATGACGCGTTGGCTGATGTGATGGCGACGATAGAAGTCGCGCGCCTGTTCAAACGTCGACAACCCGAACTGTTCGATACGCTCTTTGCTCAGCGTACCAAGCGTGGGGTGAGTCAGCTGATTAACCTGCAGGCGTTAACCCCGTTGGTGCATGTGTCCGGTATGTTCGGTGCCGCGCGCAACAATCTTGCTTTGGTCGTGCCGGTGGCGTGGCATCCCGACAACAACAGTGAAGTGATCTGCGTTGATCTGAGTCAGCCACCCCAATTTCTTGACGAGGATCCCGACAAGGTGAAGGAGTACCTGTTCACCCGCCAGGCATCTTTGCCTGAGGGAGTTCAGCGCCCACCCTTGAAAACCATTCGGTTGAATCGAGCACCCGTGCTATTGCCCACGCATTGGGTGGCAGGTGCCATCGCTGAGCGATTAGGCCTCGATGGTGCTGCCCATCGGGCGCATTTGGCCGCGATTCGAGAACATCACGCCTCGGCGCCAGATGCCTTTGTCGAGCGTCTGCAGAATCTCTGGCGTGACCGGGACTTTCCGTCGCGCAACGACCCCGACAGAATGTTGTACGACGGGTTTGTCGGTGACGCAGATCGCGCGCTGTGTGATGAGGTCATAAATTGCGCTCCTGGCGCACTTGCCACGTGCACCTTTCCTTTTTCCGATCCGCGCTTACAGGAGCTGCTCTTTCGCTACCGTGCGCGCAATTTTCCCGAATCACTCAATGCCGAAGAGCAGGCGCAATGGCGCGAGCACTGCGCAATGCAATGGCAAGAAGGGACATTCACTCGGCAAGATTTTGATCAGGCGCTTGCAGAGGAGCGCGCTGCGCCCGACCTTACCCCGGAGACAGAGTGGGCACTGGGGCAACTCGAGGCATGGGTGAGTGGCCTGTCAGTTGAAACGGGAACGGCGCTACAATAGTCGCCATTGAGACAGCCTCGAAGCGCGGGTATCTGTCGATTAAAAACAGATCCTCTCGAACTGTTGGGTGGTAGGCTGAATCGAATTTGAGAGTCGTCTCAGAGGGAGTGCGAAGCATGCAGTTTGCGGGTAGCCACATCCTGACAGTCAGCCAGTTTGAACGCGCTGACGTCGAGCAGCTGTTCGCGGTGGCCGACGCCATGCGGCCCTATGCCCATCGCGAGAAAATGACCCGCGTGCTCGAGGGTGCAATTCTCGGGTCCATGTTTTTCGAGCCCTCAACCCGAACTCGCATCAGTTTCGGCAGTGCCTTCAATCTGTTGGGCGGTGAGGTGCGGGAGACAACCGGCTTCGAGCATTCGGCAATCGCCAAAGGCGAGTCCCTCTACGATACCGCCCGGGTGTTGAGTGGTTACTCCGATATTATCGTCATGCGTCATCCTGAGGCGGGGTCGGTTGCAGAATTTGCCCATGCCAGTCGCGTGCCCGTCATCAATGGCGGGGATGGCGCAAACGAACATCCCAGCCAGGCGCTGCTGGACCTCTAC
>JAYPXQ010000178.1:0-2579 GCA_038135595.1 Halieaceae bacterium
CACTGGTAGAAAAAGCCCAGCGGTCAGGGCTGTTTCTCTATTTTGATACCAGCTTGAAGCTTGACCTGCTGTCAGTTGAGTATCAGCTGGACAAAGATCGACTCGCAGATTTGGGCATGACCCTCAACGATGTCACCTCTCAGATGGGCATGTTTGTGTCCGAGGGGTACGTCACCCGCTACGATGAACGCGGACGCGCCTACCGCGTTATTCCCATGCTGGAGCGTGCACTTAAAGTCTCTCCCGAAGCGCTGCTCGACACCCCCATCACGCTGCCCTCGGGCGGGCAGGTACCCTTTGGGACGTTTGCGACACTCGAACGGCGTACCCAACCGCGTGCGCTGACCCGATTCCAACAAAAAAACAGCTTCCAGCTTTTTGGCGGCATCATTCCCGGTTACACCAAAGAACAGGCGCTGAGTCGAATAGAAGCGCTGGCGCAAGAGGTGCTCCCTCCCGGATATCTGCTCGATTACGTCGGGGAGTCTCGGGAAATCCGACGCGAGGGCAACACCATGGTTGGCGTTCTGGGTGCTTCGCTGATCATGGTGTTTCTGGTGCTGGCCCTGCAGTTCGACAGCTTCCGGGATCCCTTAATCATCCTGCTGGGATCCGCGCCGCTCGCACTCTTCGCCGCGATGGTGATCACCTTCACCGGTTTCACAACGATCAATATTTATTCTCAGGTCGGCTTGATTACCCTCGTCGGGCTGATTTCCAAAAACGCCATCCTGATTGTCGAATTTGCCAATCAGGCGCAGGTGGAGGGACTGAATAAGCTCGACGCTATCAGGGCTGCATCTATGAGCCGACTGAGGCCCGTATTGATGACCACGGGCGCGACGGTGCTGGGCCACTTTCCGCTGGTGCTCGTGGAAGGCGCTGGGGCGATGGCGCGCAACAGCATCGGCTTTATTCTGGTGATCGGTATGGCGATCGGTACGCTGTTCACACTGTTGCTACTCCCCGCGATTTACGCATTGTTGGCATCTGAGCATCACGATAACGAGGCACTGGATGCGGATGAGCTGGCCAACTCAGCCGGGCGCGTGGCCTCTGCGTGACAGCCTTACTTGACGCATGGTGAAGGCACGGGTTTAATACGCGGCCTTCGCGCTGTAAGCCCTTTTATTGCCCAGGTAGCTCAGTCGGTAGAGCAGTGGATTGAAAATCCTCGTGTCGGTGGTTCGATTCCGCCCCTGGGCACCATTTAAAGATATTTAAAATATCCAACCTCTTGAAAGACCTCTGAATTCTCAGACGGCTTTGGAATTTCAGGAGGGGTGGTGCACAAACAGTCGCGCCAAAATACTCATCCGAATGGCACTGCGTAAAACCGCGCGCTTAATCTGGTAAGCATGAAAGTCTTCATCTAGCCGAATACTATCGGTGCCGAGAACTTGGGCAAGAACAGCCTTTTCATTTCCGAATAGTCTGTTAACTGAACAATTATGATCCTTAGGCTTCTTCTCCTCAGCCACTTAAGAAATAGAACTGTTGGTTGATGTGGTTAGATGGTCTATCTATATTCCAGACTAACCTGCTGGAGAGCCACCTTATGCGACTAATGTTTTGCTTTTTGTTACTCAGCATGCCTTGTCATAGCCAGGTGGAAAGTACCTCGACGCGATCGTTTCTTAACTTATTGGGGTCTGTCTCTGCGGTGAGCTCAGCTTCGGTCTTTCCAGGACTCATAAAGATCCGTTCACCCGCTGCCCCGCCCGTGTTCCTCGACGAGCAGCGCTTTCGTGTTTTCGCGGCAACTGATCTCTCACAAGGTGATATTGACACGACGCTTCGGCACGCTAGAGACGCGTACGAGCTGTGGATGGGGCCACTTTACTATGGAAAAAATCAAGCCAAAGCAATCTATATCATGATTACCGGGGAAGATTTAGATGCGGGTGCAGTCGCAAATCGGGAATATTGTGATCATTTAATTGACACAGGCTTTGCCGCGGCCGAATGGTGCGATCCTGAAATGTACATCCCATATGTTACGAGTGGAGGCGCTGGCATAAGCTCTATGGCGCCCGTGGAAGGATTCCATCTCTTGATCATAGCGGCGAAGGATGGAGTTATCGACGATGGCTATAAAAACATGGTTTATCACGAAATGTTCCACATCTACCAGCACTCAAATGTGTTCACAGACAGTGTCGACGAAGTCGAATCTAAAATGGGCAGAATGTCCGGAGATAATCCTGGGGAGCTCGTACCCTGGTGGATGGAGGGGCATGCGGACTTTCTAAGCGCACTTTACAGCAGAGACGCCGACGGGTTTAAAAATGAGATGCGATGCGCACTAGAATGTACGGGTCCTTTCTCTGTATCCAGAAAAGAGAAGTTTTTTGACGAGGGGCTGAAGCTCAGAAACATATCTTGGGAGCAAGGAGCCTTAGTTGATCTGGGGTATCGGATGGGGAGTTGGTTTGCGGCTTATCTAACCAGCGTTCATGGCGAGGAGGCTCTCTATAAATTTTGGGAAACAGTAGATGAAATGGGTTTTGAGGACACGTTCCTGCGGCAGTTTGGGGTCGATTATCGAACTTACCTTGACGAGTTCGAAGTCTGGCTCA
>JAYPXQ010000179.1:0-2534 GCA_038135595.1 Halieaceae bacterium
ACCAGGAGACAAAGAGGTGCTTGAGGTCCGAGCTAACCGGTTCGAGGTCGGGGTGTTCCGGGAGCGATTTGAGCAATGAGCCGCGCATCTCAACCAGCACAGCGGTGGCGCCTGGCGCCATATTCATGCGGCGAAACAATTTTACCCGGGGAGCCTCTACCAGTTTGGTCAGGGCAGATAAATGTGCCGGGTTGGGTTGGTGCTTGTAGCGTTCAGCAGCGTTTATGATATCTGCCGCGACGACAGAAAAATCCCGAGCGAGCGATTCGAAGAAGAGAAGCTGATTGGTTTCATCGAGGGCTTGATAGTCGGCGATGACCTCACAGGCGAGGGCCAGTCCGGAAGCCTCGCCGCGGTGATGCAGTAATTGTCGACATTTGGCCAGCAGATCCCCAGAAGCAGCCTCGGCAACGGCCTGACGCCTGCGGGCAAGAATGTCCTTGCCCGCACTGATGACGCTGCCCAGCAGGCCCGCTAATCCGGTTGCGGATTGGCGTTTAGCATCGATTGGCGGTTGTGCGTCTGCAGACATCCTCAGCGTTACCAGTGGGGCGCTCTGCTCACTATATCCAAAGCCCTTGAGCGCTCATTAACTAATCGCATTTGATGGGTCACTGTGTTCCTCAAAAGGCAGATAAATTGGTTGGGAGAGGCTGCTGTCGGGGCTCTTAGTTTTGTGCCCGTGGAGTCGATGCCATTGCTAAAAAGGGGCCTGGCGAAGCTCGCACCTGTCTCTAGGGATCGAGTATTGTTTGGGCGCTACACGGGTAGCAGATAAATGTAATTAAATTACGAAAATGAAGTAAAAATGAGAGAATAACGGCATTTTATGTTATTTTGTTACGAAACAAAGTTGGCTTGACGTCATGCATCCTGAAGTTCTTCGAATTACCCAGAGTATTGCCGAGCGCAGTCTGACGACCCGCAGGGATTATCTTTGCGATATTGAGCAGATGGCCCGTCAGCCCGTCAATCGAAGTCAGCTCAGTTGCGGTAATTTGGCGCACGGCGTTGCCGCCTGCGCGGGCTATGAAAAAACCGTGCTGAAGCTGATGGACAGTGCCAATGTGGGTATTGTCACTGCCTACAACGACATGCTCTCGGCGCACGCACCTTATGCGGATTATCCGCAAAAGATAAAAGCCCACCTGAGAACCCTCGGCTGTACCGCCCAGGTAGCGGGCGGTGTGCCGGCGATGTGTGATGGTGTGACCCAGGGTCAACCCGGCATGGAGTTGAGCTTGTTCAGCCGTGATGTAATCGCGCAGGCGACTGCGGTCTCACTGTCTCATCAAATGTTTGACGCCGTATTGATGCTCGGCATTTGCGACAAAATCGTCCCGGGTCTGGTGATGGGCGCATTACAGTTTGGTCACCTGCCGACACTGTTCGTACCCGCGGGGCCGATGACGACGGGTTTATCCAACAAAGAGAAGGTGCGTATCAGGCAACTTTATGCCGAGGGCAAAGTTGATCGGGCCGCGTTACTGGAGGCAGAAATGGCCTCCTATCATGGGCAAGGCACCTGCACCTTTTACGGTACGGCTAACTCCAACCAAATGGTGTTGGAGGCCATGGGTCTGCAGTTGCCCGGCAGTGCGTTCGTCAATCCCGATACCCCATTGCGTGAAGCACTGACGCGCGCTGCGGCAGAGCACGTCGCGAAAATAGCGCGCACGAGCCGACAGCCGTTGCCTCTCGCCGAAGTCATTGATGAAAAGAGCTTTGTTAATGGAATGGTTGCCCTATTGGCATCCGGTGGATCAACCAACCTGTGCATTCACCTCATTGCCATGGCACGTGCCGCGGGTTTGATTATTAATTGGTCTGATTTCGATCGTCTGTCAAAAGTCACGCCGCTCTTGGCACACATCTATCCCAACGGCAGCGCTGATATCAATCATTTTCAGGCCGCCGGTGGCACGGGTTTTCTCTTTCAGGCGTTGATCAAGGCGGGATTGATGCATCCCGACGCCAGGGTGTGTTTTGGAGGTCAGCTTGGCGACGCCTGCATTGAGCCGCATCTGGATGGAGAGAGTTTGCAGTGGCGCAAGGCTCCCGATACCAGTCTTGATAGCAATGTGATTCGGTCTGCAGACGCGGCGTTTTCCCAAGAGGGGGGCATCAAACTCTTGCAGGGCAATTTAGGCAGAAGCCTAATCAAGTCTTCTGCAGTTGCTGAGGCCCATCGATCGATTTCAGCGCCTGCCGTGGTGATCTCCCATCAGGATGAACTAAGACAACTATTTGAGCAGGGCGCGCTCGACAGAGATTGTGTCATCGTGGCGCGTTTTCAGGGTCCGCGCGCAAATGGCATGCCTGAATTGCATAAATTGATGCCGATACTGGGGGTGTTGCAGGATCGAGGTTTTGCGGTAGCCCTGGTGACTGACGGTCGCTTGAGTGGAGCCTCCGGCAAGGTGCCCGCCGCCATTCATGTCACCCCCGAGGCCGCTAACGGCGGCACCATTGGATTGGTGCAGGATGGCGATCTGATTTCGCTGGACGTTGCAGCGGGGAGTCTGTCGCTTCAT
>JAYPXQ010000180.1:0-307 GCA_038135595.1 Halieaceae bacterium
TCTGTCAGGGTACTCAACCCCTGGCTGAGCCAAATTAGTGGGGATGTTCACCGCGCTGGTGTAGTTGGTCTCAGCTTTACCGTGATTAAACTTGATCAAGGCCTCGAGGTTGTCAGTGATATCCCAGCGGGCCGACACACGGATCACATCGCTCTCCGTGTACATATCTTCGCCACTGAGGATCTCGGTCCACATCCCGTCCCATTCCTGACGCTGGTAAGCTAGGCGCAATGCGAACGTATCGCTCACCGCCCAATTACCCACTACTTCATATCGCTGCTGTCCCTCATCACCGACCGCCACACCC
>JAYPXQ010000180.1:318-1917 GCA_038135595.1 Halieaceae bacterium
TCGCCAGGCTTATTGGTGATCAGGCTGATCGCGCCCGCCGCTGCATTGCGTCCAAATAAGGTTCCCTGCGGACCCTTGACCACCTCGATTCGATTAATATCGAAAAAGTTAGTGGTGGCGAAAATATTTCTACCGACGTACCCATCATCAACGAAGACGCCCACTGAAGGCTCTGAACCAATGGTCCAATCATTGCTACCAATCCCACGAATCGCCCAGCTATTGGTCGCTAACCCATAATCTGCACCGCTGAGTCCGGGCACCATTGGGATCACCTCGGTAATGGTATTCACACCGGTTTGCTCAAGTAGCTCACCACTGACAGCACTGATCGCAATTGGCACGGTTTGCAGGCTTTGCTCACGCTTTTGCGCGGTAACTAAAACTTCCTCCAGTTGAGCAACGGATGAAACGCTGAAGGCCAACGCAGAGATCGCGACAGCAATGCTTTTAGGGTTTATGTTTTTCACTGTGTTAACTCCTTGGACGTGGGATCGTCGTTTTCTCAAAACAATGTCCTGAGAACCCCTAAGGCTAGGCATCAGAACGCAAGTTATTTGGTGTGTGCTTAAGGTCACGCCAAAAAGTGACCGCCAGAAACAATATGAGCGGCAGCAACGGAATGAACGAGAGGCCAAAGCTGATCTCGATGTCGGGAGCCTGAATGACACCGAGCAGCAGACAGGCAAACGCTCCATGGAACCCGATTCCGAACAGGCCCACCAAGATGGCAATGACCTTGGATGACCAATCGCTGCCATACAGTGGCTTCATCATCAGGACCGCAAAAAGCGCGTAAAGCCAAAACCCGAGATAGTCGAAAGACGTGTACAGGGAGAACGGGATTGACACGTTTAAAAGAGGCAACAGCACGGCTGCCATGTCGGCGCCCGTGCCTCCAGTTACCTCCGCATTTGCCAGTAGCGGAATCGTCCATATGGCGATGAATTTGGGAATCACGAATGCCATGGTGGCCATCGCGACGGCTCCGGCCGCCAACAGCGCACTCAGCGGGCCTTTAAGACGACCCCGCCAGCACAGCGCCAAAAACAATCCTGACAGGCTCACCATCGCCACGATCTGATTGACCCAGGCGGCAACGAATGCATCTCTGTTTTCAATCAGCCAATGCAGACGCTCTGCGTGAGCCGCGGTAAAGCCGCCTGGCACATCAAGCGGTAACAATGTCGCGATGACCGCGGTCACAATGCAGAGCACAGCGCACCACAATCCAAATCGATTCACCTGGCGGCCGAAAACGCCTGACTCGGAAGATTGACGCGTCATTTACAGTCTGTTCCTCTCCTTAAAAAGGGATGGGCTGGGGCAAATCATTTACATGTCAACCGACAGGCTATAACCTGTCGGTTGACATGTAAAGTGGAAATTGATGTGAGCAAGCAGATCAAGCGGCGGGATTTTGTTAGCGGGATAGCGATCGGAGCAGGTGGGTTACTGCTTGCGGGATGCGCAGACGATCTGCCCAACAATCTCGCAAATAAAGTGCCTCCCGTGTCGCTACCGCCCTCGCCTGGCAGCTACTACCCGCCGAGCTTGACGGGCATGCGTGGTAGCCACGAGGGATCCTATGAAGTCGCT
>JAYPXQ010000180.1:1927-2526 GCA_038135595.1 Halieaceae bacterium
GAATATTGAATCCGTCACTGGCTACAGCGATGCCGCAGCTCAGCTCATGAATGATATTGGCCTCAACGAGGACTTTCTGAACTTCATGGATACCAGCACCAGCGAGGATCTGGCGCTGGTGGGAAATTTTGATGCCAATAATGGCGTTGCACTGCCGGGCGCTGGTGACCACTTCATGTACGCAGGTAACTGGAATGCGACCATGTTCGGCGGCGAGGGTTATGAGCAGGTCATCGAGTCTCTGCCCCTACCCAGCGGTGAGAAAGAGAAACTCATCGCTTTCTGGGGAGGAAAGCGTGATTTTCTGGAGGGGTTATCGCTTAGCGAAAAATGGGACTACCTCAACTCAGTCAGCTACAACCAGTTTTTAATCGATAAGGTCGGGCTGCTTCCCACCACTGTCCCGATCCTCAACGCGATCATCGTCCACCTGAGCGGGATGACGGGATGGAATCTTACAGTTGGTGAAGCGCTACTCGGAGGCGCCAGCGGAATCACATCACTCGGGTGGCTGGGAAAAGCCACGGCAGCTGCCGGCGGCGCTTTTCTCGACCGGTTACTGAAAATCCGTATGTTCCCCGACGGCAACGCCTCGGTCG
>JAYPXQ010000181.1:0-2510 GCA_038135595.1 Halieaceae bacterium
GGCCCGCCAGAAAAAAACCGTCTTGCTTGCTTATTTTAGGCGCCATCGCTAGGCTTTTGGCTCATTCATTTTCACGGTTGAGGTCAAGATGAGCCACGGAAATAAACAGCAATGGATTCTGGCCAAGCGTCCGGAGGGCATACCAGATGCTTCCGAAGTCGTTTTTCAAGAGGCATCGATCCCCGAGACAGGGCCTGGGATGCTATTGGTCAAAAACCATTATATTTCTCTGGACCCCGCTATCCGCGGCTGGATGTCCGACATTCCCAATTACCTACCCCCCATCCCTATTGGTGACCCGGTTCGAGCGACCGTGGTGGGGGAAGTTCTTGAGAGTGGCGCCGATCACATCAAACCCGGCGACTATGTCTTTGGTTTGGGTGGCTGGGAAACACACAGCACCATACCGGTCGATTTTTGTACCAAGGTGCCTGAAGACAACACATTCCCACTGCATTACTACGTGAACATTCTGGGCGCGGTAGGACTCACCCCCTACTTCGCTATTGTTGATGTGGGTGGTGCACAGGCCGGGCAAACCATGCTCATGAGTGCCGCCGCCGGCGCTGTTGGGTCTGTCGGCGGTCAAATTGCCAAGCTGATGGGACTCAAGGTGGTTGGCATTGCCGGTACAGATGAGAAGTGTCGCTGGGTTATCGATGAACTCGGTTTTGACGACTGCATTAATTACCGCACTGCCGGAGATATGGAGACGGCAATCCGCACCGCTTGCCCTGAAGGCGTCGATTTTTATTTTGATAACGTGGGTGGCGAGATCCTCGATGCCGCGCTGATGAACATGAACAAGGACGCTACGCTACTGTTTTGCGGCACGATCAGCACCTACAATGCCACGGGACCCGTCCCGGGCCCCTACAACTATTGGCAGATACTCGCGCGCACCATCACGGTGAAGGGCTATCTCGTCAGCGACCATTACCACCGCATTGCGGAAGGACAGGCCGCACTGAGCGAATGGGTCAAAGCAGACCAACTCAAGTTCCGAGAGCATATCAACGAGGGCATTGAGAACTGTCTCGACACCTATAACCTGCTGTTCTCAGGGGGCAACGAGGGCAAGTTGATGCTAAAGCTTTGACGCGCCGCACCCGGCTTTATGCGAAACACGGGACATAACGAGCCGGCGTTATGACGATAAAAAAAGGGCATCGATGATGCCCTTTTTCCTTCATCAATCTTTTTTGGCTCAAAGCTCCGGTTTGGGTGCGCCCTCGTCTCCACCGGCATACCACTTCACACAGCGGTGGAAATACTGGTTGCCGCGTTCGTTGCGCCCGAACAATACGCTCTTCATCAAACCCGTTTGCAGTCCCTTCTGCAACTGCAAACCCACGTTGTAATCCTCATCTTGAACCACGTCGCGTAACCAATCTGCCATCTCAATTCGCGCCGTAACGTCTTCATCGCTCTCTGGAGGCGTGGGGTGCAGAAAATGCAAAATCGTCGTGTTCTCCATGGGACCCGGGCCAGGGATCATTTGTGCTATCTGGGTAATTTCCGGCGCGATAAAAATAGAGACGTTGGGAAAAAAGAGCCGAATAAAATCGAAACCTTTTGATTCGTGCTGCCACAAATCATCTCGATCAACCTCTCCCAAGCTGGTGACATTCTTGGCGGCGAACCCTATGAGTTGATGCGGGCCATGAGCGTCGTACTCCATCACATTGGTGAAAGTTCGCGGTTCAATGGTCTCTGGATGCGCCGCCTTAAAGTGATAGCCCTCAAGGTAGCCGTCATAGGCGACTTTCCAGTTGGGTCCATAAATCGTCCGATTACCCACATAGGTCCACTGATCCATCTGCTTTTTGGCGACGTCATCCATCATGCCGCCGAGATACTCGCGGATATCCACGTCACTGTCTGCATTGAGCACCGCAAAAATTAACCCGCCCTCTTCATGCGTGGGGAATTGCACCAGATCGCGCGCACCTTCACAGACCTCACCAAACTTCGGCGCGTCGGCAATCGCTCTCAGGGAGCCGTCCGACTTAAATGTCCACCCGTGATAAGGACAGCTGAACAGCTTCTGGTTGCCGCAAGGCGCTGACGTCAGCGTCATACCCCTGTGCGTGCACACGTTCATCAGCACCTTGGCGCTACCGTCTTTCTGCCGAGTGATCAGTAGCGGGATTCCCAAAATTTCAAGCGTCTTGAAATCACCGGGCTCCGGGATTTCCTGCGACACTCCCACCAGAATAGGGAGCGTTTTAAAAATGGTGTCCATTTCCTGCTGCCAAATCGCAGCATCGGTGTATTCCGTCGAGGGCACTTCCATCGTGTCGGCCGCCCAGTCAGTCGTCCCGTTTTGCACATGGTCCAATAACCGCGCACCCATGCGGCTGTATTGAATTTTTGTATCCACTGTCATCTTTGTGCTCTCCTGCCTTGCTTGCTACTCGGGCATCACCAGATCACCCACGGAACTGACCTCATACCGGCGCACTTCCATATCCAAAATTTCGAGTGCCGCACACGCCTGCAAAAACGCG
>JAYPXQ010000182.1:0-2467 GCA_038135595.1 Halieaceae bacterium
AGGCATGGTAACCGCCGTTGGCCGACCGCGACTGGATGAACGCGTTGTCGTGAATACCCGCCAGTTTGAATTGATCGACAGTCGTCGCGCCGCTTTGCAGCGCTTGTGGAGCGAAACCAGCCACGCCATTGCGCGACAGCGGGATAATGCGGCGTGTGCCGATGCTGAATTTGAAGCCATACAGGAATCCAGTCCGGGATTGTCCGCGTCGCTCACCTATGACTGCGACGAAGATGTTGCTGCGCCAATGATCGCAACCGGTGTCCGACCCACGGTGGCGATTCTGAGAGAGCAGGGGGTCAACGGGCAGTTGGAAATGGCCGCCGCCTTTGACCGGGCAGGGTTTACTTGTATTGATGTTCACATGAGCGACTTGATGTCGGGGCGCCATCATCTGGCGGCCTTCCATGGTGTGGTTGCCTGCGGAGGCTTCTCATACGGCGACGTACTCGGCGCCGGGGAGGGCTGGGCAAAGACCATCTTGTTCAATGACAGCTTACGGGCTGATTTTCAGGCGTTCTTCGAGCGTACCGATACGTTTTCTCTCGGGGTTTGTAATGGTTGTCAGATGCTGTCAGCCCTGCAATCTATAATTCCCGGCACTGATCACTGGCCGCGATTTGCACGCAATCAGTCAGAGCAGTACGAGGCGCGCTTGGCACTGGTGCGCGTTGAGTCTTCTCCGTCCGTGCTGTTGAAAGACATGGCAGGATCGCACTTGCCGATTGTTGTGGCTCACGGAGAAGGGCGTGCGCGTTTCGCTTCAGCAGAGACCCAAGCAGGGCTGGAGGCGGAGCACCAAGTGGCCCTGCGATTTATTGATCACGACTTGAATACGACTGAGGTCTATCCGCACAACCCTAATGGGTCAGCGGCGGGCATTACCGGCGTGTGTAATACAGACGGGCGGGTGACGATCATGATGCCCCATCCCGAGCGTGTTTTTCGCGCGGCGCAGATGTCCTGGCGTCCACCACAATGGCGGACTGACTCGGGCTGGATGCGTCTATTTCGTAATGCCCGAACCTGGCTTGGGTAAGATGACGTGGCACTTGTGATCGCGACTCGTTACACTCCGCGCCTATTTTTATTTCCCATTACTCTCCGCGAGTCGCATAAATGAGCGAAGGATGAATCGTTACCCACTCTGGAAAAATGTTCTTATTTTGCTGGTGGTGGCTGCCGGGTTCTACTACGCGGCACCCAACCTGTACGCGCCCGATCCAGCGCTGCAAATAGCCGGCGCCAGCAGCTCCCAGCAAATAGATGAACGGATACTGGAGCGCGCTGAAGCAGCGCTGACGCGCTCCGATATCGGCTTCTTTGGCGAGGTGTTGCAGGATCAAGGCAAGACCGCGCTGATCCGCCTGACCGATCGTGAGCAACAGTTGCGCGCTCAGGCTGTTCTGGCGCGGGAGCTGGGCGACGGTTTTATTGTGGCGCTCAATCTTGCACCCACGACGCCGGATTGGTTGTTGCAGGGTGGGGCGGCGCCTATGAAATTGGGGCTCGACCTCAGCGGGGGCGTGCACTTTAAGCTCGAGGTCGACATTGCGGCCGCGACTGAGCGCAAACTGGCGCAGTATGAGAGCGGTATCAAAAAGCGCCTGCGTGAGGAACGTATCCGTGGGCGGGTCAGCATCGATGGCGGTCAGGTTGCCATGCAGTTCCGAGAGGAAGCTGATCGCGAGGCGGCGCGCCGCGAGGTGGTCGATCTCTATCCCGAGTTGTTTTTGGACCGGGTTGATGCGGGTGACGACTGGTTGCTTTACGCGCAAGTCACAGAGCAGACCATGGCGGAGGTGGTGGATTACGCCGTCGCTCAGAATCTGACCACGATTCGTAATCGCGTGAACGAACTCGGTGTCTCCGAGCCTCTGGTGCAACGTCAGGGTCGCAACCGCATTGTCGTCGAATTACCCGGTATTCAGGATACTGCCGAGGCCAAACGCATTCTGGGCAAAGTGGCTAATCTCGAGTTTCGTTTGGTGGCTGAGGCCAACGCGCCTATTTCAGAGCGGCAGCGCTTCGAATACCGCAGCCCAGACCGTGGCGGTATGACGGAGTGGCTGGAGCGGGATGTCATCATTACGGGCGAGAGCGTGGCCAATGCGCAGGCCGGATTTGACCAAAATGGCCAGCCGAACGTCATGATCAGTCTCGACGGTGAGGGTGGCATGATGATGTCCCGGGCCACGCGCGCCAACGTCAAGCGACGGATGGGCGTGTTGTTTATCGAGCGCAAATATCGCACGCGGTATGAGGCCGACGAGACCGGGGAAGAGCGGCCGGTGCGGATACCCTACGACGAAAAATTATTATTGACCGCGCCGGTGATTCAGTCGGCGCTGGGGGCGCAATTTCAAATTACCGGTTTGGATAACCCGGCCGAGGCCTCCGAACTAGCACTGATGCTCAGGGCGGGCGCTCTGGCAGCACCGGCCGCTATTGTTGAAGTGCGCACGGT
>JAYPXQ010000183.1:0-2435 GCA_038135595.1 Halieaceae bacterium
GCTGGGCGCTCGATTCCCTTTCGCCGACCCCAGCACACGACTGGCGGAGTACCCGAACCGCAACCTAGCAGACATCCCGCAGGGCGCCTTCCCTGACCAAATCATTGAAGAGACCGAGGAAGACCTGCAGGGGTTTGTCGACGCACTCGAAGCACGCGGGGTCACGGTGAAGAGGCCCGATACCTGGCCCCACGATCACACCATTAGCACGGTCCAGTGGGAAACCCAGGGCTATTACAACTACTGCCCCCGCGATGTGTTGTTAGTGGTGGGCGACACGATTATCGAGACCCCCAACGTGATTCGCGGCCGCTCCTTGGAAACTGGGTCTTATCGACGCCTTCTCATGGAATACCACGAAGGAGGTGCCAAGTGGTTCAGCGCTCCCAAGCCGCTGTTGGAAGATCGGCTATTTGATTTCGATCCCGCCGCACCCACACCGCAGAATTTCGAACCCGCTTTTGATGCTGCCAATATCCTGCGCTTCGGGCGCGACCTACTCTATTTGGTGAGCGCTACGGGGAACGAACTGGGCGGCCAGTGGTTGCAGCGCATACTGGGGGATGAGTTTCGTATTCACTTTATGAAAGACGTTTATTTCGGGAGCCACATCGACTCGACACTGGTCGCGCTACGTCCCGGGCTTGTACTGGCCAATCCCGAACGACTGTCGCTGGACACCATTCCGGCATTCCTGAAAGACTGGGAGATCATCTTTAGTCCGCCGATGGAAAATCAGGAGAGGCACAGTCCCGAGTATTTGCAGCAGGCGATCGGGAGTGAATGGATAGACATGAATCTGTTCAGTCTCGGGCCAGACACCGTTGTCGTGGATGGCTACCAGAGCGCATTGATCGCGCTACTCGAATCCAAAGGTCTTGAGGTGATTCCGCTTAAGCTGCGTCACTCGCGCATGATGGGTGGCGGCTTTCACTGCGTCACACTGGACACCCGGCGCCGTGGCACGATGGAATCCTATTTCTCCTAACGGGACGACCATGACCGACTGGCGCAGGCCTCGATGACACTACTGTGGATCGCACTGCTACCGGCGGCCGTCACTGCGGCTTGGGTCCGCTATCGCCATGTGGCAGCCGGCAATATTCTTGTGCCCGCGACAGCGCCCACCCTCACCCAGTCTCATCCATCGACACCTTGGGGCACCCACCGGCACCAGCACGGTGCACGCTGGCTACACGAAATCTTTGAGCGCTCCGCGGCGCAATTCCCGGAACTTACTGCGCTGTCCGTGCCCGAGACGGAGGAGTCGCTGACGTACGCGGCGCTTGATCAACTGGCTAACCAACTCGCCTCCGTCATCAGCGAGGCGCTTTCCGAGGCTGATCAGGTGGTGGCGGTTTGCCTTCCCCAAGACTCCGCCACCATCGTTGCCCTGCATCTGGCGATTCTGAAGGCGGGGGCCACACAATGCTTCGTCGACCCCGATGCCCCGGATGAACTATTCCTGCGGGTCCTGAACGACGCGCGGCCAGCCCTGCTGGTCAGTGACGCGTTACCAGAGGGCTATACCGGAGAGTTCCTATCGCCGGACGAACTTCTCCGTGAGGCCGATTCCAGATCATCGGGCAAACCGTCGGTACCGTGGCTGGACGAACCCCGGGATAGACTGGCCTCGCTGTTTTACACCAGCGGTACCACCGGCCACCCAAAAGGCGTTGAATGCCCTCATGCGGGCTATATCAACCTGGCCCAGTCCTACGCAACGTTTTACGACTTTGTGCCCGGTAGCGATGCCAGCTCGCTGACCTCGTCGCTGGGATATGACGGTAGTATTTCCGAAATGTACAGCGCCTGGGTCGCCGGTTGCGCGGTCGTGATGCTGAGCAAATCAGCGCTGAGATCGGGCCCTGACTTATTGCCCGTTTTACGCGATGCGCAGGTCACGGCGCTCTTTTGTCCGCCCGTGCTGCTGTCAACGCTGACCGCACACCCCGAGCGGGACCTACCCTTCCCCATCTGCCGCTATATCGTGCCTGCCGGCGAGGCCTTTCCCGCATCTTTGATCGAGCCCTGGTCTCGCGCCCGGCGACAAATCATCAACACCTATGGCCCAACGGAGGTGAGCACCGATACCAGCCGCCAACTGCTACGGCCCAATGAGCCCGTCACCATCGGCAGTCCTTTCTCCGGCGTCAGCTATACCATTGTTGACTCCGACACGCTGACGCCGTTGCCCCATGGCGAAGAGGGTGAACTCTGTATCGGCGGCGTTCAGCTCGCCCGCGGCTACCGCAACCTGCCCGAGATCACAAACGAGCGATTTATTGAGCATCCCGTGCTCGGGCAAATCTACCGATCGGGAGACCGCTGCCACGTCGATCCCATCAGCCTGCGGGTGCATTTTCATGGCCGCATCGATGCTCAGCTCAAGGTCAGGGGCTACCGGGTCGAGGCGCAGCCCATCGAATCACTGC
>JAYPXQ010000184.1:0-2431 GCA_038135595.1 Halieaceae bacterium
CTCGAGAGCTACTTCCCGCTGCGTATTGAGACTTACGAGACCATTACTGATAGCGGTGGTGCTGGTTATAACCGCGGCGGTAACGGTCTGCGCATGGGTTACTGCTTCCTCGAGCCCGGCACGATTTCGATACACGACGATCGCTGGCTCACTTACCCTTGGGGCGTGAACGGTGGCTTGCCGGGTCGGCGCTCGGAGAAGATTCTTAAGCGCACTGACGGGTCCGAAGAAAAGCTGCCGAGCAAGTGTGACCGCATCGCGGTGGGCGCTGGAGACATTCTCTATTTCAATACCTGGGGCGGTGGGGGTTGCGGTGACCCCTTGAAGCGTGAAACCGAGCGGGTCGAGTTCGACGTGCGCGCTGGCCTCGTGTCCCCTGAGGGTGCCAAGCGTTATGGCGTAGTGATGAAGGCAGACCTGAGCGTGGACGAGAAAAAGACCACTGCGCTGCGCGCCAAAATGGCGAAGCAACGCGGCAAGGTCAAAATGTTCGACCGCGGTGGTGAGATTGCTGAGCTCAAGAAGCGCTGCAAGAAAGAGACTGGGCTTGAACCGCCTCGGCAGCCCGAGTTTCAGGCATGGGCGCTCAAGTTCCTTGAGCAGCAGCCCAAAGCCAAGGGTCGCATCAAGATGGCGCGCGGCTAGTTAACAAAAACGTCTTTGATATGAAAACCGGGCCTAGCCCGGTTTTTTTTGCCTCCGGATTATTGCGGTGAACGCGCTGTGGAGTGTGATACCACGCGATTGGTTACCCAGCGGCGGCTGGAACCTCTGCCAAAAGACCGATCGAACTCTACGAGGTGATTCTTTTGCTACAGCCCCGCCGATGGCGGGGGTTTTCGTTTTTGAGGGCAAGCGAAGGGCCGAGTAACACCTTTCCCTAACTGCTAATATGCAACGGGTCGCGGCTTGAGACAGGCTGCTTTGTTTAAGAGTACTAACTGATGACTGCGGATCGCACCGCTCTAATCGGTCGACAATTGCGTACGGCCACCTATACCGTCTCAGAAGTCGATGTGAAGGATTTTCTCGGCGTAGTTGCCGAACCTGACTTCGCACCACTCGATGATACTGAGGGTGGCGCTGGGGTAGGTGCAGAGCGTTTGGCGCCACCTTCCTTTGCGCCGTTTGTCGCAGTACTGGGGCTGTTAAAAACCTTCGACTGGCAAGATGACTTTTTGTTTGACTACCGCAACGGCACAGCCATGTTCGGCGAGCAGGCCATTGAGTTTCACAGGCCTCTAGTGGTCGGCGAGTCGGTTTCGATTGCTGCTGCCATTAGCGATGTTTATGAAAAACAGGGGAAGAGCCGCTTCGACGTGATCGAAGTGACGTTTAAGATAGCGGGCGAGCGCGAGGGGGATCTGCTGATGTCCGGTCAGCAGTCCTACATTTTGTTCAAATGATTGAACGCATGGACAAGCCCTACTTTGAGGATTACGTGGTCGACATGCCACTGCCCAGCATTGATTTTGGGCCCATGGACCGCTTTGACTACATCCCGATTGCGCTGATCTTGAGAGACACCAATCCCCTGCATTTGGATCGGGTTTACGCACAGGAGCGGGGCTTACACGATGTGGTGCAGCAGGGGCCGCTGAATCAGGCCTATCTATACCGTTACTTCACGTCTTTGCTGCACAACCCTTGGGATCTGGTCGGGACCAAGATGCGCTTTGCCGCGAATGTCTTTCCTGAAGACACATTGAGTTGCGGTGGCGAGGTGCTCGCATTGGAGCCAATTGAAAAAGGCGGAGGCGTTATTACCTGCGCGGTGTGGCAGCGTAATCAAAAGGGCGAGGTGATCCTCAAGGGGGAGGCGAGTGCCCGCATACCCTCGCGGTCATAGTTGCTACAGTGATAGTGATTTCAGCCGAGGCCCATCTCGGCACTGATTCTCTCGCGTAGCACGTATTTGAGGATTTTAGTGGCGCCCATCGGCCACTCATCGACAAAACGGACGTGCCGCGGGATTTTGAAACTCGCGATTTCCCCCTGACAAAAGTCGATAATGTCGGCCTCCGTGGCGTGATTGCCGGGTACAAGCTCGATAAACGCCACGGGTACCTCTCCGTACTTGTCATCCGGTAAACCCACGACCTGTGCCAGGTTTACCGCGGGGTGGAGCGCCAGATAGCCCTCGATCTCGATCGCCGCGACGTTCTCGCCGCCCACCTTGAGCATGTCTTTAAGCCTGCCCTTGAAAGTAATGCGACCATCCTGATCCAACACGCCCAAATCGCCCGTGCGGAACCAGCCGTCCTCCCAGAACGCCGCCGCAGTTTTCACGGGGTCGTTGTAGTAGCCGTCAAACACGCTAATGCCGTGGGTCACGATTTCTCCCCGTTCGCCCGGAGCTAGCGTTTCACCGGTTTCCGGGTCGCGCACGGCGATCTCAATGCCTGGCAGGGCCTTTCCCGAGCAGTCCGAG
>JAYPXQ010000185.1:0-2410 GCA_038135595.1 Halieaceae bacterium
TGGCTTTATCCAATGTATCATTGGCAGAGGAGGCAAAAAGCTTCGTGAGCGCCTCGAAAGGCGCAGCCTCGTTTGCCGCCTTGCTTACGGATCATGTCGCGTCGTCTCAGGGTGGCGGTTTCATGCGCCGTTTTGAGATGACCCTGACGGGCCACTGAGCGTTACGACGTTTGCCGTGCGCCAGCCGCTTTTGCTAAATCAGCGGAGATACAGGAAAAATGCGAGTAATCGGAGTGACAAGTGGCAAAGGGGGTGTCGGCAAGACAACTGTCTCTGTCAATTTGGCGGTCGAGCTCGCGGCACGCGGACATAAAGTCGTTTTACTCGACGGGGATCTGGGCTTAAGCAACGCTCAAATTCTGCTGAATGCACGCGTTGAGTACAGCTACGGCCACGTGCTTTCGGGGCAAAAATCACTCGAAGAGATTATGGTGAAGTCTGAATACGGGGTGACTCTGGTACCCGGTTCCAGCGGATCCTCGGCACTGGCTCGACTGACTCGCTTGCAGCTTCTAGGGCTAATTCATGCTCTGTCAGCTTTGGATGACTGTGACTATCTCGTTGTCGACACCGCGGCGGGCATCAGTGATAACGTTACGGTTCTATTTGGCGCATGTGACATCAAGTTATTACTCATTCAGAACGAACCCTCCTCAATCGCAGATGCTTACGCAACCGTAAAGGTACTCCAACAGGAATTTAATCTGTCGGACATCATGCTGACGCCGGTTCAGGTGAGCAGTGAGCGAGAAGCCGAGAATATCCACAAACGAATCAACAAGGTAACGGCGCAGTTTCTCGGATTATCACTCGATTACTCAGCGGGCATACGTAAAGACCCCTCTGTTCTCAACTCAGCGCGTCTGGGGCAGCCGGTGGTATTACATGCACCGCAAAGCGATATTGCAGTAGATATTAGAAGGCTGGTGGACGTTATTACCGATGAGCCGCAAAGACCTACCGGGTCCAGTGAACTGAGAATTTCTCTGGGAAGTAAGGGCTAAGCAGTGGCTAAAGGCTATCAGGCATACAGCGAAGCACTGGCAACTACCCAAGGGGGTGGCGCCAGCGCAGCCGTACTGCAACACATAGGACTTGTGCACAAGACAGCCATGCACATCAAAGCCAGACTTCCAGATCACGTTGAACTTGAGGAGCTGGTGCAAATTGGCATGGTCGGCCTGCTGGAGGCAGCGAAGTCTTTTGACGCTTCTCAGGGGGCGGACCTCAGCACATTTGCCAGTAAAAGGATTCGCGGAGCAATACTGGACGAGGTAAGAAAACGATCGCCGTTATCCAGAACCGATAGCTCATACGTCAAAGCCGAGGAGCGGGTGATTGACCAATTTATTGCCGAAACGGGCAGGGCACCCACCGCTTCGGAGATCGCAGAACGGCTCGAACTGTCAGTAGATGAGTATCAGAAGCAACGGTCGCGCTCTCAAAAATTTCGGACCCAATCCATAGAGGAGCTAGAGGACAGCGGGCAGGTGCCCGTTTCACCAGACGCTGGACCTGAAATGGAGGTGGAATCTGGTCAAGCGAGTAAGTGGCTGGCTGAAGAGATTACCCACTTGCCAGAGCGAGAGCAGCTCGTACTCTCTCTTTATTACAACGATGAGATGAACCTTAAGGAAATAGGCGCAATAATAGGCGTTAGTGAATCTCGGGTTAGCCAGATTCTCACCAAAGTGGTGACCAAGCTTCGATCTCGCGTGTCATTCTAAAAAAAGATACTGAATCAACATGTTTGGAAAGAAATCAAAACTAGAGCGCGTTAAGGCAGACGCTAAAGCGGACTATCTAAAGTGTGGGGCGCTGGATCAAGAGGATAGGCTTCACCGCGTTTTTTCAGCTCGCATCGCGCAGCGCGCCAGACTCAACCTCGATAAGATTTTTGTTCAAGGAGCAAAAGCCGAGGAGAGCCGCCAAGTAAAACTCGCAGAGGCGTTGAAAGCAGGCAAAGACTTACCTCCACGAATTGTCCATGAGGGATATAACGAACTCACGGGCGTTTCGGGTCGCGTTATTTCCTGGGTACCGGAGGAATTGGCAAATAAAATGTTCAATCTCGGAGCGGATTACCAAATACAAGAAATCAGCGCCCATGAAGCGCTAACCCAAGCTGACCAAATCGCCGAAAAGCTCGTAGAAGATCTGCAAACGACCCAAGCCATCCAGTTGCTCGGTCTTTTACGCGAGAGCAATGGCGATTCAGACGGCGCTGACTGATGAGCAAGCTCAAACGTTAGAGCGGAGGAGCATTTGATGTCTCTAGAAAACGTGGTGATTGCTATTTCATTGGTGTTGGGTCTGATACTGATGATTCTTATTATCTATCTCATCAGCCGCGTTAATGACTTGGAAACCCGCACCTTCGCCGCTTTGGCACAAGGCTCAAACCAAGAAA
>JAYPXQ010000186.1:0-2397 GCA_038135595.1 Halieaceae bacterium
CCTGAAAAAGGCTATGCCACCGACTTTGTCAGTGCCATCGTCGCGCCTCATCTGCAGGCCATCGCCGATTCTGGTGTCAAGCTGATCAGCAATGCGGGTGGCGTGAATCCCGAGTCCTGCGGCCGCGCGATCAGACAGTTGATTGCGGATGCGGGGCTGTCGTTGAAGGTGGCAGTGATCACCGGCGACGACCTCATGCCCAAGCTGGATGAGGTGCTGGGTGCGGCGCCCAGTGAGATGTTCACCGGCGATGACGCGCCTCCGCACGAGACCATCGCCAGTGCCAACGCCTATCTCGGCGCGTTCCCGATCGCCGAGGCTCTGAACCAGGGCGCAGATATTGTTGTCACCGGCCGCTGTGTCGACAGCGCGGTGACTCTCGGTGCGTGCATTCACCGCTTTGGCTGGCAGCGTGACGATCTGGATTTTCTTGCCGCCGGTTCGCTCGCCGGACATCTCATCGAATGTGGGCCTCAGGTGACGGGCGGTAATTACACTGACTGGCATGAAGTCGCCGATACGCTTCATGAAGTCGGCTATCCGATCGCGGAAATTGAGGCCGATGGCACGATGCTGATCACCAAGCCCAGGGGCACGGGGGGATGCGTCACGATCGGTACCGTCGGTGAACAGCTGCTCTACGAAATCGGTGACCCGGCTGCTTACCACCTGCCCGATGTGATCTGCGATTTTACTGAAGTCACGGTAGAGCAAATCGAAACCGATTGCGTCAAAGTGACTGGTGCCCGGGGTCGCGGCGTGCCTGATCGCTACAAGACCTCGATAACCTGGGCCGACGGCTGGCGGGCGGGCATGATTGGTTTTTACGTGGGCGCGCGCGCCGCCGAGAAGGCACGCATCTTTGCAGATGAGGCCGTGCAGCGCGCACGGCGCAAGCTCGCCGCCATGGGTGCGCCCGACTATGTTGAGGTGTGTGTCGAGGTGGTGGGCGACGAGAGTCATTGGGGTGAAGCGGCGCGTTATGTGCGGAGCCGCGAGGTGGCAGTAAAAGTGGGGTGCCGGCACGTTGATCGCCGGGCGACCGACCTGCTCATGCGTGAGTTGTCTGGGGCTGCTTTGGGAGCGCCCGCCGGATTTTGCGCCTTCGCCGGCACGCGGCCCAAATCCTCTCCTGTTATCCGTTTGTTCTCGCTATTAGTGGACCGTGGTATTGCGGATATCCAGATTCACACGGCTGACCAATCAATCGCGCTCGAAGAACCTGCAGTGAGTGAGGCGCTGATTGAGAAGGCATCGGCACAGGCCCAGACGCGAGCGGCGCGCGCGAGCGCCGATGGAGCCCAGCCAGAGTTCACCAACGGTAGCGGTGTGGAGCACATCACAGTGCCGCTAGAGCGCTTGGCCTGGGCGCGCTCTGGCGACAAGGGTGACAAAGCCAATATCGGCGTCATGGCGCGCAGGCCAGAGTATCTCCCATTCATTACAGCGGCGCTGTCGGCACCCTATGTGGCGAGTCGCTTTGCGCACTTTATGGCCAGCCCGGAGATCGATCGGTACGAGCTGCCCGGGCTGTCTGCGCTCAACTTTGTGTTACACCATGCCCTCGGTGGCGGTGGCGTCGCAAGCCTTCGCAATGACCCCCAAGCCAAGTGCTACGCCCAAATTTTATTGGACACGCCGGTGAGCATACCGGCCCAACTTTTGGAGGACTGAGATGGTCGCCGTGACGTCCCAGATAGACGCAAACTCAGAGACTTTCGCCCAAAACCGGGCCAGCATGATGACCTTTATCGAGCGCCTGCGTTCGCTGGAGGCGCGAGCTGCGGATGCATCGGCCAAGCGTCGCGCGACGTTCGAAAAGCGCGGTCAGTTGTTGCCGGCGGATCGTTTGCACCGGCTTTTGGACCCTGGTATGCCGTTTCTCAGGCTACATACGCTGGCCAATTTTGCGGTCGACAACGCAGACCGGGAAGCCAGTATCCCCGGCGCCTCGGTGCTGGTGGGTATTGGTTTTGTGGGCGGTGTGCGCTGTATGGTCTGGGTCGATGACTCGGGCATTGCGGCGGGCTCTGCAACAACCAAGACAGGTGAGGTTCACCTTTCCCTGCAAGCGATTTGTAAACGTCAGAAGTTGCCCTTGATCCATTTGGTCGAGAGTGCGGGAGCCAATCTTTTGCAGTACCAGACCGAGCTGTGGTCGGTTTTTGGCGGCGTTTTTCGCAATCTTGCACAGATGTCAGCGATGGGTTTGCCGACGATGGTAGTGCTGCACGGCGGCTCGACGGCGGGTGGCGCGTACATGCCCGGTATGTCGGACTACGTGATCGGTGTTAAGGAAAATGGCATGGCGGCGCTGGGCGGTGCGGCGTTGGTGAAAGCCGCCACCGGCGAAATCGCCAATGACCGCGAACTCGGTGGCACCGAAATGCATGCCAG
>JAYPXQ010000187.1:0-2391 GCA_038135595.1 Halieaceae bacterium
TCGTGCCCTCCCTGGTCAACGATGCCTCGGTGTTTCCTTTATGGGCGACGGACTTTCTGATCGTCTCTATATTGGCGGCCGCAATGTCGTCGATGGACAGCGTGCTACTGGTCGCCGCCTCAACGCTGTACAAAAATATCGTGGCGCCCTTTAGCCCCTCATCCCGCGAGCTTCTCTGGACCCGCGCCGCGGTGATTGGGTTTTCGGTCTTCGCAGCGCTACTAGCGCTCAAACCACCCGGGGACATCGTCGAGATCACGATTTTCTCCGGTAGCCTTTACGCTGTTTGCTTTTTCCCTGCAGTCGTATTTGGTCTTTACTGGCAGCGCGGCTCGGCAGGCACCGTGCTCTGGTCAATGACAGTGGGCATATCATCCCTAATCATCTGGATTACCGCGGGGCTGCGGCAGGACCTTCATGAAGTCTTCCCTGCTCTTCTGCTCTCTATGCTCACCTACTGGCTGCTCTCGCAAAAAGAGTCAACATCGGGGCCCGCCACCGAGTCCTAGCGCCGTTGAATTGAAAGCCGCCCCTCCGGCTTACCACCACCTCACTCGAACATTGGCTTGAGTGAGGGTTTCACCACCTTGCCCATCGCATTGCGCGGCAGAGCGTCCACTACCTGAAGCTGCTTGGGCACTTTGTAAGACGACAGCTGGCCATTACACCAAGCTTTCAGGGTTTCCAGCGTCATGTCACCGTCACCCTTTAGGGCCACCACTGCGGCAACGGCCTCTCCCCAAGTGCGATCCGCGATACCCACAACCGCCACTTCGGCGATCTGCGGATGCGCAAGCAGTGTGTTCTCAATTTCAAGCGCCGACAGCTTGTAGCCCCCCGACTTGATAATGTCGACGGATGAGCGACCCATAATCCGGTAGTAACCGTCCTCGATCACCGCAATGTCACCCGTGCAAAACCACCCATCTGAGAAGCTGGCTTCCGTCGCCTCCACATTGCCCCAGTACTCCAAAAATACCGTCGGGCTTTGAATCCAAATTTCGCCCGGCACGCCTTCCTCGGTGACAATGCCCCCCTCCTCATCTACGAGCTGCACCGTGACATCAGGTAGTGGCCGCCCCACATAGCCTGGCCGCCGCTCCCCCCGATAGGGATTAGAGAGCGCCATCCCGATCTCAGTCATGCCATAGCGCTCAAGCAGCACCTGCCCGGTCAATTGCTGCCACTCACCGAATACCTCTACCGGACAAGCCGCTGATCCCGCGACATTCAGGCTCATGTTGTCAAAACCCTCGCAAATGCCCTCCACGTCCTGATCTTCATGGTTTTCAAAGTAATCAATAAGCTTCACATAGATGGTGGGGACCGCCATAAACACGCTGTATGTGTCCGCCGCAACTTGCGCACAGAGTGTCGCCAGATCGAGCTTGGGCATTGCGTGAACTGTGGCCCCGGCATACAGCGCGCAACTCAGCACGTTGATAATGCCGTGCACGTGATGCAAGGGCAGGAACAGCGGTATGACATCATCCGCCTGCCACTCCCAAGCGGTGATCAGCGTCTCGATCTGCGCGGCGATGTTGCCGTGGGTCGTCACCGCGCCTTTGGGTTTGCTGGTGGTTCCGCTGGTAAAAACAATCATCGCCCGTCGCGTTGGAGCGAGTTCAGGCAATGGCGACACCCTGTCTGTCCGAGTGTCGCTGACAGTCGCGATCGGGATAGCCAAGCGATTGCATAGGCCTTCGATGCTACCGAGGGTCTGCTCATTAGCAATGACCTGTGTCACCCCCGCACTGCTCAGGCAGTGCTCCCATTCCGACTCTGCCGAGGCCACATTGAGAGGAATCGCGATACCGCCCGCACGCCACGCGCCATGCAACGCCGTAACGTAATCCACGCCCGCCGGAATGAGAAAGGCAACGCGAGCCTCCTCAAGGTCACTGCGGCCGGCGAGCAGCCCGCTGGCAAACTGTACGATGCGGCTCTCGACTTGTGCGTAGGTGAAAGCATTGCCGCCTTCGACCAAAGCAACCTTGTCGGGCCTGTCGCTATTCAGCACGTGGTTCATGGAGCGCAGTCAGTTTTGAGACTGACACAGTCTACGGCAAAATCGGGGCCGGAAGCCTTTAGGTAGAATTAAGATCGCAGAGGAACCCGCCCCGTGGTTAGTGTGCAGTCCGTGCATACGGCCATTTGGATTTAAGGCGTCATCTTTCGGGTGTGACAACAAAATTGAGAACAGCGAGGCGGTGGCATCGAATGCAAGGAAGATTATTTTTAGGCACTAAACTCGCCCACAGATTGACGCAGTGCCTGCTCATGCTGAGCTTGCTGATGGGACTGGCCGGGCAGGCACTTACCGCCTCTTTTGAGGTAACGCTGATGTCAGGTGTCGGCCACTTTGTGATGCAGGAGGACCCCGCGCAGTTC
>JAYPXQ010000188.1:0-2376 GCA_038135595.1 Halieaceae bacterium
GTGTTATGGCTGAAGGCCGCCACGGCGGCTTTGGACGCGGCGTACACGCTGTGCAACGGGTTGGCGCCGAGACCTTCGATAGAGCTGATATTCACGATAGCCGGATGCTGCGCGCCCTCTGCGCGCATGAGGGGCAGGGCATGCTTGGTGGTGAGGAACGTGCTTTTCACGTTCACCGACATCACCCGATCCCAGTCTTCTTCAGTGGTCTCGGCGATGGGTTCCTCGATGCAGATGCCGGCGTTATTCACCAAAACGTCCAAGTGCCCGAAATCGAACTCGACCCGCGTCATGAGATCTCTGACGCTCGCCTCCCGGGCGACGTCAGTCTCAATGAAGGTGACGCCCTCGGTCTCGGGTTCGTTCAAATCTGCGCAGATCACGGTGTCACCCGCCGCTTGAAAGCGCGCCACGATGGCCGCGCCGATGTTTTGGGCGCCGCCGGTCACGATCACAATGCGGGGTGTGCTCATGTTGGCCTCATGCGTACCGCGGGCTAAAGGCCACGACGGTACTGCGCTGCGCTCCCAGCTTATCGATGCGGACTTCCATCACGTCGCCCACGTTGAGGTACTGGGGCGGCTTCATGCCGTAGCCCACACCGGGTGGCGTGCCGGTCATCATGACGTCACCGGGTTGCCAGCTGGTGTAGCGCGAGATGATCGAGACCAGCTCGGCGATGCTGTACATCATGTCCGAGGTGTTGCTCTCTTGCCTGACTTCGCCGTTCACGTGCAACGAGATATCGAGTTGGTTGGGGTCGCCGACTTCATCAGTGGTCACCAGCCAGGGGCCAAGCGGTTTCAGGGTGTCAGCGCTCTTGCCCTTGGTCCACTGTGTGCCGCGCTCCAGCTGAAAGACACGCTCGGAAACATCGTTACCCACACAAAAGCCCGCGACGTGACTCATGGCATCTTCTATCGGGATATTCGCCCCCGCCTTGCAGAACACCACGGCGAGTTCGGCCTCCCAATCCAGCTGCGTGCCGCCCTGGGGCATCATCACCGGGTCATGAGGTCCGTTGATGGCGCTGGCCGCGGTCATCATAAACATCGGCTCTTCCGGAGGCTCGAGTCCCGCGTCGGCGGCGTGTTTGCCATAGGTGAGCGCGCAGCCAACGATTTTGCCGGGTCGAAATACGGGTGCGCCCAGACGGGTGTCGGCAGGCAAGGCGGGCAGGGCATCGATGTCCAGCGCGGCAACCTGCGCCAGGGTCTCGGGCGTGAGCGTCTGCCATGACCAATCCGCGACGTTGGCGCTGAGATCTCGCAGCGTCCCCGAGTCATCCACCAGGCCCGCTTGTTCGGCACCGGCTTCACCCCACCGCACCAGTTTCATGGTGTTTTCCCTAATGTATGTTGATACATGCCCGCCAAGTCTACGCCCCGCGCTTTGGCTGCCTGAAAGCCCGCGACGGTGTCGGCAATCCCTGCGGCTAATGGCCGGCAGTCGGGCAGGCCAATGAGCTGCTCCAGCGCGCCGCTATTGGTTTCGGCGGGGAAGGGCATCGGGTCGCCGGTCGCATCGATCGCGGCATCGGGGTAATGATGATGCAGTAATGCCAGCATCTCGGTCACGGTGGCGGGCGTGCCGTTCAGATCAAACACGTGGGCGCCCTCAAAGGAACGGCTCGCTGCCGCAATAAAGCGCTCGGCGGCGTCTTCCACATAGACAAAACCCACATCCCCGGTGAAGGGAATGGTGTAAGCCTCACCCACCTCGGCGGCCATCAACGCGATTGTGGGTGCCGCGCTCATGCCCTGATCACGCCCCGGCCCGTAAATAATGGCGGGCCGAATACCGATACTCGGCACGCCCCAGTCCTGCCAGTACACGGCGGCCATCTGCTCGCCGCAGATCTTGTGCGCGCCGTAGAGGGTGGCCAGCCAATCGTTGTCACCCATGGCCGGCGCCGCCACCGAGCTGGCATAGCTCATTCGCGGAATGCCGCGCTGCCGGGCGAGCTCCAGCATGTGGATGCTGCCCATGACATTGATGCGTGTGCTGCCGACGGGGTCGGCTTTACAGAAGGGTACCTGCAGCGCGGCGAGGTGAATGATCGCCTCGATGTTATGCACTTCGGCAACCTCAGTCAGGCGCTCAAAGTCTGTGATGTCGCCCAGCTCCCAGATCACTGAGTCAGCGTCAGGCATGATCAGATGCAGGCGCTCGCGATTTTCGGCGATATCGAACACCACGGGTGTGGCGCCCAGCTCACGGAGTTGTTTGACCACCCAGGCGCCAATGCAGCCCGCGGCCCCGGTGACGAGCACGGCCTTGCCGGCGAGCTCTGCGCTGTGACTCATGAGGATTTCTTCTCCAGTTTGTCGCTGAAGCTCACCAGCCGCTCGATCGCCGCATTGATGCGGGCGCTGA
>JAYPXQ010000189.1:0-2346 GCA_038135595.1 Halieaceae bacterium
GCAAGCTCACCGATCTTGAGATCAACGGCATCGTGTATGCCATGGTTTTGGGCGGACTGGAGACCACGCAGTACGCGTTGGAGCAACAAGCACAATTGCTATGCGATCGGCCGGGCTTATTCGAGGCGCTCAAGGCCAACCCGCAGCAGCTCAGGGTCTTTATCGAGGAATCACTCCGCTTGCGAGCACCCACTCAAGGTCTCTCCACGCGCCTCACCAGCCAAGACGAAGAATTTGGGGGGGTGACGATTCCCAGGGGTTCGGTACTGCATTTGCGCTGGGCTGCCGGGAACATCGATCCGGAGGCATTTGAGTGCCCTATGGATCTCCAGCTCGATCGCAAAGCGGCCAGCCGGCATCTCTCTTTTTCTGCGGGTCCCAGAGTGTGTCCCGGTGCGGGGATTTCACGACTGGAACAGCAGATCGCCTGGACGCGGCTTCTAGAGCGATTGGATACGATTAGCTACGGGCCGGATAACGCTTTTCTGCATCAGCCGGGCATTATGCTCGGTACACTGCAACTCAATCTTGAATTGGTGAAAGCGACTACATAACGACCACATAAGAAGGAGTCATTCATTATGGCCACGATCCTCGCACATCTCGAAGTTCAGCCAGGCAAGGAAGCCGAATGGGAGGCCATCATGGCAGATATGGTGCGCCAGACTTTTGAGCAGGAAGAGCAGGTGCTGCGCTATGAATACTTCAAAGCGCAGAAGCCGCTTCACTATTACTGCTTGCTGTCTTTCGAGGACAAGTGGGCGTTTTATCTTCATCAGGCCTCTGATTACCACGAGGGTCATGATTTTGAGAATGTGCTCGCCAATGTGGAACTCGAGTATTTGGACCCCGTGAAAGGCGCGAACGGTTTGCCTGCTACCGAAAACCCGCCCCTTCCTGAAGATGCGAGTGAGACATTGCGTAACACCGAGTTGATCTTCCCGATTCTGATCCCGGACTGGTGGGCCGATAGAGCCTGACGGGCAAGCCTTACTTTGCCTTGAACTCGATGTGCAAGGACTTCATGGCGCGAAGCAAATAATGCGGGTGATAGCTGAAGTCGTTTTTCCCTTCAGCGAACCACATGGAATCTATGCGATCCACCAGCGCCTTGAATGACCAGTGCAACTCGCGGCGCGCGAGGGGCGCGCCCAGACAGTGGTGCTTGCCCGAGCCGAAGGCCATGTGTCCGCCGGGGTGAGGTCGCTCCAGATCGATCATATCGGGATTATCAAAGCGCCTTTCATCACGGTTGGCGGCGGCGAATCGGATATTGATCAAGCTCCCCGCCGGGATCGTGACACCACTGAGCTCGACGTCCTTTGCCGTGGCGCGCATCAGGCTTTGCACGGGGGACTCGAGGCGCAGCACTTCTTCGATGAAGACTTTCAGATAGCGGTCAGGGTCCGACTGCAGTTGCTCCCAGGCCAAGGGGTTTTCAATGAGCAGTTTGACGCCTGCCGAGATGGCGTTAGTTGTGGTCTCAGAGCCGCCGACAAAGGTGTCCGCCATCATCTCGGCGTGGAGTTCGTTGTCGTTGAGTGGGCGCCCCCATTCATCAATGACGGTATTCACCAGTGCGCTGAGCAATGAGTCG
This sequence comes from Halieaceae bacterium, assembly GCA_038135595.1. GTDB lineage: Bacteria > Pseudomonadota > Gammaproteobacteria > Pseudomonadales > Halieaceae > Luminiphilus. The sequence continues at coordinate 1,598 of JAYPXQ010000189.1, forward strand.
TCCGGCTTCTTTCGCAGCCGCTCAAAGATTGGCTGAAAATAGTGCTGTGCTTCGATTTCCATGCGAACCGAGATCAATTCCTCGTCTTCAGATTGCATCAAGCTAATGCGGTGAAAGAACGCCTCGGTCCACTCTTTGATCTGCCAGATATCGTCGGGATTGGCGCCCATTTGCTTGCCAATGATGAGTAGCGGCAGCGGGATGGCGAATTGTTTCACCCACTCGCAGTGACCTTCATCGATAAAGTCGTCGATGAGTTGGTAAGCCAGATCGCGAACTTCATCTTCAAGCGCTTCTATTTTCTTGGGCCGAAAGGCATCGTTGAAGACTGACCGTACCGCTTTATGGTCTGGGTCATCGCGGCCGTTGAGCGTTTTGGCGGGCACCCAGCCTTCCTCTTGGAAGGTGTTGCGGACCGCCAGCGCACGGGGGCTGGGTTCCGTGGCGTCTGTGAGATAGGCCGTCTCATTAGTGAAGTGTTCTGTGTCAGTGAGGATTTGTCTGACGTCGTCAAAGCGCGTGATCACATACATGCCGGTCGCGGGGCATTGGTAGACGGGGGCTTCGTCACGGAGTGTCTTGTAGGCATCGTAAGGGCAACGCTGGGTTTCAACATCAAACAAATTGACCTTGGTCTGGGGTGCTTCACTCATTTCCACAGCTCCTGGCGTGTCTCTGGCTCGCAAAACTATAGTCGGTGGCAGGTGCGCTGAGAAGACGCTTGGAGGACGGAAGTGCCTGGCCAATCG
>JAYPXQ010000190.1:0-2325 GCA_038135595.1 Halieaceae bacterium
AGACCCACGAAGGCTGGTATCAATACGGACCGGACGCGCAGGCACCGGGCGACCAAGAAAAGGAGAGCCCTCCGCCCCTTACTGCGAACAGCAGAGTGTGGATTGATCCGGCCGCCGAGCATTACGACGACCTCATTGAAAGGGTGACTCAGGCTGGCGCCGCAGTGGCGCAGACTGCGGATAATGCCACGCTGTTATTGATACAACCCTGGGGGATCGACGTCTCTCAGGCCTGCGCAGACCTGGCGCTTGATGCTCGCCTGTGCGTGGCATTGGACCCGCTGCCCGCACTGGATCAACACCGCACCCTGATGCTGAGCCCGATCACCGGCATTCAGGCGAAGAACGACGCGCTGGCTTTACTCTCCGATGGTGGCGCGCCGGTCACCGTGATCAACGATAGTCCCGGTTTCGTCGTCCAACGTATTTTGGCGACGATTGTGAATATCGGGACCAATATCGCGCAGCGCGGCATCGCTTCTCCGGACGACATCGATGACGCCGTGCGCATTGGTCTCGGCTACCCCCAAGGTCCGCTCGCCCTTGGCGATAGCATCGGCCCCGAAAAAGTGATGGCCATATTGGAAGGCATGCAGCGCGTGACAGGAGACCCCCGCTACCGTCCCAGCCAGTGGCTGCGCCGGCGCGCTTTGTTGGGCGAGTCACTGCTAACCCCCGAGGCGAGTAGACACTGACATGAGTGAAACTTCTGTTGTTCTCAGCCACCCCGCACCACACGTGCTTCAAGTGGCCATCAATCGTCCTGAGGCGAAAAACGCCATCGATGAAAAAACGCGTGTCGCGCTGATCGACGCGATTACCACCGGATTAAACGACACCGACGTCCGCGCCCTGCTGTTGTGTGGCACCAACGGCATTTTTTGCGCCGGCGGCGATCTGGCAAGCATGCGCGATATGACGGAGCCGGCAGCGCGCAAGCGAATGCAGAGCGGTCACCACCTCATCAAGCTTCTCTGGCATGCCAACATTCCTATCGTCGTCGCGATGGAGAAATTTGCCATCGGTGCAGGCGCAGGCTTGGCTCTTGTTGCCGACCATATTGTGGCTGGCGAGAACACTCGTATGAGTTTTCCTTTCCTTCAGCTGGGGCTGGTACCCGACTGGGGCTCTACCCAGTCACTGATCCGCAAAGCAGGATGGGGCACCGCCAAACGGCTTGTTCTGGATTGCGCCTCTCTCAAGGGTAGGGAATTGCTCGATCTGGGCTTGGTGGAGCAAGTCGTAGCAGACGACTCCGTGATGGATGTGGCTACGGACAAGGCGCTGGAATTTTCCCGCCTCCCACGACTGGCCTTGCGGCAGTTCAAAGAAGCGATGAGGCGCTCGACCCAAAACATCGATGCCGCTTTGGCAGCAGAAGAAGACGACCAGACAGCCTGCTTTCTCAGCGAGGAATTTGAGGAGGGCCTGAGTGCGCTCCAACAAAAAAGAGCCCCCGACTTTTTCAGGGATTCATCGGATGAGTGACGGGAACGTGGTTGACCTGCAGGCCTGGGTGGGAAAGTCGCACACCACCCACAGCGATCTCCCCCGCTTTCAGACCGAAGCGCTCGCAGGCGCCATTGGCGCGACCGCGACGCCCAACACAGGTGACCCACTCCCCCTCCCTTGGCACTGGTTGCACTTTTTGGAGGCGGTCCGCCGGGATGGTACTGGCGAAGATGGGCACCCTCTCAAAGGCGGTTTTCTGCCCCCCGTTGCGCTGCCGCGCCGCATGTGGGCGTCAGGCAAGCTAGAGGTCACGAAACCGCTAGTCCTCGGACTCGCTGCCGAAAAGGTGTCATTCATCACTTCGGTCGAATCTAAAGACGGCCGCAGCGGCAAGCTGGTTTTTGTCAACCTACGACACGAATTCAATCAGGCTGACAAACTGTGTATTACCGAGGAGCAAAACCTGGTTTATCGCGAGGCGCCTAAGGAGAGGACCGCGCTACCCGCAGGAAATATCATTGATAGCGAACCGCAATTCACTCGCAAGATGACGCCTGATCCCATCTTGCTGTTTCGCTTCTCGGCGCTCACCTACAACGCTCACCGCATTCACTACGACCGGGAATACGCAGTGAATGAAGAGCTGTATCCGGCGCTAGTCGTCCATGGGCCCCTGTTGGCCACCCTGCTACTGAATCTTGCCTATGAAAACCTACCCAACGCACGAATTGAGACGTTCTCGTTTCGCGCGGTGAGACCGACATTCGACAGTCACCCCATCACACTCTGCGGGAGACGCAGCGGTAACGAACTGCTGCTGTGGTCTGAAGACCACGAGGGCTATTGCTGCATGAGGGCGGAAGCGACCATAGG
>JAYPXQ010000191.1:0-2324 GCA_038135595.1 Halieaceae bacterium
ACGCGAGAGTAGGTGTCATAACCTTGATAGGCGCCCCGGATCATCACGTTTCTTTCTGCCATCGCTGCGGCCAACCTATCAGCATTCCGCCCAATATTGGCGTATACAAAATTTGTCTGAGACGCCAGAGGCTCAATGCCGTGACGCCTGAAGGTGGCGCTAACCATCTCCCGACCCTGCAAAATTTTCTGCCGGGAAAAAGCAATAAAGTCCTCATCCAGATAGCTGTGGTAAGCCGCATACAGGCCAACGCCATTGGGCCATGCCATGACATGATCCCGAACCACTTTAACGATATCCGGGTGACCCATGCCGTACCCCACCCGCAATCCGGCCATACCAAAAATCTTGGAAAAAGTCCGTGTCAGTAGCAGGTTGGCGCCCCCACGGACGAGGTCCAGCATCGACGTGTATTCGGGCTTGTCGGTGAGTTCGTTGTACGCTTCGTCAATCAAGATAGGCACTTTGGCGCCCACGTCTCGACAAAATGAACGCAATTCGTCTCCATCGATCGCCATACCGGTCGGATTATTAGGGTTGCAGAGATAAACGAGGCTTACAGAGTCATCAACCGCCCGGGCGATGGCGTCGAGGTCTATCGCCATGTCATCCCGGAGCGGCACTCTCTCCACCTCAACACCGAGATTCTCTGCATACAGCAGATGGTCCGAGTAGGTCAGACTGGGCGTGAGCACCTTGCCCTGCTTGCCAAACGCCAACATCGCCGCCTGCAGTCCCTCATTGGAGCCCGAGGCCAAAAATATCTGCGAGCGATCCAATTGCAGTCGCTCCATAAATAACGCAATCAGTTCGCCCTCGATATCGTCGGGGTAATATGCGGTTAATGGCAGGATCCGCGCCACTTCAGCAAGCGCTTTGGGGCTCGGGCCGTAAGGGTTCTCGTTGAAGATCAACCGAATTTGGCCCGTAGGAATTTCAATCTGGGCAACGGACGCCGGCGACAACGCCATCCCTGCCGCACCCAGCAACAAACCCTGCATCACGTGGCGGCGACTCAAGGCTAAAGGCCCGGTAACGCGACCTCTCAGTAAGGCCAGGGCATCTTCAAAATGCGCGACCTGATTTGCTATCTGCATGACCATATTCCCCACTTCGACACTAGATTACCCTGTTGCGACATGATCGCCGACGGTTCCGGCGATCAGTGACAAGGCTTGATAATTCTTATCCTATTTTTACCGCTTTTCGACCTTTTTGGTTAACGAAATCTGCTTTTGGCTTTATCCTCTCGACCTTCAGAAACACAGTCTTGTCACGAGGTGCTCCCATGACCAACCCCATTGCAGAAATCATTGCGCAACGGGGATGGTGCGTCGCTGATGGGGCGACCGGTTCCAATTTTTTTGGCCGTGGCCTGGAGGCGGGGTATCCGCCGGATCTTTGGTGCGTGGAACGCCCCGAAGATGTGTTGTGGCTTCACGGTGCGTTTCTGGACGCGGGCGCTGACATCATTTTGACCAATAGTTTTGGCGCCAACGCACCTCGGCTCAAGCTACACAAGGCAGAGAATCGCGTGGTAGAGCTGAATACCACCGCGGCCCAACTGGCACGCACCGCCACCCACAAGCACTTTGAAGCTACGGGCAGGCGAACCGTCGTTGCCGGTTGCATAGGACCTACCGGTGAACTGTTTGAGCCCATGGGTTCGCTCACCCACGAGCAGACTGTGGCGATCTTCGCCGACCAGGCCCACGCGCTGGCGGAGGGGGGAGCAGAGGTCATCTGGATTGAAACCATGTCCTCACTGGAAGAGGTGGCGGCGGCCGCTGAGGCAGGACGGGCGACGGGTCTACCTGTTTGTGCAACTCTGACCTTTGATACAGCGCGGCGTTCCATGATGGGCGTCACGCCTGCGGACTTTGCGCAGTTTGCCATGGAGATCGGGCTCGATATGGCGGGCGCCAATTGTGGCGTGGGGCCCTCGGAGTTGATGGATTCAACTCAGGGGTTAGTGTCTACCGGAATAGCAATCCCAGTGATTGCCAAAGGCAACTGCGGCATACCTCAGTATGTTGACGGCGCGATTCACTTTCAGGGAAGTCCGGCGCTGATGGCGCAGTATGCAGTGTTCGCAAGGGACGCGGGCGCCACCATCATCGGTGGGTGTTGCGGCACAACCCCCGAGCATATCGCTGCCATGGTTGAAGCGCTCAGTACAACTACGGCTAAACCGCTGGACAATAAAGCGATGGATTCTGCCCTGGGTTTACCCTGGGCCTAATTGGCAAATGGCGGTGGTCCCGACACTAACCAGCGGCGCTCTCGCCGACGGCGGGCCGGCGAAATTAGAGAGCGCCCCCGAA
>JAYPXQ010000192.1:0-2285 GCA_038135595.1 Halieaceae bacterium
GAGCAGGGGACTGAAAATCCCTGTGTCCCCAGTTCAATTCTGGGAGGAGCCACCATATTTTCTGTAAGATAAACAGGGACTTAGATCATGCAAGATCTGAGTCCCTGTTTTCTTTTGTACGAGTCCGGTGTCCATATAGTGACCAAAACTAAATCGAATGCGCTCGATTGTTCACGCTAAATCGCGCTCATTCGGATCAGTTTCTATCGCAAACCACTTGTACAGCGCCGGTATGACCAGTAGCGTCAGCACCGTCGAAGTCACCAGCCCGCCTATGACTACCGTGGCGAGTGGACGCTGCACTTCACTACCCGTTCCATCCGACAACAGCAAAGGAATCAGCCCCAAGCCCGTAGTCAGCGCCGTCATCAGCACGGGACGCACGCGCAGACAAGCCCCCTTTATAGAAGCATCGTCAATCGATAATCCATCGCGCACGAGCTGGTTGAAATACGTGACCAGCACCATCCCGTTCTCCAGGGCAATGCCAAACAACGCGATAAACCCCACCGATGCCGGCACCGACAGATTTTGACTGGTCAACCATAGCCCCACAACTCCTCCCACCAGAGCGAGTGGTATATTGAGTAAAATCAACACGGCATTTTTTACGGAATTAAAGCTGGAAAAGAGCAGCAAAAATAGCATCAGCAGCGTTATCGGAATAACCAGCGCCAGGCGTTTATTTGCTTCCTGTTGCAGGCGAAACTGCCCGCCCCATGTCACCAGGTAGCCAGGCGGCAAGGTTACGTCCTCATCAATGGCCTGCTGTGCCTCTTCGACAAACGACACGATATCTCGCCCGGTCACATTGCACTGCACCGTGATAAAGCGCTGGCTGTTGACCCGCGTGATCTGGCGCGGCCCAATAATCTCTTCAATGTGCGCCAACTGGCTCAACGGCACCTTGATACCTTCTGGCCCTTGCACCAAAATCTGCCCAATGGCCTCGGGCGTCTGACGATACGCAAGCGCATAGCGGACGAGGATATCAAACCTCCGTATGCCCTCAAACACGGCGCCCGCCGTTGCCCCGCCCACGGCAGCACGGATGACTTCCTGCACGTCGGCGACATTGATGCCATAGCGAGCTATCGCCTGCCGATCTACCCGTACCAGTAATTGCGGCGTTCCTGAGATCTGATCGACCTGCACATCCGCGGCCCCTTGTACTTGGCCAACGGTTTGCGCAATCTCATCCGCTTTTTGCTTCAGTAGATTAAGATCATCGCCGAATAGCTTGACGGCCAATTCAGCGCGCACGCCTTCTAAAAGCTCGTCTACCGTCATGGCAATGGGCTGGGTGAAGTTGGTCAAAACACCGGGGATTTCGCCCAACTCATCGCGTATGACTTCCTGTAACTCTTCCTGGCTTTCGGCTCCGCGCCATTGCTCTTTCGGCTTGAGCAAGATGTACATTTCCGCGCTGTTGATCGGATCGGTATGCGCGCCGACTTCACCTCGGCCAATGCGGGATACCACACCCGTGATTTCCGAAATCCTCATCAACTTCTGCTCGACCAACGTCGTTAGCCGCGTACTCTCGGTAAGCGAAATCGACGGAGCCATCGTCAGGCGCAACACCATGGTACCTTCCTGCAACTCAGGCGTAAACTCGGCGCCCAGGCGAGGAAAGATCGCGATCCCAATCGCCATCAAGCCGACGCCTAAAGCCACCGCTCTCGCTCTGCTCGCTACAAATCCATGTACTAGCGGTCGGTACCAGTGCAATATCCAGCGCACGATCGCACTTTCCTGCGGTGCGTCCTCTGTATGTTGCCCCTTGGGGCGGCGCATTACGACATGCGACAGCATCGGAGCAACGAAGACGGTAAAGACCAGCGACCCCAACATCGCCAGAGCCACCGTATAGGCCAATGGCCTAAACGTTTTTCCCTCGACCCCTTGTAGCGTAAAGAGCGGCAGAAAAACGATGACTATAATGGAGATCGCAAACACAATGGGCCGTCCCACTTCGCTGCAGGCCCGCGCCACCACGTGCAGCCGCGATTCATCCGCATCGGCCTCGCGCAGCATGCGGTCGACATTCTCTACCATGACGATGGTGCCGTCCACCATCATGCCAATGGCAATGGCCAAACCACCCAATGACATCAGGTTGGCCGAAATGCCGAAGTACTTCATCCACAGCGTCGCAAAGAGCACGGAAAAGGGAATGGACAGCCCCACGACGAGACTCGGCCGAAAACTGCCCAAAAAGACGACCAGAATAATCACTACCAATCCAATGCCCTGTATGAGCGCATCGGTAACCGTCTTTACAC
>JAYPXQ010000193.1:0-2107 GCA_038135595.1 Halieaceae bacterium
GGGATTGCCAGCCCTTTGCCGCACTGGCAGATGCGACCATGGCGATGACCGCGCACGTAGTGTATGACGCCTGGGACTCAGAGCACTGCGCCAGCGTGTCGCCACGTGTGATAGGGGATCAGATCCGCCAGCACATCGGTTTTGAAGGTTTACTGATCAGTGACGATCTGGATATGAAAGCGCTGGCCGGCGACATTCCCAGTCGGGCGGTGGCCGTGTTAACGGCGGGTTGCGACATTGCGCTCAACTGTTGGGGGCGACTCGATGACATGCAGGGCATTGCCGAGCAAGTGCCCGCCATGACCACCGAGGCGGCGCGGCGATTAGAGGTCGCCACCCAGCGATGCGGCATCGCCACCGATTCTGCGGCGCTGGCGGCACGGATTAATGCGCTCATTGCGCGCCGCGATGCCCTACAATAGCCCTATGTTCTCTCCCTACCGTGTTTTGCTGCGTGTGTTGCCCGTTCTTTTGTTGCTGGGTGGCTGCAGTGGTTTGGCACCTGCGCAAAAAACCACCACGGCGCCATCCGACCCGGGCTGGCAAGCCTGCGAGGGTGAGCGACCCATGGTGTGTACGATGATCTATGACCCCGTGTGTGGGCGTCAGACAAACGGGGCACTCGATGTCTACGCCTCTCCCTGTAACGCCTGCGCCGATGTCACTGTGACCGCCTGGCACCCCGAGCCCTGCGAGGAATAGCATGTCGCTGACTAACCGCATTCTGCTGGCGATGGTCGCCGGTATCGCACTGGGATCTCTCATTGAATGGTGGGTGGGTATGCTCGACCCCGGCTCTGAGCTCTCCGGATTTTTACAGGACGTGCTCATTCTCGGTGTCTTTGATGTCGTGGGTCGCGTATTTATCGCTTCTTTGAAGTTGCTGGTGGTGCCCTTGGTGATGGTGTCGCTCATTTGTGGCATGAGCTCACTCGGTACGAGCAGCCGCATGGGGTCCATCGCCGCTAGAACCATCGGGCTCTATCTGTTTACCACTGGAGTTGCGGTCTCCCTTGGGCTGACGGCGGCCTTACTCATTGGCCCGGGTAAGGGGGTCGAGGCCATGGCCGCCGCGTCCTTCGAACCGAAGCCGGCGCCAGCCCTCACCGATACCCTGGTCAACATCTTCCCCAGCAATCCCTTCAAGGCGATGGCAGACGGGCAGATGCTGCAAGTGATTGTGTTTGCGCTGCTGGTGGGCTTTGCGCTGACGCGCTCGGGCGAGGCGGGTGAGCGCATTGCCAACTGGTTTCGCGACATGGAAGTGATCGTGATGAAGATGGTGGGGCTCCTGATCGAGCTGGCGCCTTACGGCGTGTTTGCGCTACTCACCAAGCTCTTCGCGACGATGGGTTTTGGCACGATCGTCGACCTCGCGGCGTATTTTTTCACTTTGCTCGGCGTGCTGCTTTTTCACGGCCTTGTGGTGTACACCAGTCTGTTAAAGGTGATGACCTCGCTCAGTCCTGTCGTTTTGCTTCAGAAGATGCGCCGGGTGTGGGCCTTTGCTTTTTCGACGGCGTCCTCGGGCGCCACCTTACCCATTACGTTGCGCACGGTCGAAAAGCGGCTTGGTGTAAGCAAGAGCGTGGCAGGATTTTCCATCCCGCTGGGGGCGACCATTAACATGGACGGCACGGCGATTATGCAGGGTGTGGCAACGGTGTTTATCGCTCAGGTCTATGGTATCGACCTCACCAGTGGTCAGATTTTGATGGTGGTGCTGACGGCCACACTGGCATCGATCGGGACCGCCGCGGTGCCGGGTGTGGGTTTGATTACCCTTGCGCTGGTTTTGCAGCAGGCCGGGTTACCGGTGGAGGGGGTTGCACTGATTATCGGTGTGGATCGCTTCCTCGACATGGTGCGCACTATGGTGAACGTGACCGGAGACGCTACGGTAGCCACCATCGTGGCGCACAAGGAGGGCCAGCTGGATCAAAGTGTCTACCTCGACCCCAACGCTGACCATGAGGGTGACCGGCAACAGCTTGCAGGAACGGGGGCCTCGCTATGAGTGTGAAAGTACAAGTGGTGCCTGTCACCCAGTACCAACAGAATTGTTCCATTATCCAGTGTCAGGCAACGGGCCTCGCCGCGATCGTCG
>JAYPXQ010000194.1:0-2061 GCA_038135595.1 Halieaceae bacterium
TGAATACCAATCAATTGATTACCGTTGACGGAGATCAGGCACACATCGAGACCAGAATGTACGCCTGCCACTACATTAACCCTAGTGATAACACCCAGACCGACCAGCTGTCTGCACCAGCGAGTATCCATTGCAACATGCAAATGTTCTGGGAGGGTCGATTGACGCGGCAGCCAGACGGAAACTGGTTATTTCATGAAGTCCATATGGGCGTGACCGCCAGCGAGGGAAACTTGAGCGTCATGGAAACGGCTAGATCGCGGGTCAGAGCTTAATCACGACATCTAGGGTCACCCAAAAGAATCGTGGAAAAGCGCATTGTCACAGTATTCGGATCAACTGGTGCTCAGGGGGGCAGCATAGTCAGGGCGCTGCTCGATCAGAATCACTGGCAGGTGCGTGCAGTCACCAGAAATGCTGGAAGCCAAGCGTCACGTCGCTTGGCAGAAGCGGGCTGTGCTATTGCTGAGGCTGACTTAAATGCCCCCGCCACCGTGCGCGAGGCCTTGCAGGGAGCCTATGGCGTATTTGCTGTGACCAATTTCTGGGATCCCGCCACGCGGATGGGTGAGTTCGAGCAGGGCAGGAACCTTGTGCTTGCGGCAAAGGACGCAGAAATCCAGCACTTCATTTGGTCAACCTTGCCTGACTACCATGCCCTTTCGGGTGGCAAATACGCTGTGCCTCATTTCACTGGAAAAGCTCGGGTTGATAGGGAGGTAACACTCGCTGGGTTTCGCCATCATACGTTTGTGGAAGCGCCGTTTTATTTTCAGAATTTTCTGACTGTCCATGCTCCGAGAAAAAACCCCAAAGGGCGTGACCTGTGGCGTTACCCAGCCGATAAAGAAAAGTGCCGCTTCCCCTGTGGCGACATCACAGAGTTAGGCACCATTGTGGCCGCAGCATTTAATCAACCCGAGAGAGTCGGTAGCGGTGAGTATTTGGCGCTGGCCAGCGATTATTTGTCATGGCAAGACCTGGTCGACATTCTGAACGCTCAAGGGCACCGACTCGACTATGAGCGCGTTTCCGCAGAGGAATATGATCGCTTCTTCTCCAGCGCCAGTGAATTTCGGCAGATGATGGCGTTCTGGGAAGAAAACCATTATTTCGGCCCCGATGGGCCGCAAAAAATCGCGCGGGCAAATGGCTTGATAAAGAGCCATTTGACCCCGTTCGCCGAGTGGGCGCGCAAACATATGCCACTCGACCCGTGACATGCACTGTGCCACGCCTCAGTACCAGCCTGACACGTCGATTAAGGTTGGTTTTATTTATACAGTTATGTAAAGTTTGATCCGCATTCGACTCAACACCACAGGAGCACACAGTGAACGTTGAAGACCTGATACTAATCAGCGTGGATGACCACGTAGTCGAACCTCCGGGCATGTTCGACAACCATATGACTCAGGCTGAACTGGATACCATTGCACCCCGCCTGATCGAGGAGAACGGCACCAACTTCTGGCTCTACGAGGGCCACAAGATTGGCAACATGGGCCTGAACGCAGTGGTGGGTCGTCCCAAGGAAGAGTACGGCATGGAGCCTCTGCGCTACGAGGACATGCGCGAGGGTGTGTACTCAATTGATGCACGCATTGGCGATATGGATGCCAACGGCATTCTTTCCTCTATTTGCTTTCCTACCTTCCCGACCTTCGCAGGCAACCTTTTTCACCAATCGAAAGACAAGCAGGCCGCTAAACGGGTTATCGAGGCGTATAACGACTGGCATATTGACGAATGGGCGGCGGCCCACCCGGGCCGCATTATCCCAATGGCCATGCTGCCCATCTGGGACAGCGATCTGATGGTTGCCGAGGTCAAACGGGTAGTGGCCAAGGGCTGCAGGGCCATCACCTTCCCGGACAACCCTACCTTCCATGGTTTTCCGGGCATTCATACCGCGCATTGGGATAAGTTGTGGGAGGTCTGCGCTGAAAACGACGTCGTAATTAACTGCCACATCGGTACCGGAGCTGCGCCTCCACACTCCTCGCCCGAAACACCGATTGACGCCTGGATTGCAGCCTTCCCAATGTCTATCGCCAACAG
>JAYPXQ010000195.1:0-2045 GCA_038135595.1 Halieaceae bacterium
CCCATGGGCCCTTCGAACACATCGAAGAGTTGGCCGCGGTTCGGGGTATTGGCCTCGATACGGTGGAGAAAAACCGCGATGTCATTCGCCTTCAGTAAGCGCATGTGGAGCCGGGCGCCTTGTTGCTCCTGACGGGCGCCACGGGCTATCTGGGCAGTGCTGTCGCGGCAGCACTCTCTGCCAGCGATCAAGGTTTTCGATACCTCGGGCGGAGGGAAGCGTCGGTTTTGGGCGCTGACTGGGTTCCCGGTGATTTGTCCGATATCGGGGCAGTTGCTCCTGACGTATTCAAAGACGTGAGCGCCGTGATTCATTGTGCCGGCCTCGCGCATCGGGCGGCGCCTGAGCGGGATTATGATCAGGTCAATGTGAAAGCCAGTAAAGCATTAGCGCAGCTGGCGAAGAACGCAGGGGTACGCCACTTCATCTATCTGAGCTCTCTCAACGTTGTCTCTGCTGGGTCCGCCGATCCAACAGCATCCTCTGAGGTGATCTCACAGCCAGCCGAGGCCTATGCGCGCTCTAAATGGCAGGCGGAGACGGCGCTTCGGGAAATCTGCAGCAATGACGACATGGCACTCACGGTGATTCGACCCGCGCTCCTGTTTGATAAGACGCTAACCGCTAATCTGGCGACCCTCGAACGGGTGTTAGCGTGGTGGCCCTTTTTATTGCCGGAAACGGGGTGTCGTTCGCTCGTGGGAAGACCGGATGTGGTCAAGCTAATTTTGGCATGCGCAGAGGGGAGGGCGGGAGCGCCGGTGGGGCAGCCCGTGATCGCCGCGACCGATGGTGAATGCTACACCGCTCAATCTATTTCACGATTATTGGCTCCCGGGCGAGCCCAATGGGCCGGCGGGGGACTTGCGATGCCGCTATGGCTTTATCAGTCGGCGTGCCGCCTTCTGGACTTGCGGCGCAATGCATCACAGGGTTCCACCGGGTCTGCGCTGACCGCTCGGCACTGGTGCGGCGCGACACCCCAAGTGATTGGATGGGCGCCCTCCCTCACGCTCAAGACCCGGCTGGATAGCCAGTAAGTGATGTTGATACTGGTGTTGATGGGTCTCGCCTCTGCTGCTGGTCTTTGGGCCTTTATGCGGCTGGCGCCTCGTCTGGGCTTGGTGGACCGACCCAACCACCGCAGCTTGCACACTGCACCCACCGTGTTGGGCGGTGGTGTTGTGCCAGTCGTCTTGATCGCTGGCTATCTATTTGTATTTGCCCCGATGGCAGGTGCCCACGGTGTCGCCTGGTTACTTCTGATATTGGCCGCCATTGGGCTGAGCGATGACAAATGGGGGTTGCCCAGCGGGCCGCGGTTTGTGAGTTACCTTCTGGCCGGCATTGCGCTTCCCTGGCTTCTTCTCCCTGTCGCTCAGCCGTTGTCCTTCATCGCTTTGATCGGATTGTTGGCACTGGGTGTGAGCGTAGCCTGGTGTATCAACCTCTTTAATTTTATGGATGGCGCCGATGGGTTTGCGACGGTGCAACTCCTGTGCGTGTCGTTGGGCATGGGCCTTATTGGAAAATTCGGTTCATTTAATGCGGAGGCGCTGGTTTGGTGCAGCGGGGCTTTACTCTCCTGCAGCCTACCTTTGCTCGTTTTTAATTGGCCCCCCGCTAGGCTCTTCCTCGGAGATGCAGGCGCCATCCCGCTGGGCTTTTTTTTGGCGGTGCTCGGGGTTTTGGCGGGCTCCGCAGATCCCTCATTGGGGGCGGCGTGGTTGATTCTGATGATGCCTTTCTTGATCGATTCCGGCGTCACCTTGTGTTGGCGCTTGCTATCGGGTAACCCACCACACATGGCCCACAGAGATCACGCGTATCAGCGTCTGGTTCTCAGAATCGGCAGTCCGCTTCCCGTGACGTTGGGGCTGATGGCACTGCAAACTGCATGGCAATTTCCCCTGGCGGTGACGGCCGTTAACAGTGAAATATTCCCTCCGCTTCTGGTACTTTTATCAGCCATTCCGTCCATTCTGATTCTGGTCTATTCGCGGTTAACGCAGTAAACTCGCTTCGCCGTTTTAAAGCCTTGATCG
>JAYPXQ010000196.1:0-2014 GCA_038135595.1 Halieaceae bacterium
GATGTGATCATGACGACATTACCCCATACCGATTCCGTCGAATGCGAACTTGATCAGGGCTGGCTGACCGTCTGGTTTAATCAACCCGAGCGTCGAAATCCGCTCACTGATGAGGTGGTCGCCGACCTGCAGCGTATCTGCGATGGCTTGCAAGATGACCGCTCGGTGCGAGGCATGACGCTGCGCGGCCGCGGTGGTTTCTTCTGCGCCGGCGGTGATCTCAAGGGCTTTAAGACGATGGCAGTGGCCTCAAACGAAGAGGTAATTGCCATGAGTGAACAGATTGGGCGCTTGCTTTACACCCTCGATCGGTTGCCGCTGGTCACGATCGCGGTCATCGAGGGAGCAGCAATGGCCGGGGGTTTGGGAGTGGCGTGTTGCTGTGACGTGACGATTGGCACAGCGGATGCCAAGTTTGCATTTTCCGAGACGCGGATCGGCATCTCGCCCGCGCAAATCGCACGATACGTTTTACAGAAGTGTGGCCAGTCAACCGGTCGCAGACTGATGCTCAGTGCGGCGCGGTTCGCCGGTGCAGAGGCTGCGCAGCTCGGTATTCTGGATGTCGTCGTTGCCGACGCCGCCGCGTTGGTGGACGCCGAGCGTCGAATTCGCGCCGACGTGCTGGCCTGTGCGCCCGGGGCTGTGGCTTCAGCTAAAACGCTGATCCGAGAGCTGCCTACGCTACCCGATGAACAAAAGATGCGTTATGCCGCGGAAAACTTCACCGCGTGCCTCAAGGGTGCAGAGGGCGTTGAGGGCGTGGCGTCATTTCTCGAGAAGCGCCAGCCCAGCTGGCACCAGGAGATCTAGGCCATGAAGGTAATTGAAACCTTGCTGGTCGCCAACCGCGGAGAAATCGCGGTGCGGGTGATGAGAACCGCGAAGGCGATGGGGATAAAAACCGTTGCCGTCTATTCGGACGCGGATGCGGGTGCGCTGCATGTGCGTACCGCCGATCTGGCCGTGCCTCTCGGCGGTAACACCGCTGCTGAATCCTACTTGAACGGCGACGCCATCTTGGCGGCGGCCCACGCAACGGGTGCGGATGCGATTCATCCGGGATATGGCTTTTTATCCGAGAACACAGGTTTTGCGGCGGCGTGTGCAGAGGCGGGCGTCATCTTTATTGGCCCGCCGGCTCAGGCCGTGGAGGTCATGGGCGATAAAGCGCTCGCCAAACGCGCGATGCTCGAGGCGAAGGTGCCCTGCATTCCGGGCTATCAGGGTGAAGATCAGTCCGACGAAACCCTATGTCGCGAGGCAGAAGCGATGGGCATGCCGGTGATGGTCAAAGCCGCCGCGGGTGGCGGCGGGCGCGGTATGCGTCGGGTCAGTGACCCAGCCAAATTGCAGCAGGCGATTACGCTGGCGCGTGCTGAGGCCGAGAGCGCGTTTGGTAATGGCGATTTGATTCTTGAGCGCGCGATTGAAGGCGCGCGCCACGTTGAGGTGCAGGTGTTCGCGGATACCCACGGCAATGTCATTCATCTGGGCGAGCGCGATTGTTCCTTGCAGCGGCGCCATCAAAAGGTGGTGGAGGAATCGCCCTGTCCAGTGATGACACCGGCGTTGCGTGACGCCATGGGTGCGGCGGCGGTTGAGGCGGCGCGCGCTGTCAATTACGTGGGTGCGGGGACGGTGGAATTTCTGCTCGACGCCAGCGGCGAATTTTACTTTCTGGAGATGAACACGCGACTGCAGGTCGAGCACCCGGTCACGGAGTGCGTTACGGGGTATGACCTGGTTCAGTGGCAAATTCAGGTCGCGCAAGGTGAGTTATTACCCGCCACTCAGGAGGACGTCGCGCTGTTTGGCCACGCCATCGAAGTGCGACTCTGCGCCGAGGATCCCGCCGCAGGATTTTTGCCCAGTGCCGGCCCGGTGTCGCTCTTCAGTATTCCTGAAGTGGACAGCGTTCGTGTGGACGCGGGGATCGAGACCGGGGATGCGATTTCACCCTTTTACGATTCGATGGTCGGCAAGGTGATTGCCTGGGGCGAAACCCGCGAGA
>JAYPXQ010000197.1:0-1928 GCA_038135595.1 Halieaceae bacterium
TTGACCGCCACTTCGACCGTTTCGTTAAATTTTGCCGTGCCAAATTCTTTCAGCAGGGCCACCGCCTCGTCCAGCGGGTAGCTGTGGTTAGCATCGACCTTCTCGCGGAAAGCGCGGACGCGTTTTGATAACTTAGCCATCAGTTCACCCCCTCAGTCTCGATACCGGCTGAACGCGCGCTACCGGCGATGGTTCGCACCGCTGCGTCCATATCGGACGCCGTCAGGTCGGGCCATTTTTGCGTCGCAACCTCTTCGAGCTGGGCACGGGTCACTTTGCCGACCTTCTCGGTATTGGGTCTTCCCGAGCCGCTCTTGATGCCAGCAATCTTTTTCAAGAGCACTGCAGCGGGCGGGGTCTTCTTGATGTAAGTGAAGGACTTGTCGCTGTAGACCGTAATCACCACGGGTATCGGCAAGCCGGGCTCCATGCTTTGTGTATCAGCATTGAAGGCTTTACAGAATTCCATGATGTTTACGCCTTTTTGGCCCAATGCGGGGCCAACCGGTGGAGACGGATTCGCCTGACCAGCCGGGATCTGCAGCTTGATATAGCCGTCGATCTTCTTTGCCATGGTACTTTCTCCTGGGTTCAAACGCTGTTGTGCTACTCACCGTCGGCAAGACACTCGAGCTCCCCACTTTCGCCGCAACGCGGCGTGATTTAAGGGAGAGGCTCACCCTCCCCCACCCGATCAGGCTTTTTCGACCTGACCAAACTCCAGTTCTACGGGCGTCGAACGCCCGAAGATCAGCACCGCCACATTCAGACGGCTCTTTTCATAATTCACATCCTCAACGACGCCATTAAAATCGTTGAAGGGACCATCGATCACGCGCACCATCTCACCGGGCTCGAAGACTGTCTTCGGTTTGGGCTGGTCAACTCCCGCCTCAACGCGCTGCAGGATGACGTTCGCCTCAGCATCGGTAATGGGTGACGGCTTATCCGCCTTACCGCCGATGAATCCCAAAACCCGCGGCGTTTCCTTGACCAAATGCCAGGTGTCATCATCCAGACTCATCTGCACCAGCACATAGCCTGGGAAAAATTTGCGCTCACTCTTTCGCTTCTGGCCGCCTTTCATCTCGACCACTTCTTCGGTGGGGACGATGATCTCGCCGAAGCGATCCTGCATACCCAAGCGCTCTACACGCTCCTGTATCGCCGTCGCCACCTTTTTCTCGTATTGAGAGTAGGCATGCACTACGTACCACTTCAAAGCCATTGTCCTGCCCTCAACCCAGAATCAAAGACGCGAGCCAGCCCAGCACGCTGTCGAGGCCCCATAAAATCAGGCCCGTAATAATCACAAATACAAACACGATGAGCGTGGTCTGCGTGGTCTCCTGACGTGTTGGCCAGACGACTTTGCGAATCTCTGTTCTCGACCCCTTCACCAAGGTCAAGAATTCACCGCCTCGCTGGGTAAGTGACGCGACCCATCCCGCAATCAGCGCCAACACCAGCAGTGCGATCACCCGATAAAGGATCGGCTGATCGGCATAAAAGCTGTTGCCGTAGACGCCACCGGCAACCAATGCCAGAACGACCACCCATTTCAGCGAATCAAGCCTGCTCGCGGCGGCTTCACTCATGCTCACTCTCCACATTACCGGTGCGCGCGGCGCTACCGGTACTCGTAACCACCTCACACGTAAGGTGGCAGGCCAGGAGGGAATCGAACCCCCAACCTGCGGATTTGGAATCCGCTGCTCTGCCAATTGAGCTACTGGCCTTCCACTTCTTTTCAGCCCCTTTTCGGGGCTAAAACACTGCTTTTCCAGAGACAACGAAGCCGAACAGCCAAAAAAGGCGGTTCGGCTCAGCTGTCGGGCGACCATCAAGCCGCCATTCTGGTTACTCGATAATCTTGGCGACGACGCCCGCACCTACCGTTCGACCACCCTCTCGGATCGCAAAACGCA
>JAYPXQ010000198.1:0-594 GCA_038135595.1 Halieaceae bacterium
TTTTTTGCCCGGGCTGCAGGGTGGCCGAGGCGCCCGAAAAGAGGAGCTTTTGGCCCCGGCGCAGGGCAATGTTCTCGAGAATAATCACGGTGCTGTCTGTCCCCGCCCCTAGCTCTGCTGCTCGCGCTGGATACGCCAGAGCTCGGCGTACTTTCCGTCGGTCGCCAGCAGCTCGCTGTGGGTGCCCTCCTCGACCACCACACCGTGCTCAATCACCACGATGCGATCGGCATCCACCACCGTCGAGAGCCGGTGGGCAATCACCAGCGCCGTGTGTCGACCCGCCAATGCCCTGAAGGCACTCATCACCGCCTGCTCTGAGTGGCTATCCAAGCTCGAGGTGGCCTCGTCAAACACCAGTATCGGCGCGTCTTTTAATACCGCGCGGGCAATCGACACCCGCTGCCGTTCACCCCCCGAGAGTTTGAGGCCGCGCTCCCCCACTACGGTGTCGAGGCCATCGGGCAGGCGCTCGATCACCTCGCCTAAATAGGCGGCTTCAATCGCCTGCTCCACTTCGGCGTCGGTCGCCGTGGGTCGCCCGTAGCGAATGTTCTCACGCAGTGAGTCGTTAAAGAGGACACAGTCCTGGGG
>JAYPXQ010000198.1:604-1920 GCA_038135595.1 Halieaceae bacterium
AGCCAAACTCACTGTGCGGATGTCGGTGCCGTCGATCTCAACGGCACCTGCGGTAGGGTCGTAAAAACGAAAGAGCAGCTTGCTGACGGTTGACTTGCCCGCGCCGCTGGCACCCACCAGCGCCACCGTCTCGCCGCCGGCGATGGTCATATTCAGTTTTTTGAGCACCGGATTGCCGGATGCATAGGCAAACTCCACATCGGCGAAACGAATCCGGCCCTCGGTCACGGTCAGGGTTTTGTCGAGTGGCGCGGGCTGTAACGACGGGGTTTCTGCCAGCACGCCAAAGAGGCGCTCGATATTGGCAAGCGCCGCTTTAATCTCGCGGTACACAAAGCCCAAAAAGCCCAGCGGCATAAAGAGCTGCAGCATAAATTGGTTCACCAGAATGAAATCACCGAGGGTCATGGTGCCCGCGTCTACCGCCATGGCGGCCATACCGAGCATGAGCGTCTGGCTGGTGGCGATAATGAGCGCCTGACCGCCATTGAGCGCAAACAGCGACAAGCGATTCTTGCGCCGCGCTTGCTCCCACACCTCCAGCGCCGCGTCGTAGCGCTCGGCCTCGAAGGTCTCGTTATTAAAGTATTTCACCGTCTCGTAGTTGAGCAGGCTGTCGACCGCGCGGGTATTGCTGTCGGAGTCGGCGGCGTTCACCTCGCGCACGTACTGGGTGCGCCAGGTGGTGGCGCGAAACGAAAAGCTGCCGTACAAAAACACCGACACCACAATCACCGCCGCATATTCAACACCGTAGTTAATCAGCAGCAGGATCGCCACCATCGCAATCTCAAACAGCGTGGGCGCAATATTGAAAATAAAAAAGCGCAGCAAAAAGCTGATGCCGTTGGTGCCACGCTCAATGTCGCGGGCTAGCCCGCCGGTGCGACGATTCAGGTGGTAATCGATATCGAGACTGTGCACATGCCGAAAAGTTTGCAGACCAATGCTATGCATTGCCTTTTCGGTTACCCGGCCAAAGAGCGTGTCTCTGAGCTCACCAAAGAGCGTATTGCTGAGTCGCGCCGCCCCGTAGGCCAGCACCAGCAGTAACACCACGTGCAGGGCGAGTTGGTCGGCGTTGGTATCGAGCCCGTCCACCAGCGCCTTGAGTAAAAACGGAATGCACAGTAATCCGGCCTTGGCGCCGAGCAGGCACAGGAGCGCCAAGCCCACCCGCTGACGATTAGCCCGGAGCACTGGCGCCAGTCGGCCCCAGAGCTTTTTTAACAGCGGGATGCCGCCCTCTGAGCTGTCTTCACTGAACGCCTGGCTGCGCATACCGCTCCATAGTGCAGGTGGGTTTATCCATCAGG
>JAYPXQ010000199.1:0-1914 GCA_038135595.1 Halieaceae bacterium
AAGCTGCTCGCTAGCTCAGACACCCCGGGCTCAAGAGTCAAAGTCGTCACCGAAAATAGCGTCGTTTATCGTATGGGGCTGCTCACAGCGGAAGAAGCAGATCGCGTGGCACTGGAAGCGGCCGAGGTCAACAGCGCAGAAAGAATCGTCAAACTCTTCGAGATCATCTCCGCCCCTGCTACTTCACCACCTTCAAGCTAGGGCGACCCCGGCCAGCGGGGGGCTCGGGGGGATCTTCCGGGGCGGCCGCATCAAATATCATGCCCTGACCATTCTCGCGGGCATAAATGCCAAGGATGCCGCCGATTGGCACCAGAATGTCAGTCGCGACGCCGCCGAAGCGGCCGTTGAAAAACACCGCCTCGTTAGTCATCTCCAGACCCACGACAGCGCTGGGGGAAATATTCAGGACAATCTGGCCATCGGACACATAGGCTTGAGGCACATCGACCCCGTCTATGCCTGCGTCGACCAAAAGATGGGGCGTACAACCGTTATCGACAATCCACTCGTAAATGGCACGAATGATGTAGGGCCGACTGGAATTCAAAAACAAATGCGTCCCTAGGGGCGCAACTCCCGCTCCTGCACCGACAGGCTCTCGCGGAAAGCCTCTCGATTAAACAATCGGTCCATGTAATCAAAAAGTGGTTTCGACTGCTTGCTCGGCCGAATATCGACACCGAGGGAGGGCAAGCGCCACAGAATGGGGGCTACACAGCAATCGACCAGCGAAAATTCCTCGCTCATAAAGAAGGGCTTCTCGGCGAAAATTGGCGCCACCGCAACCAGACTCTCTCGCAGCTCCTTGCAGGACTTCGACACCACGTTGTCGCTGCGAGAGGACTGGATAGCGTCTACCAGCGTAGCCCAGTCGCGCTCAATGCGATATACGAATAACCGACTCTCAGCCCGCGCGACGGGATAGACAGGCAACAGAGGGGGGTGCGGGAAGCGCTCGTCGAGATACTCCATCATCACTTTGGATTCATAGAGAACCAGCTCTCGGTCTACCAGCGTAGGCATGCTGTTGTAGGGGTTAAGGTCACCCAGCTCAGGGGGCGTCGATCCTGTCTCAGATTCCACCAACTCGACCGTCACGCCTTTTTCTGCCAACACGAGGCGGACACGATGGCTATAGTGACTGGTGTTATCAGAGAACAGGGTCATGGAGGATCGTTTGGAGACGATCCCAGAGGCATCATCAGACATAGATTTTCTTCTGGTAGTTGGGAGCGATAGTCTACCACTCAAAAGGGGGGACTGGATGTCCCCTCAGAATTAACCCGCTCTAATGAACGTCTTTCCAGTACTCGCGATTCAAGAGCCAGGCGAAGATAAAGAAGATCACCAGAAACAACAGCACGTATGTGCCAATCCGCAGACGATCCGACTTGTAGGGTTCAGCCGTGTAAGCGAGGAAATTCACCAAATCGTAGATTGCGCCATCGAACTGGTCCGGTGACATTACACCCGCCGTCGCCATTTCAAGCGTTTTACAGTCTGAGGCTTTCGCTGCCATCTCTCCCGATTCGTCATAACACGCAGGAAGGCCCTGAAGCTCCATCAGCACATGTGGCATTCCCACATTGGGATACACCCGATTATTCACACCGTAGGGTCGCAGATCGTCTTGATAAAAAGCCCGCAAATACGTGTAGAGCCACTCCGGTTGACGCGCCCGTGAGATCAACGTGAGGTCAGGAGGCGTAGCGCCAAACCAAATCTTGGCCTGCCCCTTGTCCATGCTGTTCGTCATCAACGAACCCAGCTTGATTTCTGGGTCGAATACAAGATTGCCCTTGTACAGATCCTCAGGAATACCCAGGTCTCGGGCAACACGGTTATGGCGGGAGTACTGGAGCGAATGGCACCCCATGCAGTAATTGGCATAGAGCGCGGCGCCACGCTGTA
>JAYPXQ010000200.1:0-1913 GCA_038135595.1 Halieaceae bacterium
TTGGTGTCGGCGGGGAGCCAATCTCTGGCGGTGCTGGTCCAGCAAGTGGTTTCCACGCTGAGCCAGCTGGTGTCTTCCATACCTCCGGCCTTGATGAACAGTTGTCCTGGGATCTCATCCACAAAAGTGAACATTTGACTGCCGCAATTCGGACAAAAACCGCGATTCACGTGGGAGCCCTCGCTACCGAGTGAGCCAAAGGTTTTATATTCGCCCTCAATAGTGACTGCGCTCTCGGGGAACATGATCACGGTTGCTTTGCCTGACCCCGTGACGCGTTGACAATCTTTGCAATGACAATGGAGTCCAAAGCCCACTTGCGTCTCATCAAATTCGTATTGAACGTTACCGCACAGACAATGCCCTTTTTGCATGGAGACTCCTCTTCGACTCATGGTGTGTTGGGTACTACCCTTGCTGGTCATCTATCCTAACAGCGCGGGCTGATAGAAATAAGCAGTCCATGCCCGTTCGTGTGGTTTTACGCGTTGACGGCGATCGGCGACGCCATCACTGATCCATGCGTTTTCGAGCTTCACTCACTCAAACCAGCCATCCGCCGAATTGCGGCGTAGCGGGTGGCCCAAATGCGGCGACTCAGTGCGGCATCAGGTGCAAACAACTCAGACGCATGGTACGCGCCTGGCCATAGGTGGAATTCCACAGAGACTCCAGCCGCGGAGAGTCGCTGTGTGATTTCGATATTTTCATCGCGGAATAAATCTAGATCACCGACATCGATGTAGGTGGGAGGAAGACGGGTGAGATCTTCAGCGCGAGCTGGAGCAGCGTAGGCGTCGGCCGCCTTGCCACCGAGATACCAGCCCCAAGCCTCTATTGAGCCTGCGCGATCCCAAATGCCAATATCAACCACCTCGTGAGAGGAGGGCGTAGCATGTCTATCGTCGATCATCGGATAAATGGGCAACAGGTAGGCTAGCTCAGGACCCCCACGATCTCGGAGCATCAATGCCGTCGCGAGTGCGAGACCGCCACCCGCAGAGGCGCCCATCAGCCCTATATTGGTCGGGTCCATGCCCAGCGTTTCGGGATTGGCAAACACCCAACTGACACCGGCGTAGCAATCCTCGGGGGCTGCAGGGTATGGGTGTTCGGGCGCCTTGCGGTAGTCAATAGACGCAATCGGCATGTTTAGCTCGGTGGCAGCCTCTCGCATGTTCTCGTCCTGGCTCTCAAGGTCTCCCATGATCATGCCGCCGCCATGGATATATATCAGCCCGGGTGATAACGCCGCCGCCGTCTCGGGCCGGTAAAGCCGTAACGTTAAGCTCCCGTCAGGCCCTGGGTATTGATGTTCAGCAATCTGTAGTCGAGGGAAGGTACCCTTTGGTGCAGCGGCTCTCGACGCCGACATGGCTGCTCTGCGAGCGACGATATCGGGGATGCCGTTGAGGCCTCCGGGAAGCGCTTCCCATAATGCTTCTAGCGGGGGTCTGCTCTCTGCGTCAATGCGATCCCAAAGTGACATGGTCGTACTCCTTTTTTGTGAAGGACGAGTGTAGCGCTCCCATGCCGGAAGAACGAATTCTCAGGAGATAAAAAGTCGCGGGTCAGACACGAAAAAGGGCGCCGAAGCGCCCTGAGATAAGGGTAAGGGACTAGTCCCAGTTAAGGGCCCCACCGGTTTGGTACTCAATGACTCGCGTTTCGAAGAAGTTCTTCTCTTTACGCAAGTCCATGATTTCTGACATCCATGGGAAGGGATTCTGCGCCCCCGGGAATTGCTCAGCGAGGCCCAGCTGAGTGAGCCTACGGTTGGCGATAAAGTGCAGGTACTCTTCCATCATGGCCGCATTCATACCGAGCACGCCACGGGGCATCGTGTCGCGCGCGTATTCGATCTCGATAGCTGTGCCCTCGAGTATCATTTGCGTTACCTCTTCCTTGAATTC
>JAYPXQ010000201.1:0-1913 GCA_038135595.1 Halieaceae bacterium
GCTCGTATACCCCCTCCACCGCAGCCATTACCGCCTCGCCGCGGGAGTGGGGTACCAGACCGTGTACCGGCAGCCAGCGCTCACCTTCCGCGCCCACCATGTTATTGACCGGGCCGAAGGGATTGGCAGCCAATATCCGCGGGATGCTGTCGGGCAGTTCCACACCGCCCTCTGCTGAACAAATCTCACGAATCCGCTCGGCCTGATGTTCGGCCTCCGCCTCCGTCCGGCCTTCGCTGATTGTGAACATGGCCCACTCCACGTCGTCCATAAAGCGGCGGCCGGAGAGCGCAATCTTTGCGCCCTGTTTGATTTTGTTCACGATGCCGGATTCGTTTTGCAGCACGCCTGTGAGTTGTTGGGCGTCCGCCGCAAGGCTGGCCCGCTTCATACGCTGATGTTGCAGGTAGGGGTCGAAACCAAAGCATTCGGTGGTCAGGGACTGGCGAGAAATTTCTGCCATCGCGCGCAGCATTGGTCCTGAATCGTCAAAAGCGAAGCTGGTGTAGCCCTTCGCCCCGGCAACGGGAACCAGGGGCAGTGTGGCGCGAACTTTTATGCCCAGCGCTCCGCAGTCACCCAGAAACAAGCCGGTCAAATCCGGGCCAAAGTGCCGCATAAAAGGCGCGGCATGTTGCTGGCTTGCCGAGCCGGTCTCAATGACTTCACCCTTGCCAGTAACGACGCTCACCGAGAGCACATTATCTGCCGCCGTGCCGCTCTGACCGCTGCCCCAGAAAATGCTGTTTTGTGATAGCCCGCCGCCGACGGTTGCGTATCGCCCTGACAAGGTGCCCCAGTAGGGTGTTCGAACGCCCAGCGGCGAGAGATGTTCGTAGAGCTTCTGCCAGCTACACCCCGCCTCAACCGTCACGTACCGATCTTCCAGATTGACCTCAACAACGGCATCCATCTGGGCCATATCGACCAACACGCTGTCGGGCGCAGTGGCAAGGTAACCACTCGTGTAGCTCATACCGCCACCCCGGGTGACGATCGGTGTGCCGCGCTCCAGGCAGGCACGCACCAGTGCCTGCACTTCCTCAATGTCGCGTGGTCGGACAACCGCACAGATAGGCGGCCCAACCGTAAACACATCCTGAGAGTACAGCGTGATCTGCTCGGGATCTGTGGTGATGATCTCGGCAGGTAATAACTGTGTGATGGTGGATACCACTGCGTTCATGAAGCGCCTCCCGGCCAACGTCAATGCACCAATAATGTAGACAAAGGGTAGCAGAGGTTTGGGCAACTCGCGCGATGGATTATCGGTTGGCGAAATCCGATCCGTGAGTCCGAATCTGCGATTGCTCCCCGATACCCGGTTCTGGTAGACGGTATGATGTCGTGTGGATTCATCAGAGGGGGGTGTCTGTGAGAGAGAGCGGTTTCTCGCACGTGGTCATCACTACTGCCCACGCCGGCGAGTTGGGCGGTTTTTTCGATGCGCTCGGTTGGCAATCACAGCCCGCAGAACACCACGCTGACGCATGTGACTTCTGGGGACTGGGCGCGGCGACGGATGTGATGCGCTGGACGGCGCCGTCTCGACACTGCGAGGTGGTGCTGCTTTCGGTTCCAGAGAGCGTTCCGCCGCTGCGCCCTTTGAACGCCGCTGTCACGACGCCCGGCGGTCTGTTTGACATCAATATGCGCACTTGGGATAGCGACTGGGCGCGGGACTTTCTTGCCGAACATGGCTGGCGAGAACTGGTGCCGTCGGTCGCCTGGCAGTTCGGTGAAATCGAAACCAGCGAGGGCCTTTATATTCAGGAAGACGGTATCGTCATGGCGGTGATGCAACGGCTGCATCCGCCATTAGAGGGCATCGCCTTTGATCGCATGAGCGATATTTTCAATTCGACGCAGATGGTGCGTGATGTTGAGCAGACCCTCGCTTTCCTCAAGTTGCT
>JAYPXQ010000202.1:0-1880 GCA_038135595.1 Halieaceae bacterium
TCGCCAGTGAGTTCAGTTTGCACCGCCCAGGCCCGGTTGCAGGGTAACCAGTGGCTCCAGTCATCGAACCCCGTTCCTAGCGCGTCCTCAATCAGCAGAGCTCTGAAGCCCGTGCAGTCGATGAAGAGATCCCCAGCAATCTGTTGCCCGTCTTTTAGCTGCAGGTAATCGATAAAACCGGTCGTTTCCGAAACCGAGACATGCGCAATCTGCCCCTCAATCCGTCGTGTTCCATTCGCCTCGGCAAGTCGTCGAAGGTATTGCCCGTAGGCTGTAGCATCCAAGTGATAGGCGTAGTTCAACTTGTGCTCAGACAGAATGCCGAATTTATTTTCAACGGCCGCTCTGAGCTCTGTGCAATAAGCGCCGTATTCTGCGGCTAACCCTTGTTGCTGCCCTTTCTTCCAAAAGTGTTGAAAACCGCCGGCCCAACAGCCCTTGCCCGTATCACCAAAAGAGTGGATGTAGTCGTGACCCTCGTAGAGCCAATTCTCAAATCGGATCCCAAGTTTAAAGGTGCCGCTAGTCGCTTTTATGAAGTCGGGTTCGGGAATTTGCAGCAGCCGGTTCATGGTCAGTAGTGTGGGAATTGTCGCTTCACCCACGCCAACGGTGCCAATCTCCTCGGATTCTACAAGAGTCACTTCCAGCTGGCGGCCCACCAGTCGGGATAAGGCTGCGGCTGCCATCCAGCCGGCGGTGCCGCCGCCTGCTATGACCACTCGGTTGATGGGTCTATCTTTAAAGTCAGTCATACTTGCTTCAAATTGTTGATGAGTTCGCCCCTCAGTTTCTTGGCGACGTCAACGTTGAGGTGCTCTGTGCGATCAATGGCACTATTTTTCCAGCGCTGCTCGTCCCGCGATTGCTGAGAGAACACATAATAATCAAAGAGCGTCGCCCAAGCATGGCGCTCCGCCTCGGGTAATGTCTTTATCGAGAGTAAGGCGTGATTAAATGCGTCCATGGGGCGCCCATATTCTCTTGGCTGAGTGGTCCACCAAAAGTTGACAAGGCCATTGATCTTTGCCGTCGATTCGACCTGGTGCCACCAGAGAGAGGGAATGTAGATGGCATCGCCTGGTTTAAGTTCCGTTGCCTGGGCAACAGTCAACGCCTCACGGAAACGGGGATGCCTATCGTAATCGGGGTCT
This sequence comes from Halieaceae bacterium, assembly GCA_038135595.1. Lineage (GTDB taxonomy): Bacteria > Pseudomonadota > Gammaproteobacteria > Pseudomonadales > Halieaceae > Luminiphilus. The sequence continues at coordinate 1,155 of JAYPXQ010000202.1, forward strand.
CGGGTATTCACGAGGCTAATGGGTTGCCCGGCGGGCGTGATGTCCCAGGGTCCGATATAAAGGTTTTTAACCTGATCTGGAGGAAACAGGGTAAAGCGACGAGCGCCAAGCACGCAGCAGGCGATATTTGCCGGATAGTCGAAATGGGGTGCCACAACCGTCTCATTGCCTAGCCACAGGCTGGTAAGTGGAGAGGGGAGTGGCGAGACGAACGGTGTCTCGAGTTCCATCCCAGGTAGCCAGTGGGCAATATTGGTTGCGCCCACGTAAAGACTCGGCGATGTCGGTGCATCTGCCATTTCTTGCAGCTTCGCGATAACTTGGTCCAGGCGGGTTTGCACTTGCAAAAAATTGAACCCACTGAAATCCTGATTGTAAAAAAAGCGCCCCTCGATCTCTGGCTCTCCCAAAAACGCGGAAACCTTATGCCCTTTATAAAATCGGCGGATGTAATTGAGTGAGTTGGCGCTGCTCTCTTTTGCCGCTTGAACAAGGGGCCAGTCAGCGACAGCGTCGCGCAATACCCACGGGGTGGCTTCGCTCAGCCAGGCCTCGGGGGCACTCTGCAATTGAGAGAGGGTGATTTCCCTGATGGGCGCGCTTACTGGGCTAGTGGCTATGGTCTCAGAGCTTGCCATTTTTTAAGGCCAACAGCCGCGATACCTGAGACTGTGATGCGAGCATCATGAAGAGAGGGAGCAGAAAGCCCTTCTGATGCAAATCGCC
>JAYPXQ010000203.1:0-1821 GCA_038135595.1 Halieaceae bacterium
GCGCTCTCGGGTTGCCCAAACATCAGATTCATCGCTTGCACCGCTTGGCCCGCGGCCCCCTTGACCAGATTATCAATCACCGACATGACGACTACTGTGTCACGCCCTTGGGGTCGAGCCACTGCCAACTGGCAGATATTGGCGCCGCGCACATTACGCGTGGCCGGGTGAGCACCTGCCGCCAGCACCAGTACCGAGGGTTCGTCAGCAAAGCGGTCCTCGTACAGCTGTTGCAAATCGACGTCGGTCGCGGTCAGCGTGGCGAACAACGTCGCATGAATACCCCGACTCATGGGCACAAGATGCGGCACGAAGGTGAGCTGCACGGGCTGATCGGTCATCCCGGAGAGGCCCTGCTCCATTTCTGGCAGATGGCGATGGCCAGCAACACCGTAGGCGGCAAGACTTTCCCCCGCTTCGGTCAATAGTCCTCCGAGCTTGGCCTGTCGGCCCGCGCCACTCACGCCGGAACCGCAGGAGGCAATCAGTGCGCTGGGGTCGACAATGCCCGCCTCGAGTAATGGCAAAAAACCCAATTGCACCGCGGTCGGATAACAGCCGGGACACGCCACCAGCTGAGCGCTTCGAATCGCGTCGCGGTGGGTTTCGGGCAAGCCATAAACAGCGGTCTCACACAGGGCAGGTGCAGCATGGCTTTCGCCATACCATCGCTCCCAGACAGCGACGTCGCGCAGACGAAAATCCGCCGACAAGTCCACTACGCGAACTCCCTGAGCGAGCAGTGCGGGCACCTCACCCATAGCAACATTGTGTGGCGTGGCGAAGAACACCACATCACACCGCGTGTAATCTGCCTCGGCGGGATCGGTAAAACAAAGATCACTGACGCCCAATAGGCTGGGGAACAAATCATCGACGCGCCGGCCCGCCTCACCGCGGGAGGTAATGAGCTCCAGCGAAATGGACGGATGACGCAGCAACAGGCGGAGTAACTCTACGCCCGTATATCCGGTTCCGCCGACGACGCCTACCCTGATCATTTTTACGCCTGCTTCTGTTAGTGTTGCGGGGCGCGTACTGTCTCATGATCGATCGCGCAGTGTCATGACCGGACGGGCTTTTTACCAAAGCGCACAAGGACAAGCCCCCATGCTGTGGATACAGGGTTTTCACGTCATATTCGTTGTCTGCTGGTTTGCAGGCATCTTTTATCTGCCGCGCATACTGGTGTACTACGCCCAGAGCCCGGAGCCCGAAACAAAGGCCGTATTGGCCGTCATGGCGCGCAAACTGTATCGGTTTGTGACCCCGTTTATGTTTCTCGCCATTGGCTTGGGCCTCTGGCGCCTGTCGTTTCAGTGGGACTACTACCTATCCTCCGGCTGGATGATCGTCAAACTTTGCGGCGTCGCCTGCTTGGTTGCCTACCATTTTCAAACCGGGGTCTATGTCGGCAGAGTGTGCCGCGGTGAGGACGACCGCACCCATGTGTTCTATCGCGTGTTCAACGAAGTCCCGGTGCTGTTCTTATTTGCCATCGTGCTGTTGGTTTACCTGCGACCGATGCTGGGCAGTTGATCCTAACGGGATGCGCGGGAGCCCGCGGCCTGCGATAATCAGTCGAAACAAAAGCAAGCTGGTCAGTCATGAGTCGATCCGAAGCGCTCTTTGAGCGCGCCAAAAACACCATCCCCGGTGGCGTGAACTCGCCCGTGCGGGCCTTTAAAGCCGTGGGCGGCACACCGCGCTTCATGGCACGCGCCGACGGCGCGTATTTATTTGACGCCGACGGAAAGCGCTATATCGATTACGTGCTCTCCTGGGGTCCGATGATCATGGGGCACAACCATCCCCGCGTGC
>JAYPXQ010000204.1:0-1768 GCA_038135595.1 Halieaceae bacterium
ACCGCGCCAGCCTGTCATCACCTTTAATCGACATCGACCTTTCCTTGCCGGCTTACTCGTGTCACCTCGCCGGGCAGCACTGTATACTTTGGGCCCATCCTTTCCCACTCAGCCGACCCAAATTACGCAGAGGACCCCCATGAATCAAGCCATCGATCTGGACGAACTCACCCTATTCCGCGATATGGCGCGGCGCGCCTTTGAACAAGAAATCTCGCCGCATTATGAAGAATGGGAAGCCCAGCGCATGGTACCCAGGTCTCTTTGGAATCGCCTCGGGGACGCGGGTCTGCTGTGTCCGGATATGGAAGAGCAATACGGTGGCGCGGGCACTTCACCCCACGTGACTCTGGCGATGATCGAAGAGCTGTCCGAAATGGGTTTTGGCGGCTTTGCCTCAAGCTACGGCATTCATAACAATATCATCGCGCCCTATATCAGTCGCCACGGTAGCGAAGAGCAAAAAGCACAGTGGCTACCCAAAATGGCCAAGGGAGAGGTTGTCGGGGCACTCGCCATGACCGAACCCGGCGCCGGCTCAGACGTTCAGGGGATCCGGACCAACGCCGTCCGAGAGGGTGACGAGTGGGTGTTAAACGGCTCAAAAATCTTCATTACCAATGGCATCCACGCTGACTTGGTGATCGTCGCCGCGATTACCGACCCAGGAAAAGGTGCCAAGGGCACCTCGCTATTTCTGGTGGACGCCCACAGTCCGGGTTTCGAAAAATCGAAAAAAATAGACAAGATCGGGCAGCACACCTCGGATACGGCACTCCTGTTTTTCAACGACGTTCGATTGCCGGCAAGCGCGCTGTTAGGAGAGGAAAATCGAGGCTTCGTCATCATGATGGAGGAGTTACCTCGGGAACGCCTGGGTATCGCCGCGCAAGCGGTCGCCGCGTCGGAAGGTGCGCTGAAAATCACCGTGGAATATGTGCAGGAAAGAGAGGCTTTCGGGCAAAAGATTGGTCAGTTCCAGAACACGCGCTTCAAGCTGGCCGAGGTCAAGACTGACATCGCCATCAACCGCGCATTTTATGAGCAGTGCGCGCAACAATACGCGCTTGGCACGCTGACATCTGATACCGCTGCCATGCTCAAGTTGGCCAGCTGCGAGATGCAGTGTCGCGTGGCGGACCAATGCCTGCAGCTATTTGGCGGATACGGCTACACCGCCGAGTACCCCATATCGCGTTTCTACGTGGACGCCAGAATCCAAACCATCTACGGCGGCTCCTCAGAAATCATGCGCGAACTGATCGCGCGTTCACTACTGGGACGCTGATCTGACAAAAACCCCGTTGCGGAGCACACGCACAGTGACATCAATCGCCAACCAAAAACTACCCACGCCAGCCCGCAGATTCGCTCCTGTGCCTGTAAAGGGTCACGCAACGTTTACGAGAGCGCGGCCTATGCCCGCGATCGGTCTGGCACTCCTGCTGTGTTGTCACACCGCTATCGCATCTCACGAGACCACCGCCGAGGCCACGCTCGACCAGGTTATCGACACGCATTGGCAATGGACACTGTCCCAATATCCGGAGATGAGGCTGGACTACGGCGATCGCTCGGGCAATCACCTGTGGACTGATAGGAGCCCCGAGGCTTTCACCGCACGGTACGAGCAAGAAGGTCAGTTTGTTCAGCAGCTCGAGCAAATCGAGCCCGCGACGCTGTCGGCCTCGAGCCAGGTCAATCGATCCATGTTACTGCGCTTGCTGCGCGACAATCGCACCGAGTACGAAGACGGTTTACACCTGAT
>JAYPXQ010000205.1:0-1731 GCA_038135595.1 Halieaceae bacterium
CCACCCCCGCTGGGAGATGAAGCGCCCGAGCTAGAGGAGGTCGATGGCGGCGTAGGTACCGAGGGGGTAGTGGGCGTACTCGCCGAGGGACAACCGGCCAGCAGCAACAAAATTCCCACCAACGCCAACGCTAACAAAAGCTTCAGTTGAGTGGGCTTGCAAGAGAGCGAGGTATAGGTCATTGCGGTTGCAGTTCCATGCTGTTGCTGCCAAACGGGTCCAGAGCAAAGGACCAGATAACCGTATCGGTCTCAACTGGCGCGCCGGCCTCGTATCTCGGTCTGAAGCGGGTTCGCCGCATCTTTCTGAATAATCGTTCTACGTTCGAAGCGACAACTTCCGCTGATGCCAGGTCAGATTGATCACTGTCGCCCTCCTCGGAGGCGTCCGACGCCGACTCTGGCTCATCGGCTATCGTCAGTCGTTCGAGATCTTTGACTTTTCCCAACTCATCAACCCGAAACTGCACTACGACCGGGCCGGTGTCGTCTCTGCTAAAGGGTGGCAGTGGTCGAAGACTGTCTATGTCAGGGAGGGGGGTGCTGGTCTCGAACAACGCGGCTCGCATTACAGGATCATCGACGGGTGCGGGTTCAGCCGGTGGCGTGTCAGCGGCGGCATTGGCGGTCTCGGTGCTATCGGGGCCATCGGTTTCGGGTGTTTCTTCTGCGGCAGCTACCCTCGTCTGTTCGCCGTCACCGGCGGGCGGCGCGATGCCCTTGGCTTCAGCGCTGCTATCGGTGCTGGCCGAGGTGGTATCGACATCAGGCTCTGGTGCTGGCGACGGTGTGATTCTGTTCCAGGCTTGCTCGTAGTAATTGTAGGCATGGGATTTGCGCCCCATCCACCAGGCCCAGTCGCCGAGCTTGGCGAGATCGCTGGCCTGTTCTCCCGCGCTGGAGCCGTTGAAGCGCTTTACGGCGTAGATATTGGTGAGCACGGCTTCGCCCCGACGGTATACACCCCCTAGCGACGTGGTTTGGCGATAGTTGTTGTTGTCGAATGCATTGTGGCTCGCGCTGTCCCGTTGCATCGAGGCAAAGTGATACTGCAACCGCAGCATGCCCTCGAGCGGCTTCACCAGTGCAAGGGACTGTTCCCCGTAGAGTTGCGAACTCTGGTTATAGGCGAGTCGATAGTATTCCCAACTGCGGGCGAGGTGCTCCGGGTGGGTTTCTTGCTCACCCAGGCGCAGCTCCCACGCCTGCTCTGCCCAGGCTCCCTGATCCAAGAGCGCCGAGATAGAGGCAGGGGTTCCTTCGAGCGCTTCTGATTCCACCCTGGCGAGATAACGCTGGCGCTCATCGACCTCATCAAAGCGCCCCATCGCGGTGAGACTGCGAATTTCGGCACGTAATAACGGTATCTGGTCTGCGGCATATAGCCCCGATTGCACACGACTGACATGCACGCCGCGCTTGAGCACCGCCTCGGCTTCTTCGTGGCGGTTGAGGGCTTGCAGGTTGAGCCCAAGCCCCAGCAGCTGCTCGGTGAGCCCCGGCGCAAAAGCGCCTGCGCTGGCTTCCATCGACTGAATGTAATTGCGGTACACGCCCAGCGCGCTGGGTTCAGGTGGCGGCGGTGGGGGACGCTCAGCCTCCAATGGTGTTGCCATATCGATTACGATGGGCGCCGGCTCGCTTGCTGTCGCCGTGGTGTCGGGTTCCTGAGCAGAGGCAAAAAAGGGACTCACCCCGAAAAAAATCAGGGTCAAGAAGGGCAATCCGTGCC
>JAYPXQ010000206.1:0-1708 GCA_038135595.1 Halieaceae bacterium
CATACACGATGCCGTTGATTTCAAGATCGGTGAGCTTGCGATCCAGCGCGCTATAGGTGACCTGCGTTAAGAAACTGATCATGTCGTCGGCCGGCGACTGCCGCTTAGCTCGGACGATGTCCTGCACGTACTCCTTGAATCCATCTAGCTGCGTGAACTGTACCGCCAGTTGCTCGTCGGTCAGGCGGTTCAAGTGGCCCTCCCCGTAAACGAAGGGCATGACCTGCGCCTCGCCCCATGCGGCCAGCTGCGGGATATCTGACTCCGGAAAACCCAGCACTTCCGCCATCACCTGTTGCGGCAAGGGCCTTGCGAAGGCCTGTACAAAGTCCACTTCGCCCGCGCTCGGCAACTGGTCAATCAATGCGTCGACGTGCCGGGTAATCATCTCGCGATGCCGCTCGGCTCCCGGGCCCACCCAGGGGTCCGTCAGTTCCTTACGGTGGGCTCGCCATAGCTCGACCGTTGGCCGTAACGTCAGCATGGAGACCATCATCATGTTGATGTAATCCATGTCCTCGGGAGGCGTCTCAGCCGCCGCCATTTGCTCGACCATGAGTGAGGTAATCGGCGTGTAGCGAACGGGATCCTTTACGACGCGGTTGATATCTTCGTACCGGCTCAAGATGAAGGCGTCGGAGTCTGGCGTCAGCCCCTCCCCCGGTAGCCGATGCACCGGAGCCTCGCGGTGCAAGATGGGATAAGCGTCGTACCAGTGTTCCTGCGATCCGGGCCCAAACAGATCAACATCGCTCAGGTTACGCGGGCAGCGCGAGGGATACGAGGAATCGAGAGGGGTCGACACAGTAGGATCAATCGACCTGCGTGGTCAGTGGCAACGCTGTGGTGTTCTTAATCTCAGTCACGGCAATGTGCGAATGCAACTCGCGAATTAACTCGCTGGCGCTGAGCGTGTTCCTAACAAAATCTTCGTAGTGCCGCACATCGCGCGTCACGATTTTCAAGATGTAGTCCCAAATTCCCGTCATGGTGTAGCACTCAAGCACTTCGGGGTGGCCCTCTATCATCCTCTCAAACTCGAGCAGATTTTGTCTGCCGGTTTGCGTCAAATTGACCGTCGCAAAAACCACAACGCCGATACCGAGGGCTTCACGATCCAGCACCGCCACCCGCTTATGGATAATGCCCTGCTCCTCAAGCCGGTTGACGCGACGCCAACAGGGAGACTGCGACATATGCAGCTTCTCCGCCAGCTCCGAAGTGCTGATATCCGAATTGTCCTGAAGAAAGCCAAGCAGTTTTTTATCTGTGGGGTCGATCGTCATATCTAATTTTTTCTGTTTTTTATCGTTTAGAAAATAACTTATTCATTTATAGGTCATCCAAGCAAAGATTCAAAATAAATTTCCCCGCCCCGGCAATACATAATCTCAGGAGTGTTTATTTTTGGGGGCAAACACATGGGACGCGCAGGACCCGCAGCATTGCGTCAAGTCTCGCTAGACGACAAATACACCCACGACCACGACACCGCTTATATGACCGGGATCGAGGCACTGGTTCGGCTTCCGATGCTGCAACACCAGCGGGACAGCAAGCGAGGGCTTAATACGGCGGGCTTCGTATCCGGATATCGGGGTAGCCCGTTGGGTGGCGTTGACCAAGCCATGTGGAAGGCAGCGCCCTATCTTGATGCGCATCATATTCACTTCCAACCGGGCGTTAACGAGGAGCTTGCCGCCACCTC
>JAYPXQ010000207.1:0-1682 GCA_038135595.1 Halieaceae bacterium
TGCCCGGTCTCATCGATGGCGACTGGGCCTTTAACACCTGGGGCGGCGGCGATGCCGAGCAGTACGAGGGCCTGAAAAAGATGTTCTCTGAGCAAACCCCCCTCGGGCACGTGGTCACGCCTGACGATGTAGCCGACACGATTGTGTCGCTGATCACGGGTTCTGATTATGTGACCGGCCAACTGGTTACCTTGGATTCCGGGTTTACGCTCTGAACTGAGCAAGCATCGTCGCGGCTTGCGATGCGGCTTGTTTGATCTGCCAGCGACCTCAGGGCTGTCAAACCGCTGCTTCCGCATGCCGACAGAACGCAGTGGCTCTACCGAAACACGATTGCGGGTTGATTACGGTCATTTGCCAAGAGTCCGACTGTCACTATTTGCTAAGAGTATGTGCAGTCTTTTTCTTGGTGCTCAGCGTGACCGATAGCAAAATAACGCTAGATGAGGGCCTATAGAGACGATTTTGGTGTTGGCGTGTTGGTAGGAATTGCCCCAATGAAGAGTGAGGTCAGCGCCACACCAAAGCAGAGATGATAAGCAGGGCCGTTTACAACAAAGGGTAAGGACACCCCGACATGCAAACTAAGTCGCGCCATACACGAAACTCGCTTGCGCGGTTCGCGGTCACGCTGGGTCTGGTTTGGCTCTCAGTATTTGCCACCAGCACTGTCCAGGCGGCCAAGCAAGGAAACCCCGGCCAAGCAACGTATGTTGGCGGCGTTACCTATTCCGTCAGCCCCTTGCACCCCGCACCGGGCGACCCATTTAATCTCACCGTAACCTTTCATGGCGCCGGCCATGGGCAGCCCTGCGATATCAGCAATATTCAGGCCACGATTCAGGGCGTTACGCTTCCCGGCAACCCTGATGAGGGGTATACGCATCCACCCAGCCAGTCGAGGCTGACTTCAAAGTTTCGCTTCTCCGGTTTTGAGTCCGGGAACCTGATACCTACGATTGCCTACGACACCCTGCAGCGCAACGCGAAGATTCCCTGCGAAGGTGATTCCAGCGCGCCTGTCACGCCTGAGGGCAATACCGATCCGCCGTCAGTAAAGCCCAATCCAGAACCCGCCCTTGGCATCACCAAGGCACTCAGTGGCAACACAACTGACTTTGTGCCGGGCGAGGTGGTGACCTACAAGATCGTCGTTGTGAACTCCGGAGAGGGTGATGCCAGCAACCTCACCATTTCGGACCAGTTGAGTCCGCACCTGCTGTTTGTCTCGGCCCCCGGCGCGACGTCGACCCCTGCAGTGGGCTCGTCGGGTACCGTCCAATGGACGCTGGCCTCGCTGACCTCTCAAGACAGCCATGAGTTCAGCGTCTCTGCGCGTGTAGCGGATAGTGCGCCCGAGGGCGCCTTGTCCAACACGGCGAATGTCACGGCCGGTTCTCAAAACAAAAACAGCAATAGCCCAGAAATCACTATCCACCGTGATCCGGATGTCATGCTCCGTAAAACCATTAATGGCCCCTTGGAAACCGGCGTCAGGGTTGCGGCGGGCTCCGTGGTCACTTATCAGCTTCACTATGAGAATGTGGGCTCGGGTGATGCCAGTAATGTTGTGATCACCGACACCATTCCCTCGGAGATTATTGGCACGCCGTCTTTGCAGGGTGGTGATACACAGAGCTGGAATCCCACGACCCGGGTGGCTACCTGGAACATCAACACGT
>JAYPXQ010000208.1:0-1662 GCA_038135595.1 Halieaceae bacterium
CGTTGGCGGCCCTCGTAGATCTCCGCGATGCGCCCGATGACGCCGCGTTGCTCGCTGAGGCGAATGCGCGGGGCATGACTGTCCATATGGGTGCCACGGTTTACTCCGCGCGACGTGATTCAGGGAGTCAGTCACTGTGTGGTGTCGATATCCATCGCATCGATGCGCAGGGCGAGGTGGGTGAGTTGTTGGCGCAAATGGATTGCGCGGTCCTGGCCATGAGTGCGGGCTTTATGCCGGCGTATCAAATGGCGTGTCAGGCGGGGGCAAAACTCGATTACGACGACGAACGCGCGGCCTTCACGTTGAGCGGGCTTCCCGCAGGGCTCTTTTTGGCGGGTAGCGTGAACAGCGTCCATTCACTTGATGCGGTATTGGCAGATGGCCGTAATGCCGCTCGCGCCGCGCTGCGTTGCATTGATATGACTGCCGAAGAGGATGAGTCCTTCACCTGCGAGGCGAAGGTGAATCATCCCTGGCCGATCTTTCCTCACCCAAAGGGCAGGGAATTCGTTGATTTCGACGAGGATCTGCAGATTAAAGATATCGTGAATGCGACCCGTCTGGGTTACCGCGATGTGCAGCTGGTGAAGCGCTACTCGACGGTCGGCATGGGGCCTTCACAGGGTCGGCATTCAGCCTTGCCCACTGCGCGGTTGGTGGCAAGGGCCACTGAGCGCACGGTGAGTGAAACCGGTGTCACCACGGCGCGACCTCCGGTCAAGCCCGAGGCGCTGGGCCACATCGCCGGCCGACGGTTCCACCCTCATCGACGCACGGCGATCGCTGACCGGCATGATGCAGCCGGCGCGCAGTGGATGCCTGCAGGTTTGTGGGGGCGACCGGCATTCTACGGCGCGCCAGATGACAAGCTGCGCTGCGTGGCCGCGGAGGTCACAGCGGTGAGGACGGGCGTCGGTGTGATCGACGTCAGCACCCTGGGTGGAATCGAGCTGCGCGGTCCTGACGCCGCCGAATTTATGAATCGCTTCTATACCTATGGGTTTCTCAAACAACCCGTGGGAAGGACCCGCTACGCCGTATTGGTGAGTGAGCAAGGGGTGGTTATCGACGATGGCGTCGCCGCGCGTCTTGCAGAGGATCATTTTTACGTCACCGCGACAACGGGCGGGGTCGACCGGGTATATCGCGAGATGCTGCGCTGGAACGCCCAGTGGCGGTTATCCGTCGACATTGCCAATGTCACGGCGGCCCTCTCGGCCATCAACATCGCAGGGCCGGATTCGCGCGCGGTGCTCGAGGCGTTGAACTGTTCGATTGATCTCAGTGCAGACGCTTTCCCTTATCTCGGTTGCCGAGAGAGCGATGTAGCGGGTGTTCCCGCGCGCCTGATGCGAGTCGGTTTTGTCGGGGAGCTGGGCTACGAGCTGCACGTGCCGAGTCTATTCGCCGCCGCGTTGTGGGACGCGGTGATGGAGGCGGGCGCGCCATGGCAAATCAAACCCTTTGGTGTTGAGGCGCAGCGTCTGCTGCGGCTGGAAAAGGGTCACATCATTGTCGGGCAGGATACCGACGGTATGACCCACCCGGGTGAAGTGGGGTTGGACTGGGCGATGAATCGCAGCAAGCCAGATTTTGTGGGGCGACGCTCGGTGGATATTCTCGCGGCCTCCGCGCCCATCCGGCAGCTGGTCGGGTTTT
>JAYPXQ010000209.1:0-1659 GCA_038135595.1 Halieaceae bacterium
TATGCAGAGTATCGTGCCGCGCTGGTTGCTTGGGAGGGCATGGCAGGGCCAGCCTCCGATTTGCAGAAGGCGCTGAGCGCTATTTATGTGGCGACTGCGATTCAATCGATACGCGTTCGACTGGAACCGTTGCTACTGCCTCTTGGTATCGACCCGTCTGACTTTGACCGTATCTTCGACGGCATGGAAATGCGCTCCGCACTTCAGTCATGCCTGGAGCCGGGTCGGCTGGCCGATATTGGTCGCGAGGTCATCGCGCTTCAGGCAGACGTCGGTGAAATTGAGCTCGACGACGATAAAACCATGATGCAAACCGCTTTCAGGCGTTTGGCAGATGACATCGTCGCCCCCCGCGCCGAGAGCATTCACCGGCACGACCTCACTGTACCTGAGGAGATTCTGCAGCCCATGCGCGAGATGGGTGTTTTCGGCATCTCTGTTCCTCAGCGATACGGCGGCACCGCACCTGATGATTGTGCAGACAATCTGTCGATGATCGTCGTTACCGAGGCGCTCTCTGAGGCTTCCCTGGCGGCGGCAGGTAGCCTTATCACTCGCCCTGAAATTCTCACGCGCGCCTTGCTCACAGGAGGATCGGAGTCGCAAAGGTTGGAGTGGTTGCCGCGAATTGCCTCTGGTGATGTGCTCTGCAGTATCGCTATTACCGAGCCCGACTATGGTTCCGATGTCGCGGGTCTCTCGCTCAGGGCTACGGCAGTCGAGGACGGCTGGCTACTGAACGGCGCCAAGACCTGGTGCACTTTCGCCGGTAAAGCGCAGGTTCTGTTCGTGATTGCCCGGACCGACCCGGACCGAGCCTTGGGCCACAAGGGGCTAAGTGCGCTGCTGGTGGAGAAGCCGAGTACGGAGGCGCATGAGTTTTCCTTTGAACAGGAGTCGGGTGGGCGCTTGGCGGGTAAGGCGATCCCAACAATCGGTTACCGAGGCATGCATTCCTATGACCTGGTTTTCGAAAACTACTTCGTACCTGCGACACATTTGATCGGTGGACAGGAAGGCGAGGGCAAAGGCTTTTACCTCGCCATGGCTGGTCTGACAGGCGGCAGGATTCAAACAGCCGCCAGAGCATCAGGGGTCATGCGGGCCGCACTCAAAGCCGCTACTCGATACGCTCAGGATCGCAACGTGTTTGGCGCGCCGCTCAGTGAATATCAACTGACGCAGGCGAAGCTGGCCAAAATGGCGGCGCAGGTGGCGATCAGCCGCTGCTTCACGTATCGGGTAGGTAGCTTGCTCGACAGTGGCGAGGGGCAAATGGAATCCAGTCTGGTGAAGTTGTTCGCGTGTCGATCGGCAGAGTGGATAACGCGGGAAGCGCTGCAGATACATGGTGGCATGGGCTACGCGGAGGAAACGCCGGTCAGTCGTTACTTCGTGGATGCGCGGGTGCTGTCCATTTTCGAGGGAGCGGAGGAAACGCTCGCCTTGAAAGTCATTGCACGGCAGTTGCTGGAGCAGGCATTGAACGCCGTTGCGGCCAACTCCTAATGGGTATTCTGGCAGGACTGCGTCTGGTAGAGGTCTCTGCTTTTGTGGCCGCACCCTCGGCCGGATTGGCGATGGCACAGATGGGCGCTGAGGTGATCCGTATTGACGATGTCAGGGGTGGCCTGGATTCCCGTCGCTGGCCCGTTACCG
>JAYPXQ010000210.1:0-1609 GCA_038135595.1 Halieaceae bacterium
CCGGCCGCAGATATCGACGCTCTATCCCAAAGACTGAAGGGCATGAGCGAGGGCCGCTATCGCGTGCTATCTAAACAAGAGCTTGCCAGTCGACACTATCTAGATCACCCCGCCGTGGCATCAGTCATTATCGAGACGGAACCCCCTAGGGTGTTCCGTCGCGGCGGCGCGGCGGGGAGTGATCTTCTGGGAATGCACGGTTATCCGGCCAGTCTTGAGGACATGGCGGCGTTTCTTGTTGCTATCGGACCCGCATTTACAACGGCAACGGTGATCCCCGAGGCGCATCAGCTCGATGTTTTTCCGGTGGCCGCACGCGTGCTGAAGTTGAATATTCCGGCTTCAGTGGTCAGCGATGGCGGCGCGTTACGAGATGCACTGAAGACCGCAGAGCGGGAATAATGCGGTCTGTGCACTGGAGTGGAGAGAGGCAGGATATAATTGCGTAAAGCGTATTTGGATAGCCCGTATGTCACGCGATGACCTGAACGACATCCCCTCCTTTGCTGCGAGCCGAGATGAAGCTGTCAGTTCTGCGCCCCGGGGTGCCATTCCCGCGCGCACTGCAACGACGCGCGGGGGCATTGGGCTCGCCACGCGGCTGGTTCTCACGCTGGCACTGGCGGCGGCGGGTGTGGCCTGTGGATGGGCCTGGCAGCTACAAACGCTACTGGATACAGCCCAAACTCAGCTTAAAACCACCCAGACCCGGGTATCAGATTTGGAGGCGTTGCTCTCCGACACCGACGAGACCGTCAACAAGTCTGCGGCGGCGATGGGTGCTCAGTTGCGGCTGCTGGATACCGAGGTGCGGAAGCTGTGGGATGCCAGAAAGGTGAGTAATGCCACATTAACCAAGCTCGAAAAGGGCGCATCAGCGCAGGAAAAACAGATTGCCGGTTTAACTGGCAAAAGTACCGCGCAGAATGGGCGCATCGAGGCCATGGAAAAATCGCTGTCGGCACTCACTAAAGTCGCTGGCGATCTCGAGCGGCTCGCCGCCAATGCACAGCGTGCACAGACCGACGTCGAGCGTCTGGCCGATGGCGTGAATAAAGCCAACCTTGAGCGTGCAGCGCTGCGCAAGCAGGTCGAAAGCAATGCCGAGTGGATTGAGTCCATCAATGCCTTTCGCCGACAGGTTAATGCGAGTATTGCTGAGCTGGAGGCGGACCTTGCGGCGATGAATGCGCCGGTATTGCAGTAGCCATGAGGGATAACGAGAGGGCGGGAATCGCGACAGTATGACGGTGATCAGACAACAGGATCTTATTGATAGCGTCGCCGACGCACTGCAGTTTATCTCCTATTATCATCCCCTCGACTTTGTGCAGGCGGTGCACCGCGCCTGGGAGATGGAACAGAACCCAGCCGCCAAAGATGCCATGGCCCAAATTCTGATTAATTCGCGCATTTGTGCGATGGGCCATCGACCGATATGTCAGGATACCGGCATCGTTACCATTTTTATTGAGGTCGGCATGGCGGTGCAGTGGGATGCCGAGCTGAGTCTTGAGGACATGATTAACGAGGGCGTGCGTCGCGCCTACACCCATCCCGATAACACCTTGCGGGCATCCATTCTCGAAGACCCCGCGGGCAAGCGCCA